>JBIOWC010000001.1:0-7576 GCA_044868105.1 Blastocatellia bacterium
ATAATGTAAAGCTTGGTAAAGCATCAGTCATCGCATGGTGGACACGTTGAAAAATGTACCCGCGAACCAAAGGATGAATGGTGTAAAGGGTCTCATTTGATAAGTCAGGTTCAACTTGGTTGGTTTCAAATAGTATTAGTCTTGACTTTAATTCTTCAATCAGGTGCTTCGCTTCTGCCGGGTTAATTGGAAATCCCAGTTCTTTACACGATAGCTCTATGCACCAGGAGAGGATTGTCTGACTCACGGGGCTCATGAAGATGGCGACTCTTTCAAGAATGCTGGGTACGATTCCATGTTTGAAGGATAGTGAGGTCTCAACCCAACGGTCAGCGTAATCAATCGCCTCACGAATCATACGCTGAATTCGGCGGTCTGGTGGGGTACGGGATAAAGCCGTTTTTAAATCCAGTAATGTCGGATCTGGTTCGATTTTATCATAGGGAGGTGAGCCGAATTCCGTATCCTCGGGTGGCGATCCTCCGCCTTTTTCTTCATCCCGATAAGTTTTGTTTCGTTGCCTGGCAATAATTTTCCCAGCCAAAAGAAGCCCATAAATGTGACCATCCAGGAGTGAACAAAGAGCCGACCGTTCATCTTGTGATAAATCCAATTTGTCAAAGGGCTCAATCACTTCCAATTCCTCTGGCGTAAATGGCCGAATCAGATCCGAAGTATCAGGTGAACTTAAAGCCTGTGGCCAAAGCCGACTGGTAATCAAAACGATACTTTTGTTCCCCTGATCGGATAGTATCTTAAACAGTTCCTTGATCCGTGGGGTATGTTCGTAGCCAACCTCATGCTGCTTTCCTTCATGAAGAAAGCGTTCAACACCATCAAAAACGATAAAATACTTTTCATCTTCATTTCGCAGACAGCTTTTCAGGCGATTGAGGCGCGAATTGTTTCTATTTTCCTTATACTTTTCTTCCCCCTCCATGTAAAACAAGGCGCGATCTAGCCCGGTCAAAGAATCATCTGAATAATATGAACTCCAGAAGAAGAACCCGGCGAATTGCTTTTCTAATGGTTTGTTTAAATTTCCTTTAACCAAGCGTTCCATTAATCGAAGGGCATACCAGGATTTTCCCGTTCCGCCAGGGCCAATAAGCGGGATTAAGGTTTTTCCACTTGGGGGATCAAGCCGATTAAAAATTTGCTCTTCTAGGTTTTCAAGAATCCGATTATCTCTTTCCGTCAATCGCACCTGCTCCGTGGTTGAATGAAAAGCATAATGGTAATACGGGGCTTTGGGAGTACCGGATGAGGCTTTGCCCGAAGTGGTTGAAACTTTGCGAATCTTCGGCTTCGTCAGCCAGCCTCTCCACCATTCTCCCCGCCTTTTATTGATATCCTCCAGCTTTTGACACAGAGCCTCACTTTGTCCGCCCCAGTCCTTAATATCATAGGGAATGACACGAACCTTATATTGCGCGAACAGGTGATCAAAGTGGTCATTATCTTTTTCTTTTGATTCTTGCATTCGTGGCAAGATCGCAAAGATTGGACGGGTTGGTTCGCGTTCGTCTCCCCGCATGCCGAAAATACGTAGTGGACGGAGTAGATCAACATCGTTCAGGCTAAATCCGACAAACAGGATGGGGTTCGACCCGAAGAGCAAATCCAGAGTTTGTCGAAACGCCAAACACTTGTCGTTTTCAGCTAAATACCAATTATTATAATCGGCTTCCGTCACCACCATTGACGAAGGCTCGAAGATTGACCCATGGCAATGGAAAATCATATTCTCGGCCTCTTCAATATGGGAAAGTGCAAAAATTGCCAGATGATCGTCATCCTTTTGGGTAAAGGCAAGCTTCACTTTTTCCTTCAGAGAAACAGTGTTAGTTGACGGTAATTTGAGATGACCGGAATCAATTTTACGATGTTCGGCCAGCAGACATTCAAAAGCATTATCATAATTACTGGTGATAAAGCGCCGCAGAGATTTAATTTCCAAAAGCGAGCGATAAGGATTATTTTGATCACTCAAGGGTGGCGATTGTATGGTGGACGACTTAGTTTCCCATTTTTCAAAAATCTCACCTAGCTTTTCTTCATACAAAGGTTGACCACCTATTCGTTCAAGCTCTTTTTTACACACTGTTAAAAAGAACGGTAATTGCTCGGAGGAGACATTGCTATTTAACAGATCGGAAAATCTTCCTAATCGTCTTTCATTTTCTTCAACGAAAGGCTGGAGCTTTCCCTGTTGCTTTGCATCAGTTAATTCTAACAATGTCCTTTCCACCATCTCCTTTGTAAAACCCGTCCAAGTCTTATACCCAATCGCAGCAGAACACCCCGAACCGATAAAGGTAATCACGGTGCCGGTATTGAGAGCCCGATATAGAAGTTCTTCATTGATCTGCTCTCTCTCTCTTCGGTCAAGGTTTGCCTTGGTATATTTGTGAGGTCCAAATCTTGGTAAATAGCTCATCTTGCATTCCCTCCTGAATAGTTTGCGATCCGGTTTTCGATTCGATTTGGGGCAGACGAATACGCACCAGATAGCTCCTAGCACTGATAATTTAGGGAAGCCTTCAAATAGAGCTTATCTATTAAACAATCAAACTATTACTGCGCGTTCACCTTCTTCTTCATAAAGCTTATCAATGACGGCTCTGTACTTCTTTTCAATAACCGTGCGGCGCGGTTTGAGCGTCGGTGTGAGTTCCCCCGATTCAGGGGTCATCTCATCTTTAATCAACGCCACCTTTTTAATACGCTCGTATTGCGCAACGTCTGGCGTCGCTTTATGAATTTGCCGCAAAACCAAATCTATGATTTTCGGATGCTGCAAGAGGTCATCCGTGCTTGCCGACTTGAGGCCTTTCAACTCCGCGTAACTCTTCAATAATTCAACATTCGGGACCACCAACGCCGAGGCAAATTTTCGGCCATTGCCAATGACCACCACTTGCGAAACGAAGCGGCTGGATTTAATTAAACTCTCAAGGGGTTGCGGCGCGATATATTTTCCGCCACTGGTTTTATTCAACTCTTTCTTGCGGTCGGTGATAAATAAAAATCCGTCTTTATCCAGTTGTCCAATATCGCCTGTACGAAACCACCCATCGGCCGTAAAAGCTTCGGCATTAGTATCCGGGCGCTTGTAATATCCTTGCATGACAATTTTGCCTTTGACCAGAATCTCGCCATCCTCGGCTATTTTTACATCAACGCCATCAATGACGCGCCCGACGCTGCCAATTCGGTTATGCGCTTCGGTGTTGCAGGTAATCGAAGGCGAAGTCTCGGTCAGCCCATATCCTTGTAAAATCGTGAGTCCCGCGCCTGCAAACGCATAAGCGATGTCAGGCGCAAGCGCCGCGCCGCCGGAAATCAAAAGTCGAATGCGCCCGCCAAAGGCTGCCCGCCATTTCTTAAACACCAGCGCATCAGCGATTTTGTGTTCGAGCGCAAGCCATAAACCAACCCGCTTACCTTGGTCTTGTCGTTCGGCCCACGCTTTGCCGACCTTCATAGACCAGAGAAAGATCTGTCTTTGCGGAAATCCCGCGGCCAATCCTCGGTCAACGATTTTTGCATAAATCTTTTCGAACATTCGCGGCACGCTGGTCATTGCTGTGGGGCAAACCTCTGCAAGATTGGCCGCAACCTTATCAAGGCTTTCGGCATAAGAAATCAAGGTTCCACAATGGACATAGAGGTACCAGACAGCGCGTTCAAAAATGTGTGAAAACGGCAGGTAAGTCAACGCTTCATCGCGCTGCTTGCCCAGTTGTAACCAGTCCACAACATTTAAAACATTGACGGTTAAATTTTCGTGCGTGAGCATCACGCCTTTCGGATCGCCGGTTGTCCCCGATGTGTAAATCAAGGTTGCCAGGTCATTCGGGGTTGCCGCTTGCCACAAGGTTTCATAGAGCTTAGGTTCATTGCCAAACAACGTCCGTCCGCTGTTGATTAAGGCTTCGGCGCTCATCACAGTAGCCGATTTTTCCTGCGCAGAAACATCATCAAATGAAATGATATATTTCAAAGAAGGAACACGCCCGCGCATCGCAAGGGTTTCGTCAAGAAATTCGGATGACACGAAAATCGCACAGGTTTCCGAGTTATTCAAAATGTATTCGACATGAGCCCGCGATTGCGTCGTGTAAATCGGCACATCAACTGCGCCGAGTGCAAGCACAGCTAAATCTGCGACATTCCATTCAGGGCGATTTTCCGACCACAGTGCCAGCTTATCCCCTTGGCGAATGCCCAGTTCATACAACCCCAAAGCGAGTTCACGCACCCGTCGGGCAACTTCGCCATAAGTAAGCGATTGCCAGGCCTCGGCTCTCTTAAACCGCAGCAGCGTAACATCACGGAAACGCTCGACCGCGAAGTTGAATAGCTCATTTAAGGTTGTCGGGTTATCGGTCATCAATCAATTGCCCTTGGTTATCTACTCATTGGTTATTGGCCGTTCTTTCCCTTTAACGGTTGGTCAATGACCAGTGACTAGCGGTGAGCAACGCCATTTAAGAAAACATCAATCACCGGTTCGGCGGTTGAGATGAGGTTATAAGGTTTGCGCGTCAGCACCCAATTGGTCACCATTTCATCGAGCGCCCCGAAGAGAATCTTGGCCGCCAGTTTGGTATTCAACTCTTTGCGAAAAACCCCGCGCTTTTGTCCTTCGGCAATCACCCGACTAATCATCTCCAGATAATCGGTGACCTTGGTTGCCGAAAACTGCTCCATAAATTTTGTCGAAGACCGCAGTTCAACTTGAAAGACGACGGCCAGGTCGCGGTCGCGGGCATACATTTCAAGATGGCTTCCGACAATGCGCCGGAGTTTATCAATCGGGTCTTCAATTTCGGCAAGCGTGAGGCGCCCGCGCTCCAGCGCCAGTTCCGTCATGTGATTAAAGATTGACACCAGAATGTCATCTTTATTTTTGAAATAGAGATAGACCGTGCCATCGGCAACCCCGGCGGCTTTGGCAACATCCGCGACTTTCGAGTTAAAAAAGCCGTTTTTCGCAAAGACTTTAATTGCCGCCCGCAAAATCGCTTCGTACTTGCCGTTGGATTTCTCTCTTCCCATTGAGGCTTTTTTTGCGCTTGCCATAGTAATAAATGAATGAATACTCATTCATTTATTACGCCAATTTTCCGTGGTTCGCAAGCGGAAATTAAAAAAGTTCAAGCCCGCCAAATGCAAAAGCCCTGTACAATTTGTTATGATGGCTTTGCATGGCTATTAAAGAATCGGAACTGAGAGAAAAACTGAAACAGACCTTGAAAGATGCGGCGGGTTCGACATTTGAAAACCTGTTGAATCGCTTAACCTCGCTTCCCTATGAAGGCGTTCTGCTGGCCACGGATATCGGCGTTTCCATTGCCGCCACCAATATCCGCGCGGCGGTTGAATTTTTAAGAGCGGCCCCTGACGTTTCCAAATTGGTTGATTCGAGTGACGTTCGGGTGTGGGGCGAAGCGGGCAAACGGATTGCCACGACCAGCGTCGAAACCGCTATTGAGTTCTTTCAAACGAGCGCCGGCGTGCTGACGGCCCTCAGCGAAGGCCTGCGCCCATCGGTTTTGAAACTCATCAACAAGCAGGCGGCGCTTTCGGCAAATACGGCAGTTGAAAGTTTCAAATCGGCGCCGAAAATCATCACCGCAATCGGTGATTTTGAAAACACCAGCAAAGTGCTCTCTATCTGTATCGAGATGGCGCGTCATTCCGTCAAACACAGCAACGATTTATTACAAGCCGCGCCAGCGGTGCTTGCCGAATTGAAAACCCTGACCGGAGAAAGCGGGGGGCGTCTGACCGAACGCGCCTTGGCGCTCACCTCGGCCTTCGCCTTTCGTTCGGGGGGAACGGCCGCCGAATTTTTCATTGATTTGCCGAATGCCGTTACCGCGTCTAAACCCGAAGCCGTAGAAAAACTCTTTAACATCACGGAAGAATATCTCGAACGCTCAGGTGGCGTGGCGCTGCAATATTTCAAAGCGGCAAGTCGCGTCTTGCGCATTGCCGATGAAGAGGCCTTTGAGCGTTGGACGTCGCTGGCGAAAAAAGTTGCCTTGCAAGGCAACGCGGCAAGTTATCATTTTATGAAAGCCAGCCCACAGATTGTCGCAGACCTGTCGGCGCGATTCGGATCTGACCGTCGCGCCCAGATCGTCTCAGCCGTCTTGCAAGTTGTCGAAGAGATTGCTGAGAAAAACACCACAGCGGCCGTCGAATGTTTCAAAGCGAGCCCCCTGGCTTTGCGCGCCGCCAGTATCGGACAGTTTCGCTCCTGGGCTTTGCGCGGCATTGAAAAACCCGACGAAACGTCGCGCAAGATTCAGGCTTATTACGCGCTGGAATCCAAAGCCAGCCAACAGGCGCTCTTTAAAATTGAAGGCGGGCTGACGCTTGATTCAATCGCGCAAACCTTGCGACTTTATGTCGAAGGGCTGACCGGAAAAAATCTCCACATTGCGCCGCTCAGTTCCATACCCGACGAAGCGAAAATCGGTGATGGGAAGACCATCTATCTGCCTTCGGTGGTCGCAGAGTTTGAAGGCGAAGCCGAAAATTTCCGCTTATTCAAAGTGCTGGCAGCGCACGGCGCAGGGCAAATTGAATTTCAAACCTATGCCGAAGACACGCCGGACATTTTAGCGGCGCTTCAGGAAATTCAAATATCTTTTCAGAAAACCAGCACTCAAAACGGAAAAGTGAGTTCTGGCTCGGCAACCGCTCATCCAAAATCCAAAATCCAAAATCCAAAATCGGTTGGTTTTTTAAATGTGCTGGAGGCCTTCCGCAGTCGGGAAATTGCCTTGCGGCTTTTCACTACCATCGAAAATGGGCGTATTGATTTTCTTTTGCGCCAGGCCTATCGCGGCATCCGGCGCGATTTGGATTTTGTGCGTTTGCGTTTACTTGAACACCGGCCCAGGCTCGAAGAGGTTCCGCAAGAATACGTCGCCTTTGAATTGCTCTTCCAAATCGCGCTATGTGGTGGCGCAACCGCCGATGCGCGACGCGTCTATCCCACGATTGTCGGGCAGATTGAAAGCATTCTATCGAGTTATATTTTTCGCGAGGAGGCGACGGTCGCCGATTCACTCATGGCTACCCGTCACGTCTACGATCTGTTCCTCGAACAGCCGAGCAACGCTGACATTCAAAGCGATGAATCATCCGAGAGCGCAGATGAAGGCGAAGGAGATGGCGAAGCGGCATCCTCGCCGGATGAAAATGGAGAAGCGGGCGAACAGCGTCAGCAAGCCGAAGCGCGACAAGACCCCTTCAGTTTCTGGACGGCCAATCAAAATCAAGAGATGGCGGCGGACCAGGAGTTATTCAATCAATGGAACAACGCCGAAAGCACCGAACAGGATTTGGAAAAAGGCGACCGCGCCTTT
This sequence comes from Blastocatellia bacterium, assembly GCA_044868105.1. Taxonomy (GTDB): domain Bacteria; phylum Acidobacteriota; class Blastocatellia; order UBA7656; family UBA7656; genus JBFMDH01. Next base: position 7,389 of record JBIOWC010000001.1, read on the forward strand.
TATTACGATGAATGGGATAGAGAGCTTGGCGACCATCGCACACGTTGGTGCAGAGTCATTGAACGATTGGGCGGACGCGGCGCGCGCGGCTTCGTTGAATCGACGCGGTCACGTTTTGCCGGGGTTATCTCTTCAATCCGTTATCAATTTCAATTGATGCGCCCAGAAAATTTGCGCAAGATTCGCGG
>JBIOWC010000002.1:0-4637 GCA_044868105.1 Blastocatellia bacterium
GTGAGAAAGTGATTGAGGAATATCAATGCGAATTTTTTGCCCGGTTATTTCAGTTATCGCCTGCCATTTCAGCCAACCTTGTGCGGTAAAGCCATCTTTTATTTTCAAATTTTCATTCAGCTTGTCGGGCGTCATCTCTAGGCCGTAATGCGCCAGTGCCATGCTCACGGAACAGAGCGTGCAACCGACGGCGCGCAAAAGTTCGCGGCTGCCGCCAATTTCCTGACTGGCCCAGCGCGCGTCGGTTTGCAGAAAAATAGGGGTGTCTGAAAAATGGTATCGCGCTTCTACGGCGCCGCCGCTGGGAGGAATGTGCGAAACTTGCGGTTTATCCCGCTTATAAAAAACCAGAATCATCGCGAGCAGACCCACCACCCCGACCAACAGAACTATAAATAAGAGTTTTTTGCGATTCGCAGTCATCAATTCAAAATTGCGGAACCGGGTAGCGGCTACGATTACCCCTGCCGGAGGTCTAGTTCTGCGAGATAACCTGTCGGTTAATTGACTGGCGTCCGTTCAAGGTTAAGGTCGTCTGCGCCCCCGTATGATGAGCGGTTGTTTCTTGTCCTCTTTGTCAGGGGTGGCCGACGGTTTATCGAGCAATTCCTTGGCGATGGTTAAACGCACCAGGAGTCGCGCTTCGGGTAATTGAAATTTCTCGGCGAAGACGACAGCGCGGTCAAAATCTTTAGCGGCCAGGGCGGCAATTTGTTCGGCAAATTCGTTCACTTTCTCGGCTAGTTCGTTGCCGCTACTGAGCAACATCTCGCCGTCCTTAAATAAATTGACCTCAAACCCGTTTAACGCTTGCGCTGCCGGAAAGAGTTCGTTGAGTCGGGCGATTCCAGCGTCCAGGATTTCAAAACTTCGAGACGGTTCAAGTTCGGTGAAGGCTTGTGCGACCTGCAGTTGGTCATCCAGGTCTTCGTAGCTACTGGCGCGCCCTGCAACTAAGCGCAGCGCCTCTTCAAGAATCTGCAAAGCGAGTTTCGGATTGCCATCCTCTGCCTGATTGGCCAGTTCAATGATCAGTTCGAGGCGCTCTTCGTCGGTCGGCAGTCGCGCCAAAGACAGGCGCACGCTCTCGATGGTCATCTCGGCGGATTTAGTTGACAATTTGCGCGATTCAATCATTTTCAGATAGCTGGCCTGCTGCGAACCTTCAATGTGGTCTTTGATGATTTGTTGGGCGCGCTCGGTATTGCCTTCTTCAATGGCTTTCATTGCCGCCTGATGATAAAGCCCGGTTTGCATATAGTCAGGCGCGGTCGGAGCCGCGGCCAACAGTCTTTCAGAGCTACTATTTTGCATTAATTCAGTAAACTCTTTGGCTGGTTGATAGGTGGGGATGCCCATCTGGACCACTTTCTGGCGCACGGCAGCAAGTTTTGTCGGGACGTATTTTTCGATATGTGGCAGCAGGGATTGCACGCTCATCAGCAGGCTTCGCGCCGCCTCTTGTTCTCGATACACCCCGTAAGACTCCTGGCGGTCGGGAGTCGTGCCGCCGCGCAAGGCGGCCGCGAAAGCCGACGTACCCTTAAGCGCCGTGTTCACGACGATCTCCAGCAAATTACGAAACGCCGCTTCTGTAAGCCATTTCGTCCCGCCACCCGGATAGGTCTGTATTTTTGTGTTGCTGCTTTCTGAGGCCGTAGCGTTTTCAGGCAGACGCGGCCCACCCTGCAATAAAGTCATGGCCAGATAACTGGCCTCCGGTTTGGCCAGCAGGTTTTCGCTTTGTAATTGTTTAAGCAATTTCTCTATCAGTCGCGCCGCCGCATCTTTGTCTTTCGTTTGCAGACCCGCGATGATCTGCATTAACGAATAAGAATATTGTCCTTTGTCGAGCATCGCTTCAGCATTTTTCAAAGCCAGTTGCGGGTCGGTTAGGGCAATTTGCATCAATAAAGTCTGTTCGAGATTGGCTTCGATACCGGCTTCCCGGTTGTAAGGCGTATTGGTCGGCAGCACTGGCAGTCGCGTCGTCTGTAAAAGTTGATAGGCCAGTTGGGCGTTATGCTCGGCCACCGTCATTAACAATTGTTGCCGCAACTGGAGGGCTGACTGTTCACCTTCATCGTAACCGCGTCGCAGGCTGCGGCGATTGGTTTGCGCGTTCTTTCTCAATTCCAGAAGCGCCGCCGCCGCCGCATCAAACAGGGCGCGCGCCCGCGCTTCATTGTGCGGCCAAAGCATATCGCCCATCATCATTTGCAAGCGGATGCGATTTTCCGGCAAGCGTAACTGCCCGCTCTCTGTAGCCACCTGTTCAAGAAGCGTCAGGGCTTTTTTCTCCAGCGAATCTTTGGCTTCCTGGTTGTTGGGTTGCTCGACGGTTTCCTGCGCTTGCCCGTTTGGCACCAAACTGAGGACAATCCCAAGCGCAAGGGTCAGTAAAGCGAAGCGTCGTTTCATCATGGCATCACCTCTGTAAACGAAAGATGTCCGTAAGCCTGTACACTGAATGTTGATTTAATCTTGCCAGCCCGCCGATTAAGCTTCAAATCATTGTTTGATTTTCCGCCTCTATGGCTTAAGTTTTTTGCTCAATAATTCAAGGGTGCTTTCGAGTATCTGCACGTCAATTTGCGTCGTCGGCACAGGCAATCGGCGATTGCGGAAGATACGATAGATTTCGCGCTGAATCTGGCTGCGAATCTGTTGATGCTCATGCGGCTCTTTGATCCAGGCCAGGAGTTCAAATTTCAACAGCGTATTGTAATGACCTAAAAAATAGACCTGCGGCGGCGGATCGTCTATGACTTTTTCAAGCGCCCGCGCCGCATCAATCATGGCTTTGGAAACCTCGTCAATCTCGTTTTGTTCGCTGGCTTCAACAGGGATTTTGATACGCACGATGGAATGATAAGACCAGTTGACGACATGGTTTTTAACGAGTTCGGAATTCGGCACAATGACGGCGACCTGGTCGTTGGTCATCACGATGGTCGAGCGCAAGTTGATTTGCGACACGCGACCTTCAAGCTCGCCGAGTTTGACATAGTCGCCGACCCTTAGCGAGCGTTCAAACAAAAGAATGAACCCGGATACCAAATCGGCAGCGATGGATTGTAATCCAAACCCGATGCCGACAGAGATAAACCCCACAACCACCGCAACGCCGGTCAAATCAACGGCAAAGCCCACTTTCAAGGCGTACAAAATGCCGCACGCGATGACCATATAATGAACACTGCGCAAAACTGCATAACGCAGCCCGGTGTCCATCCATTCGGCTTTGGGCAAGATGCGTTTTTCAAATACCCGTTTGGTCAGGCGCGACATAACCAGGGCGATAGCAATAATGATGAGCGCCAGCAGGAGGCTGGCGACCGAGACTTTGAGATTATTCTGGTCAATGAGCGGATAGTTGAGATAATCAAAAACCTTGCTCCAAAAGGTGCGGGTGGTTGGTGGCGCGGTTTCTTGAAAAATCAATGGCGACTCTCTCCAGGTTCGTTCACTTTTCTTTTTAGAGGCTCTTTTATAACAGCCCCAAGCAGCACACAAAAACACCAAAGAAACAACCGTGAAATTTCACCGGGCAATTTTCCTGAAGCTGCCCGGGCAATAGGTTTGGCGTCTTTTGTGCATTATTGTGGTTATCTCTTTATTGCCAAACCCGCCCTAAGCCGGAAGCCCCGAACGAATGACTTTTTCAACGGCCTCGCAAAAGATGTTTATTTCACGCATCGTCGTGTAAACATTCGGCGTGATGCGTATGCCGCTAAATTCCGGGTGCACAATGGGCGTGCAGTTGATGCGGTATTTCTCCCACAGGTGTCCGCCGAGTTTGACCGGGTCCAGGCCTTCGACGGAAAAATTCGCCAGCGCGCAAGACTGCGCGGGATCATAAGGGGTCAAGATTTTCACCCTGCCGGTTTTCTCTAAACGCTTCGTCCAATAATTTTTCAGATATCGAAGCCGCGCGGCTTTTCTTTCCGAACCGATGCCCTCGTGAAAATTCAAGGCCTCGGCAATGGCGTTATGATTGGCGGCCGGGTGCGTGCCAATCTCTTCAAATTTGCGGATGTCGTCTTCCTGTTTTTGATCGGCGGCCATCAGGGGCCAGAGGTTTTTGATTTTCGCTTTGCGAACGTACAAAAACCCTGTGCCAACGGGCGCCAGCAACCATTTATGTAAACTCGTACCGTAATAATCGCAATCGAGGTCAACCTGTTTGAAGGGAAAATGCGCAAACGCATGAGCGCCGTCAACGATGACTTCGATGCCGCGCGCGCGCGCCATCTGGCAGATGCGTTTAATCGGGAAAATCTGCCCGGTTAAATTGGTGATATGACAAACGTGAATCACTTTGGTCTGCGCGGTGACAGCTTTTTCAAAAATTTCGTAAAGGTAATCCGGTGAAGGCGGCGGCACGGGAAAGGCAATCTGTTTGAGCTTCAGGCCATCGCGGCGCTCGCGTTGCTGCCAGGTGGTAATCATTCGCCCATAATCCTGATTGGTGGTAATGACTTCATCGCCGGGTTTGAGGTTTAAGCCGAACTGACAAATTTCCAGCGCTTCGCTGGCGTTTCGCGTGATGGCAATCTCTTCCGCATCGCAACCAAAAGCCTGCGCCAGTCCCCGCCGCACGCTTTCAATATTGGGCTCAAGAATGCGCCACATCG
>JBIOWC010000003.1:0-18398 GCA_044868105.1 Blastocatellia bacterium
GTCGGGGGTGAACGAGGCCGCAGAAATATTGAGGTCGGGCGTGAGCCGCGTGAATTTCAGATTCGGGGTGACGGCAGGCGGGTTCGGCGAGTTCCCGGGTTTGGAATTAAATAGGTATATGGCGGCAAAGACCACGGCTAGCAAAGCGACCCCCACAACTGCCGCAAGCGCAAAATATGATTTTCTGCTATCGGCAATCGGCGCGGCTGGTTTTTCTACAACGGTTTGCGGTTTTGCCTGAACATGAAGCTCGTTTGTGCCAAATACCTTAGCCTGCAATCTGCCGAAACGCGGATGTTCGCGCAAGCCATCCAAAGCCGGGTCAACCCTCAAATAGATCAACCAATAGGAGCGCTCCTGGTAAGCCTTCTCCAACCAGTCGAGCGCCGCTTCGCGGTCGCCCAGCCCCACATAAATCAGCACCCGATCGTAAGCCGAAACGAAGCTGGTCTTTTCGCGCTCCGTGAGTTCGGCGAGCGCCGCTTTGGCTATCGTCTTATCGCCGGCCAACCCCTGGACGTAAGCGAGCGCGGCGATGGCATCGCGGTCGTTGGAAATCCGAATTGCCTTTTGCAGTTCGGCAATCGCCTCCGGGTACTTCCCTTGCTGCGCCAAGGTTAACCCCAGTCGAAAATGCGCCATCGAATATTCCGCATCCGCTGCGATCACCTCTTGAAAAGACTTGCTCGCCTCCCCGTAGCGTCGCGCGTAATAAAACGGATAGCCGCTAATCGTTTTGGTAATCAACGACAGCGGGTCAAGCTCGCGAGCCCGGGCAAACTCGGCTTCGGCTTCGTCGAAACGCTCGGTGGCGGTCAAATACATGCCGTATCGCTGGTGCGCATCCGGGTAGCCGGGGTTGAGTTCAAGGGCTCGCTGGAACGCCTCTTCGGCGCCCACCCAATCCCACTCGTAAAAGAGTTTGACCACGCCGAGCGAGGTATAAGCTTTGGTTAACGTGTTATCAATCTCCAGCGCCTTGAAGGCTGCGGCGCGGGCTTTCGGGTAGGCTTCATGCGGGGTGAGCGAGCCATAGAGACTGAGCAGCGGGTAACAATCGGCGAGGCCCACATAGGCCGGGGCGTAGGCCGGGTCCGTGTCAATCGCTTGCTGAAAATAATCGGCAGCTCGTTTAATGGATTCGGCCCGCCGTTTATTTAGATAGTAACGACCTTTGACATAGAGATGATAAGCGGCGCTGCTTTCGGTATAGCGTTTGGTCAGCAAGCGATGCTCTTCGCCGGTCAATTTGAGTTGCAGGTTTTGAGCAATCTCCTGGGCAATGGTCTCTTGCAATTCCAGGATATCCGAATCAAGCCGCTCAAATTGTTCGCCCCACAGGTGCCACCCATTCGCGGCGTCAACCAATTCCGTTCTGACAATCAAGCGTTCGCCCAGTTGCAAGACCCGGCCGGTCAAGACCGCGCTCACGCCGAGTTTGCGCCCGACCTCTTGCGGTTCGACCATTTGCCCTTTGTAAAGAAAGGCCGTGCTGCGCGCCACGACGCGCAGTTGCGAGAGTTGCGACAAACGATTGATGAGACTCTCGGTAATGCCATCGCTCAGATACTCGGCACTGGGGTCGGCGGTGTCATTGGTCATGGGCATCACGGCCAGAGAGTCAAAAGCCGGGCTTTGCCTGTGGCGCGCTTTTTGAAAAGGCTCAGGGGGTTGGGGCGGTGTTGATGCGCCTGGCCCTTCAGAGACGATTTCCACCTTTGCCGTAAAGCGATAGCCGCGTCGTCGGAAGGTTTCAATCAACGGCTTGCCGTCGGCTGAATTGCCCAGCGTCTTGCGCAAGAGATAAATGTTTTGCGTCAGGTTGGACTCTTCAACAAATGAATCGGCCCACAGGCGGTCCATCAACTGGTCTTTGCTTACGACTTCGCCGCTTCTTTCAACCAAAGCGAGCAGCGTTTCGATAACCTTGGGAGCCAGGGTTACCGGTTGTGAGTTTTCATAGAGCAACAGTCGTCGGGCGTCTAGGCGAAAGCGATCAAAGGTGTAAATCTCTTGTGGCTTGAAATTAGACGAATTGAGATTGTCTTGAGAATAATTTGAAGTTCCGCCCGAAGACATAGTTGCTGTCCTCCGTTATAAACCCAAACGTGAAAGGCTGACGGGCAGACGCACCGTCGTGAAATCGCGCAGTGAGGCGCAAGGATTTTAGACGCGCGTCGCCCGTTCAGCAAGAAATTTCGATTTGAGAAAGAAGGAGAATAGTTATGAAAAAATCAAAAAAATTGGCGTCGTTTGCGACCTTGTTTTTAGCCTCGGCCGTGTTGTTCAGTATCGGCGCGGCGACGCTTTCGGCACAAGAACAGCAAGGCAGCCCGGCGGGCGCTACGGCCACCAACCGACCGAATCCGACCGGCGACGGCACGGCGCCCGCCGGACTGGTCTCGGGCGTGATTAATCTGTTGCCTGGTCAAACGCTGCGCGTCGCCGCGGTGAATGCCGGACAAAAAGAGCTCCCGCTACAAATTTACATCATCCCGGTCAGCCCGCAGGGCAAAGCGGATGTGCCAATTCAGTGTAACGCGACGCCCGCGCCCGGCGATGCGGCAATTGACCAGTTCTCGATTCCCGACGGCACCAGCAACCGGTTGCTCTATGTGCAAATCCGCGTGCAAACCGCCAAGGATGTCGAAGACCTCGTGCCATCGCTGGAAGTGTTTAACACCCAGGCTGGCAGCCCCGGCCCGCACTTTCTGTTGAGCGGCGCGGACTTTGCCGAGATTCGCCCAATCTGGGTTCCCTAATCCTGCGGCGGAAAACGAACCAATAAGCTTACTGGGCGGTTCGGTCACGAAAACCTTGCCGCTCTCAAACACTCAAAACAGAGAGGGGAAAATGAAATGAAGAGAAGAAAAACAAAATCGATTCGTAACACCTTTATGGCAGCAGCCTTTTTCATGGCTTTCGCTGTCCCCACTTTTTCACAGGACTTTCGCGTCACGGAAGCCGTACTAAAAGCCGACCGCGCCGACCTGGAAGAGGCCTGTCCGGTGACGGTTCATTTCAAAGGCTATATTAGAGCCAACGGTCGCGGCACGGTGAAATATACTTTTATCCGCAGCGACGGAGCCACCGGCCCCGCCCTTACCTTGGAGTTCAGAGAAGCCGGCATCCAATGGGTGAGTACGACCTGGACACTTGGCGATAGAAACCTGCTAGCGAAATACCGGGGCTGGCAAGCAATCAAAGTCCTGTCACCCAACACCCTGGAATCGAACCACGAAACCGGCGGGTTCCGCATCGCTTGCAAAGTCGCTTCAGAACGCACCCCTTTCTTCAGGCCTAAAATCTCGCAAAATCTGGAATGAATCTTCACAGCTTCCGGCAACCAGGCCCGAATAAGTAATCAACAGCGGCATAACGAACAGCGGATGCACCCTGAGTTTGTTCATTATGAAACAGGCTTTTCAATATCCCTGTGCTTATGTCGCTCAGACAACGTCAATGAATTGGACAAAAAGGAGGACGAGCAATGCTGATTCAGCGGATTGTAATTACTGATGCCAGAGGGCGAACGGCAACCATCGAAGTGCGGATGGATGAAGTATTCCTGAGGTATTTGCTACGGCTAACAACCGGGGACACCTATCCAAACGCGCCGCCAAATCGTCCTGGGTATTGGCGCGCCATAACCCTCGGAGCGTTCGGTTCGCAATGCGGAGGTTTGGAGGTGGTTGTCGGCACGGGAAGCGCGGATTTTGCGCGCGCCGACGACCTGATTTTGAATACGCAATTGAGCCGCGGCATGACCGAGTCACTGGTTATTTTAAAACGCTGGCATACAAGTCGAGGCATCCCTTACCAGGGTACGGGGACGCTTATGCACGGAGTCAATTTAGGACTTCAATCTGGTGAAATCACCTGGTCTAGGCCGGACGGGAACCGGCATTACAGATGAACTTTGCTGAAAATTAAATTTCAAAACCTGGTTCTGAAAAAAGGAGACGACTTATGAAACACACAAATATTTTTTACACGCGACTCTTCGCAGGGTTACTGATATTGATCTTCGCAGGCAGTGCGTTCACACTGTCAGAGCGCGCCTCAACCCAAGCTATTCGCTGGGCCGGGGAGGCTAATCCTTCGGCCTCTTTAAGATCAAATATACTTCATGCTCCGGACAACACGTTCACACCTTTAGACCCGCCGATTGCCATCGGTAGGTTCGGCAGCGTCATGCCTTACAGAAACCTCCAGGACTTATTGGGGATTTCACGAGGCGTTTTGGCCAGAGCCGATGTCATCATGTTTGAAGGAAATGGCGGCGCCGGCGCCGGGCCGTTTAACGGGTGGGAGAGCGTCGTTATTACCTTCAGCGACGGCACGAACACGCGTACGGTCAGTTATAACGAACTCACGGGTCCGGCAAGTGATGCGACAGTGATTGCCACGGGCACGTTCGATAATGCGGATTACCGCGACTTTTTTGGGATGTGTACGCCGAACCCGAATAAAATCTCTTACCTGTTGCTCGATTTACATTCCACCAGTCCGGCAATCGACACGGCAAACCCGCTTTTTCAAATCTTCATGACCAACGGCAATCACCCGGATGGCTCTTTTGGCGAAGGAACCCCCGACCCGGATGCCGTCGGCATTTTCGCTTCCTGTCCATCGGAGTAAACCAATAAGCAAAATTGGTCACCTGACGATTACGTTGTGAACACCAATAACTCAACATTGAAAGACTTGTTTGATAAGGAGAATAAAATATGAGCAAGAGAAACACCTTCACCAAATTCATCGCCGGCCTGGCGCTCGTCATCGCCTCAGCCGTCGGCATTTCATCAGCCCTCGCGGCACGAACCGAACAGCGGGAAGCAACTGCCCAGGCCAATAGCGGCGCCACCTATTTCATCGGCTTGTTGCGTGTCGCCCCGAATCGCAGCGCCCGCATTGCCGTGGTCAATCACGGCGACCATGACATCCCCGTCGAATTAGCTCTCGTTAACGCTGAGGGCAAAGTCTTGCTTCAGTGCAATGGGTCTGTGGTCTCCGGTAAAGGCTTTGCTGATGTCTTGGACACCACAGGAGAACAACTGCCCACAGATTTGTACGCCCGCTACCACACGAACAAGAAAAGCGATTTGGCTGATTTGTCGCTCACCCTTCAAGTCATTGATAACGAGACCGGCAAAACGGAAATTGCCTTAACGGACTGAGAACATCATTTAGCTGTGCAACTAAATAACCGATGAATAAACAGTCGTTTGACGGCTATCACTGATTACGGGTGCGGTGGTAGATAACCCGTTTTATCCGAGCATCCTTTAACACAAGACTAATAGGAGGTTTTGCATTATGGCTATTCAATCAATTTATGTTCACGGTAATACAATCGCCATGCGTTTTCCCGGTGGTAAAGGAGACCCGGTCGGGTCTCCCCACACCGCGACGCATCAGATGAATGGCGCAACGGACACCGAAACGCGCATCCCCGTCGAGTGGTCGGATATTGTTGGGTTACGCGGCTTGCAAGGCGTAACTTTTCGCGGGCGCTCAGGTCAGACCAACGCCTTTTATGCGGTGATTTCGACGCCGGTTTATCGGGATGAAAACGCCGCCCTGCGTGGGGATGAAGTCCGCGCCCGATTGGCCAGGGTAGGGGTTAAGTTTAACGCGACGAGCGGCGTCAATATTACAGGGATGCGGATTGCCGACGGGGCGCGGCAAATACCTTTCCCTTTTCCGCCCATGAGTCTGGGCGGCGATCATTCCCTGACCTGGGATCAAAATGTCAATTTCTTTGATCACCCGGCGCCGCCCGCTATCGAATCATGCGTTTGTGTGGAATTTCAGGTGCGATTTTCCAGCGAAGGCGACATCACCTTCTGCGCCATCGGGTGTGATTTCATCGTCTGACGATTGATGCGCGCCGGGTGGAAGGCCTCGCTCATAAACTGTACCGCTTCTGCGCACATCACTATGAATCAGGAGTTGAAACGACTCTGAAAACCACTGTCTTGCGTTGTCATGTTTTGATGATATCTAAAATAGCACGCGAAACTGATTGGCATCCCAGGTTCGATTTCAACTCCTGATTCCCACAAAACAACTGGCAAACATTTAAGGAGAGATAAACATGAAAAGCATGATCCAGCTTATCATCGCGTTGACCATCGTCACCGTCAGCACCGTTTCCGTGATGGCTCAATCAAACAACAGCAAAATTGTCGAACAAATTATGAAACTTGAAGCCGAACATACGGAAATGAGCAAAAAATTAGACGCCGAAGGTTTCGACCGATTTTACGCGGCAGATTTTATGGTGACGGCGCGGATTCCGCCGAAACTCGTCACCCGGGCCGAACGATTGGCGCAGCTCAAAGATCCGAATTTCCGGCGCGGCACGGTCGAATCTTTGACTAACGATGACCTAAAGGTGCGCGTCTATGGCGACGATACGGCAATCGTCACTAGCGCGTGGAAACGGGTTAGCCGCGACACGGATGGCAAAGACACGAGCGCCTCCGGCAGATTTACCCATGTCTGGGTTAAACAAAACGGCAAGTGGCTGCTCGCTGCGGCGCATTATTCTCCCAATATTGATTTGGAAAAATTGAAAGCCGCCGCTCAATCCGCCGACAAGAATAAATAGGGTCTGGTCAATAAGGTGAACATACTACATAGCCTTTGCGGCGCAATTACATTGAGAGGTCGAGCAGGTAATGGGTCAGATTGAAAATAGGGGAATGAAATTATTTATCGGTAAAAGAACGGCGGTCTGTTGTCAGTGACAAGGTCATCTTCTGATTGGGCGGAAAAAAGGGATGGCGCTTTATCCGCCCCAGCCGATGGCGCTTTATCCGCTTTTTCCGTCTAATCCGAAGATAACTTTTTACTGGTCGTTGGGCGAGATTTTACTTGTTTAGCGCCAACCGAATACCAACCTACTTCAAACTGACCCACTACTGTCGAGCAGCATTTAGTGATTCTTAAACAATGGCTCGTCAATAACCGACCTCAGCCCAAGGGTACCGGAAGGCTTATGGATGGCGTCAATTTAGATTTGCAAGCGGGCGAGATTATTTGGTCTGCAACGGTCAGGCGGAATCATTGAATTAACCAAAATATTGCCGCGCTGTGTGCGAACCATTGTGAAATTTAAGGTGCACGGAATTAGAGATGAAGAGGCAATTTGCGCGGTTCGTCAATTTACGCCTCGCCATTTGCATAAATTTTTAATTCGCCCAATGAACCAGCGCGGCAGCGCGATTAGCACCTTTTCTCCTCCAGGGTCATTCAGTTTGCGTTCAGCGAAGACCCCTATTTGAAAGGGCAAGGCTGAGCCTCGGATCAGGCGGAAGAAGCGGATGCGATAGCTGAGGAGTATCCGCTTTTTCCGTTCAATCCGAGGTCAAGGTTAGACTCCCGCAGGTCGGCGCTGGGTTTTCCCGGCAAGAACTGAATGACCCTCTCTTCTCCTCTTCATCCCTTGCCGCGGCCTAGGTCCGTATTCTTGACAATGCCGCACCTGGTCTCTACTATGTTCGGTCTTGAGAGTCAGCTACTTTATTAGGTTATGGGGGACGGCGATTGAACATTTTGTTTGTAGCATCTGAGGTTGTCCCCTATGCGAAAACCGGCGGACTCGCAGATGTAGCGGGGGCCCTGCCAAAAGCCTTAGCGCGACTCGGACACCGGGTTCGCATCTGTATGCCGCGCTACAATCTGGAAAAAATCCTGCACAGCGGCGAAAAACTCCCCGGCGAAATCCGTGTGCCTTTTAATGGCGCGCTGCACACCTCGGAGGTTTATCTTGATCGCTCAAGCGAAGTCCCGGTCTATTTTATTGATGCGCCGCATCTCTTTTTTCGCGGCAAACTATACGGCGAACACGACGACCCGGACCGTTTCGCTTATTTCAGTCGCGCCACAGTTGAACTCGCCAAAGCTTTCAATGAGCAATTCGATATCTTTCATATCAACGATTGGATGACCGGACTGATTCCCATTTATGTAAAAGCGGTGTACGGGAAAGACCCGGTTGTCGCGCATACGAAAACCCTTTTTACCATTCACAACATGGCCTTTCATGGTTTGTTCAGTCCCTATGCCACCGGCAAATATGGTTTGCCGGAATGGGTCAATCGGGCGGAAGGCGGCATCGAATTTCACGGCGTTTCCAGCATGCTCAAAGCCGGGCTGGTTTTTTCCGATGCCATTAATGCCGTCAGTCCCAAGTACGCGCAAGAGATTCAAACGCCCGAATACGCCTATCAATTTGAAGGCGTGTTGCGCGCCCGTCGGCACCGACTGTTCGGTATCCTGAACGGGGTTGATTACGACGAATGGAGTCCCGAAAACGACCACTATATCGCGGCGCATTTTTCATCACATGATTTGACCGGCAAACGCCAGTGTAAGCGCGATTTGCTCGCCACCTTCGGACTCGCGGAAGATTTAGACCGCCCGGTGATTGGTTGCGTGTCGCGCCTTTCCGACCAAAAAGGCTTCGACTTGATTATGGATGCCATGTGGCGCGTGCTCGATAGAGGCGCAAATTTTATTTTGCTTGGTTCGGGCGCGGAATATTTTGAACAGGCCTTCCAACGGTTGCGGGATGCGCGCCCACAGCAAGTCGGGGTCTATTTCGGGCTGTCGAATGAGCTGGCGCACAAGATAGAAGCGGGCGCGGATATGTTTTTAATGCCCTCGCGTTTCGAGCCCTGCGGGTTGAATCAGATGTATTCGCTCAAATACGGCACGGTGCCGATTGTGCGCGCCGTCGGCGGGTTGGACGATACGATTGAAAATTTCAATCGCGCCACCCGCCAGGGAAATGGCTTCAAGTTTTATGAGTACAGCGCCGATAAACTGGTGGAAAAAATTTATGAAGCGTTAATGGTCTATACGGATAAAGAGTTGTGGCGCGCCTTGATGTTAAATGGGATGCATGCCGATTTTTCGTGGGATGTTTCGGCGCGTCAATATGTCGCTTTGTATGAACGCTTGACGCATAGTTAATTCGGCTCGAATTTGGTAATTTATAGGGGTCAGTAATTTGGCGAGGGAATAAACCGCGCCGCCTATTTGATTCATTTTTGAAAACGATTATAAAAATTTCAGGAGGTTGTAATGAGTGAATTCGTTAATGCAGTAACCGATGCGACTTTTGAGCAGGAAGTGTTGAAATCGGAACAACCGGTTTTGGTTGATTTTTGGGCTGAATGGTGTGGCCCTTGCCGCGCCCTCGCACCGGCCGTTGATGCGGTTGCCAAAGATTACAATGGCAAAGCGAAAGTGGTGAAACTCAATGTAGATGACAGCCCGAACGTCCCAGCGCGTTATGGCATTCGCGGCATTCCGACGTTGATCTTATTTAAGGGCGGAGATGAAGCCGACCGCGTCATCGGCATGACCAGCAAAGACAACATTGCAAGAATGATTGACCGGGTCATTGATCAGGCCATCAGTGCTTAGGTCTCCCAATTCAAACCTCAATCGCAGGCGCGCACGTAGACAGCGTTGTGCGCCTGTATTTCTGTTTATCACCCGCTAGGATAGGAAAACACTTCATTCGGTCAGAAGCCTGGGTTGACGGTAAACGACTTCTGAAAATTCGTCTGGTGTGTTCGGGTGCGGGAATTTAACTGGACGTCAGCGCCCGGTTTTTGTTGAGAAGCGGTCTTTGACCGCGCCTTGGCAGTTGGTCAAAAACCATCTTTCAACGCAGGTCTATTCATTATAAATTTCGCTTAAAGGTTAACTTAAAAGGCTATTCACATGAAAAATATTGTAGTCATCGGAGCGCAATGGGGCGACGAAGGGAAAGGCAAGGTGGTTGATTTGCTCGCTCCGCATTTCGACATTGTGGCGCGTTATCAAGGCGGACATAACGCCGGGCATACGGTCTTTATCGGCGAACGCAAATTTGTTCTGCATTTGATACCGTCAGGGATTTTGCAGGAAACGGCGCTTTGCATTATCGGCAACGGAGTCATCATCAGCCCGCAAGCCTTCAACGCCGAGGTCAGAGAACTGCAACAGATGGATATCCAAAGCGCCGGGCGGTTGTTTATCTCTGACCGCGCTCATCTGATTTTGCCTTACCACGCGGCGCTCGACCGCGCCCGCGAAGTCAAACTCGGCGCCAGCGGCGTGGGCACAACCCTGCGCGGCATCGGCCCCACCTATGAAAGCAAAGCGGCGCGCACCGGCATTCGCGCCGGCGATTTATTGCATCCCGATTTGTTGCGCGAAAAACTCCGCGATAATGTCGAAAGAGCCAATCGGGAGATCGAATTTTGTGGCGGCGACTTAATTAACGCCGAACAGATGATTGACGAATACCTGAACGAAGCGTTACGCCTGGTGCCGTTCGTCAAAGACACCGCCACGATGCTAAACGCTGCAGTGCGCGACGGCAAATCCATCCTGCTCGAAGGTGCCCAGGGAACCATGCTCGACATAGATTTCGGCACCTATCCTTTTGTTACGTCATCGAGCGCCACGGCCGGCGGCGCAACCATCGGCACAGGCCTGGCGCCGAAACTCATCACCGGCGTTTTAGGAATCTCGAAAGCCTACACGACGCGCGTCGGCGGCGGCCCCTTCCCTACCGAACTCCTTGATACGGACGGCGAATATTTGCGCAAAAAAGGCAATGAATACGGCGCTTCAACCGGGCGTCCGCGACGCACCGGGTGGTTTGATGCCATGGTCGGTCGCTATTCGACAATGGTCAATGGACTGGATGCGATTGCGCTGACGAAGATGGACGTGCTTGACGATTTTGCCGAGATAAAAATCTGCACGGCGTATCGTTATCACGGGGAGATAATCAACGAGATGCCGTACAGCGCGCATGTTTTAGAAGCCTGTGAGCCGGTTTATGAAACCGTCAAAGGCTGGCAGGCAACCACCAACGGCACAACCAATTTTGATGAACTGCCGCAACTCGCCAAAGATTACATCGCCCGACTTGAGGAGCTTTGCGACACGCCCGTGGCTTTAATCTCAACCGGTCCCGAACGCTCAGAAACCATCATCCGCGAAGACTCGGCACTGAGCCAGTGGATGAAGTAACCTGAGAGCTTTGATTTTCACGCTGTTGATCAACCCTGAACCGGAGCAATTCGATTTATTCGTAAATGATTGTCCGCTTACTTACCAATTTATAAACCGGCTCGCCTTCGCCTGTGGTCTGGGTATACGCCGTCTCAATCCAGTTGCTCTGACCGTCGTATTTGTAGTCGTAGGTGATCTTGGAGAAAAGCTTACCATCAGGGCCGTAACGCGCTTCCTCGACGAGCCTTCCTTTGGGTTCATATTTTGAGATCTGTCTTTGAGTAATTGAATCGTTCAGTTTGAAGATTTGTTCAGCGAGCTTGCCTTCGGAGTTATAGGTTTCGATTATCTCAACCCTATCGCCAGCCTTAATAACCGAATCACCAACCTCCACGCTGCCACCCCAACGCTTTGTCTTTATGCCCGAGTCATAAGAATAGGTCTCCCTTCTTGAGGGTTTATCTCCTTGGTAAGAGATAGTCTCCAGCAGATTCCCTTTTTCGTCATAAGTATGGACCCTCTTAACAGGCTGAGAGCCTTTCTTTGTGAGCAGGAACTCAATTTCTCTGCCGCCACTGTCATACTTATGTGTGGATGCTGACAAGACCTCACCGGCTGACGATGTGCAAATGGCTGAGTCAAGCTTTCCGCTGATGCCGTAGGTGTTCACACAAAGTTCAACAAGATTACCGTCAGGCGTGTAGTGCCGCTTTTCAATCAGCCTTCCCTGACTGTCATAGGATGCCTGCAGTTGGTGGCAATCAGGGCCGTTCTCCTTGCAACTCCTCTGCAGCACGACTTTGCCTTCGGG
Source organism: Blastocatellia bacterium (assembly GCA_044868105.1). Lineage (GTDB taxonomy): Bacteria > Acidobacteriota > Blastocatellia > UBA7656 > UBA7656 > JBFMDH01. The sequence continues at coordinate 11,840 of JBIOWC010000003.1, forward strand.
CGAGTAGGTTTGTTCGAGGAAGAAAGCGTTCTGGATGACCCACTTTCCCGATTCATACTTGTAATTCGTGGTTTCAGTTAGATCGCTTTTGATTTTTCGATTGAGATGGTTCAACCCTTTATCCGCATTTCTCTGGGCAGTTGCCGAAACCTGAAACAAAAGGCCGAGAAGTGTGGCGACGATGATTTGACAGCAAGTGTCTCGCATTTACGAACCTCATAATCTTTGTCTACTGACAATCTGAAATGTTGGTTCATCCGGCTGGGGGTGATGATTCTTATTCGGGTAAATACCAACGGCTCCCTGAAAGCTAAGTTCCGATTTTTTATCCTTGATGGCGAGGATGATTGACGATTATTTAAGCTCCTTTTCAGGGTCAGTTGGAAGTTTAATTAATTCTTTGCTAATCGCTTCCCTATCCAAAGGGTCAAATATTTTTTTCTTTAGCGCTTCTATCTGCTTAACGAATTATAAAACTTATTCGGCTTCTCTCTGTGAACCCATTGTTCTTTTGTGCAATCAGCTTAATCGCCTGACGCCCTTTGTTCAATCGCCGCCGAGATAAAGGTCGTAAGCCATTTTGGCCATCGTCCACAACCGGTTCCATTCAAATTTCCCTGTGCGCACGTCTTTCAGTGAATCCCAGGCCATCTGTCTGAGTTTCGCGGTGTCACGTTTAAACAACAGGTCGCGCACATAAGGCTTTGCCACTTCAAAGAAATTAAAATCCGGATTCATCACGATGCTGACGCCTTCAAGGGTCATCAAGGCGCGCATCAAATAGGTAAAATGCGACGGCGTAGTAATCGGATGTTGATAAATCACCGGCGCTAAATCGTAGGTGAGTTCCTTAAAGCGCACCTCTTTCAATTTCAAATTGAGTTTGCGTTTCATCACGTCGGCAATGATGGCGCGAATCGCCGCAACATCGGCTTCGGGCGCCAGAAACCCCAGGTCAATCATGTCTTGCACCAAGCCGTTTTCATCACGGTTGTAGAGATGAAAGAAGGCTTCAATCATTTTGCGCTGCACTTCATTTGACACGCGACCCACCATGCCGAAATCGAAAACCGCGAGCCGGCCGTCGGCCATTACCCGCAAGTTGCCGGGATGCGGGTCGGCGTGAAAAAAACTATCTTCAAATAATTGCTTGAAGTAGGAACGATAAATCAGTTCGTTAATGCGGCGCGGATTTACGCCCCGGGCGCGAAGTTCTTCTAAGTCCGTCACCTTGGTGCCGGCGATAAATTCCATGGTAATCAACCGCCCGGTTGAATAGTCATGGAAGATGCGCGGGACATAAAGCTGTTGCCAATCGCGGAAATTGTGTTTGAACTGTTCGGCGTTTGCCGTTTCGCGACGGTAATCCATCTCTTCGTGAATGACGCGGTCAAATTCATCAATGGCGCCGAGCCAGTCCGTACCCGGAAAGAGGCGCGGATAACGCGCCAGGAAGCGCGCCATCCAGCGCAAGAGTTCAAGGTCGTAAGCGACCGCCTGTTCAAGACTTGGACGTTGAACTTTGACGGCAACCGCTTCGCCGGAATGAAGTTGAGCGCGATAGACCTGCCCGAGGCTCGCTGAGGCGACGGGCTGTTCATCAATTTCGGCAAAGACCTCTTTTAAGGGGCGCGCCAATTCCCCTTCAATAATTGCCATGGCCTGCTCGTTCGGGAAAGCCGGAACGCTGTCTTGCAGGAAACTCAGTTCGTCAACATATTCGATAGGCAGGAGGTCTGCGCGGGTGCCGAGCATCTGCCCGATTTTAATAAACGTCGGACCCAGGCGAATCAGGCGTTCGCGCAGTAGTACGGCATGTCGGCGCAATTTTTGTTCGCGTTTTTCGGTCTTTTTGCCGAAAAATTCTTTGGATTCGAGATAGACGCGAAAGCTGAAGATAAAGAATGTCCAGGCGACATAGACGCGCCGCGTGAACCGATAAAATTTTCCAGTAGGCTTCACAGAGCTTATTTTAACGAGCGATTTAGGCTGGCTCAAAATGAATTAACGGGGAAGTGTTGCATAAGCATTGCGTTTTTATTCGATTAATCTTTTTAATTTCCTTATCTTTCAAAGCGTTTGATAGAATCCGAAACGTAGAGATAAGACTGGAAAACAGCGTGCACACAGTTTGCGACTTGCACAGGGCTAGCAAGGAGCGGGTATGAAAAACGAATTTGATGAGTTTTTTGAAAACAATTTACTAGAGAGCACCAGCGAAGACGAACCCTCACTTGATTCGTCTGATGAGTCTGCGATTGAAGAACAGGCTTACGACCCCGATACCGCAGACTTGTTAAAACTTTATCTAAGAGAAGCCAGCCGTACGCCCATGCTTGATGCAGCCGGAGAAATCAAAGCTGCCAAGCAGATTGAAAGAGCAAGAAACCGTATGATGAAATGGCTTGCTCGTTCACCCATTGCCGCTGCGTACGCTATCTATTTGCGTCAAGCCTTTGCGCGTGGCGACGAAACCGCCTCTGATATTATCGAACAAATCAAAAGCGAGACGGCAACTCCCTTTTCCCATGAATCCCTTAACCTCGCGCTTGCCGACGTAGAAAATGCGCACCTTGAGCTCTATTCGCCAAAGCGCAAACCCAGCAAGCGGGCGTTGAAGAAATACGCCAAATCCTATGAAGCGCGTCAGCGCGTCAGGCTGCATCGAGCCTTGCGCAGGGTGGTCTTTACTCCGGCATCCGAGCGCCATTTGATTAAGCTTCTGGAAACCGGCGCCAGCCTTGCGGCTCAGCACCTGAAGAAATCCGCCCCCCCGTCGGTTAAATCCGCAAAGGTCATTTCGCTTGACGAGGCGCGCGCCCGCCACGAGGCAACCTTCACTGTCGGCGCGCTGGTCTCGAAGGCGATTTTGGAAAATCGTCAGGCGGCCGGTGAGTTTGTCAAATTATCACAAAAGGTCAATGCCGCGGCTTATGCGCTCAGCAACGCCAAACAACGCATGACGGAATCGAATTTGCGTCTGGTGGTTTCCGTAGCCCGACATTTCAATAATCGTGGACTGGCGTTTTTAGACCTGGTTCAGGAAGGCAACATCGGGCTGATGCGGGCGGTTGAAAAATTCGATTGGCGACGTGGCTTCCGGTTTTCGACCTATGCCATGTGGTGGATTCGTCAATCCATGGCGCGCGCCCTCGATACGCAAAGCCGGGTTGTACGTTTACCGGCATCGGAGCTTGAATTAATTAACAAAGTCACTAAAGCAGCACGTTCAATCGGCGAAGAGAAAGCTGCCGAAGTATCAAACCATGAGATTGCCGATAAACTGAACATTCAGGCTGACCGCGTCGGCGAAGCGCGCGGTTTTGCTCAACAAATCATTCCGCTTGATGTCGCGGCAAACGACAATGGCGAATCGGCTATCGCTTTTGTTGATGATGGGGGCGGCAACAGCCCCTTTAAAGCTGCCGTGGCGCGTTCTCGCCGGGATGCCATCAGCAAAGCCCTGGCGCGTTTGACTCCGCGTGAAGCGATTATTTTGAAACAGCACTACGGACTTGAAGCCGAAAGCGAACCGCGCACCCTCGAAGAGATCGGGCAAGACCTCGCGGTCACTCGCGAACGCGTGCGGCAGATAGAAGCCGGCGCATTTGCCAAATTGCGCGAGCTTGAAGAAGGACAAATGCTGCGCGAATACCTCGCCGTTGGCTAAGCAGATTGACAATGCCGGGCGCAATAGCAAAAACAGCTAGCCCTGTCTCAAGCGTCCGGCATTGTCGTTAACCTCCAGGTTGTTAACCTCACGGTCTTTAACCTCAAGCCTCAAAAATCACCTGAGCAATTGCCGAATCTTTTGAATGGGACAGGGACAGGTGAGATATGCGCGCCCCCAGTTCAGCAAATTTTTCCTGCGCCCGCCCGGTGAGGTTGATTGCGGGTTTACCCGCTGCGTCATTTATCACTTCAATCTCTTTCCAGCCGACGCCATCGCCCCAGCCGGTTCCCAGCGCTTTCATCACCGCCTCTTTTGCCGCAAAGCGCGCCGCATAACTGGCAAATTTCGCAGCCCGCTTTTCACAATATTCAATTTCGCCAACCGTAAATACACGATTTAAGAATCGCGTATTTCCTTGTGATAGCTTCTCTTCAATACGGGAAATTTCGACAATATCAATTCCGATGGAGACAATCATTAAACCTCAACCTCAATTAAATCTTGCGCGAGCATCGTGCGGGGAAAAATCGCGCGCGCCTCTTCAAGCAAAGGCAGCGCGTCAGGAAAGCGCGAACTGAAATGCGTCAGCAACAAGCCTCCGGCGTTTGCCTCTTTTGCCACCTGCGCCGCCTGCGCGGCGGTTGAATGTCCGTAATGACGGGCTTCTTCAACAAACTCCTGCGTATAAGTCGCTTCGTGAATGATTAAATCCGCGGCGCGCGCCAGTTCAATGGAAGCCGCGCACGGGCGCGTGTCTAAACAATAGACCGCCGATTTTCCCTGGCGCGCTTCGCCTAACACATCCGCCGGGCGAACGACGGTCCCATCGGCGAGAGTAATGTCCTGACCATTTTGCAAACGCCCGAATAGCGGCCCGGTTGGCACGCCAAGTTGGGTCGCCCTTTCCACATTGAATTTGCCCGGTCGCGGTTTTTCGCTCAAGCGATACCCTAAAGCGAAGACTCTGTGGTCTAAGGCCGTAGTCGAAACCGTGTATGCAGAAGTTTCAAATACAATCTGCGGTTCGGTGTCGGGCAAATCTTTCTTGCCGTACTCCTGCACGTCGAGCGGATAATTGACCCAGAGCACTTTCAGTCGCGCCAGGGTGTCCAGATATTCGCGAACCCCGGGCGGACCAACCAGGGTCAATGGACGCTCGCGCCCATCCATACCCATCGTCGAAAGCAAACCGGGCAAGCCGTTGAAATGGTCGCCATGCAGGTGGGTGATAAAAATGGCGGCGAGCCGGTTGGGGCTAAGACCCGCGCGAATGATTTGCGTTTGGGTGCCTTCGCCGCAATCAAACAACAACCATTCGCCTTCACGCGCCATGGCCAGAGCGCTGACATTACGCTTTAAGGTAGGCTTGCCGGAACTGGTACCAAGCGGAATTACTTTCATCGCTTCTACGATAGCATATCCGTTCGGAAACGATGAACGCCGGAGGCCGAGCGATGAGGCTTCTTTAGGCAAATAATTTCGGCTCACCCTGCGCTGATGGTTTCAATCAAGGGAAAGGCCCGGTATTCGGGGAAAATTTAACTTCGGATACCGCGCAGCCCGCCCGTCAGTAGAGTTCACCCCGCTGCTTTTTCCATCGCATCCGAAGTCAAACTGCAAATTTTCGTCTGCTCGGCCGAGGTTTTCCTGGTGAGAATTCAATAACCCGATTCCTATTCCTAATTCATCGTTTTAATGGAGACACAAAGAGGGTGATTTGCTATACTTCGGACTTCAATCAAAGCAATACGGAGAAATCTATGGAGTTTAAAAAATCTTTATTTTCACTGGCTCTCGTATTGGCTTTTGCTATGACCGGTGCAGCACAAGATAAAAAAGCGGCGCCGACGGAAATGCCCAAACTGTGGATTGAATCATTCACCCACGATTTTGGCGAAGTTAAAGCGGGGACGCCGCTCAATTATAGTTTCGTCATCAAAAATCAAGGCAAAGCCAATCTGGAGATTAAAAACGTCGCGCCTGGCTGAGGCTGCACGGCAAGCGACTATGACAAAGTCGTGCTTCCTGGTAAGGAAGGCAAAATATCTCTTTCCGTTGCTCATACCGAAGGCTTATCGGGTGAAATTGCCAAAGGCGCAACGGTGACCACCAATGACCCCGAACATCCGACCTTCTCTTTACTTTTACGCGCGCGTATTAAATTTGAGCAACCGCCGGCCGCGGCTCAACCGCTCGATTATTCGACGAACGCTGGCAAGCGGATGGGAACATTCAGCATTGAACCGAATGATCGCTGGATAACCAGTACGCTTACCGGCAATCAATCTTCAATCACCATGTATGTGTATAACAACGCCGCTACGCCATATAAGATTAATAAGGTTATCTTAGAAGGGACCGATTTCACCGCCCGGCTCAATCCGATTCAAGAAGGCAAACGCTATGAGCTTTTCGTGGCGACCAATCCGGCGCTCAAGCCCGGTCAATATCATCAAAAGCTCAAACTGGTAACCGACAGTAAAGACTCGCCCGAACTGACCGTTGATTTGGAAGCCACGGTTTTCTCGCATATCTTTGCTACACCAACCAGCATCTTGCTTCCGCTTGTGCCAACGACTATTGAAGAATCAGCGTTTAATCTGCCGGCCATTACCATCAGAAAGATTCGCGAAGCCGGTTTACAGATTAAAAAGGTAAGCTCGACGTTGCCCTTCATTGTGCCAACGCTCTCGACTACGGTTGAAGGACAGGTTTACCAGGTGAAGCTCGCGTTTAAGAAAACGAACACCTTAGAAAAAGGTCCATACAAAGGCAAAATCATTGTCGAAACCAATGACCCCGATTCACCGGTCATTGAAATTCCGATTTCCGGCGTGTTTATGTAAACCGGCTCTTCGCAGGTAAAAATAAAACGGGGCGAGTACT
>JBIOWC010000004.1:0-14516 GCA_044868105.1 Blastocatellia bacterium
TTCCGGGTAATATATTGTAAAGGGGGTTAACCTATGAAAGCGCTAAAATTCGATGGCAACCTCAAATTGGTTCAAGACGCACCAATTGTCAAAAGAGACGGCGAAGCTCTGATTGAAGTTTTATGCGCCGGAATCTGCAACACGGATTTAGAGATTGTCAAAGGGTATGCCGGGTTCCAAGGTATTTTGGGACATGAATTTGTTGGCCGAGTCATTGATTCTCCTGACCCTAGCAGATTGGGACAGCGAGTCGTCGGTGAAATCAATGTTGGTTGCAATCATTGTGATTTATGCAAAGCGAATGATTCCCGCCATTGTCAAAACCGAACCGTTCTTGGCATCAAAGACCGCGATGGGGCTTTCGCGCAATACCTCTCGCTACCCCTTCGCAACCTGCTTGCCGTTCCTGATTCACTGAGCAACGAAGAGGCGATCTTCATTGAACCGTTTGCCGCAGCGTGTCAGATGCTTGAACAGGTGGAGATTAAGCCAACAACGACCGTGGCCGTTCTAGGGGATGGCAAACTTGCACAATTGATTGCCAGGGCAATTGGCACAACCCCGTGCTATCTGGCGGTAATTGGCAAACACCAATCCAAATTGGCATTAATGCATAATCTAGCTACGCAAACTTACCTTGTTCAACCGACCAGCCATATTGAAAACGAAATATTGCGAGAAACCTCAGGAGAACGATTTGATATTGTTGTCGAGGCTACCGGCTCAGAAACCGGCTTGCCCGTGGCTCTAAACTTAGTAAAGCCGAAAGGCACGATTGTTTTAAAATCTACGCATCATCGCAAAACCACTTTTGATATATCACAAATGGTTGTAAATGAAATAAAACTAATTGGCTCAAGGTGTGGTCGGTTGGCCCCGGCAATGGAGACGCTTTCACGTAATAAAGTTGATTTGGTATCTTTAATCTCCGCGAAATTCGATCTGGATGCCGGCCTTGCCGCCTTTGCAAAAGCGGCTGAAGCCAACACGCTAAAAGTGTTGGTGAGTATGCAAAAGCCCGATGAATGGCTCTTTTAAGGAATTATTCACTGGTCGCCAGACAGTAAGCCTTGAATCAGGCTCTCTGAGCCAGTTTCAAGGCTTTGTTGTTTTTATGCTGTTGACACAGATTATAGCAAGTGATATAAACTCGCCTCCGTAAGCACAATATGTCGTGTCAACAAATATTCCAACATACAAGATTTAGGAGAAGCTATGAATCAGGGGGACATGATTGAAAAAGTCGCCATGGCGGCTTCAATTACCAAAGCCGAAGCGGAACGTGCGATTAATGCCTTTAAAGGCGCAATCGCTGACAGTTTACGGAAAGGTCAAAAAGTCACGTTGGTAGGATTTGGGACGTTTGCGGTTTCGCAACGAAAAGCCAGACGCGCGCATAATCCTTATACCAACAGTCTGATTAAAGTTCCGGCAAGCAAGACCGTCAGATTCTCTGTAGGCAAGAAATTAAAAGAAGCGGTTAATAAACGCCGAGGGAGATAAACGGTTAATTATTGACCACTGAGATTTGCCTTATAAAAAAGCTCAGCGGCTTTGGTCGGTATTATTCTCACAAAGTTTCGGACCACGCTTCTCTTGCGTCGTAACCCTGCCACAATTTTACCCTAAAAATGCACTAAAACGTGTACAGCGACAACTATATCGGTGCTATTTGAGTGACGCCGGTTTATCACCCGAATTGTAAGTTGAGCTATTTATTTAGTTAGGCTAAAAAACAGTTTGGAATGGTGATTGCCAAATAATACGCGCCCAATGTTTGAACTTACTAGCGTGAGGATTCAAATCGTAGAGGGTTTACAACTTGATAATGAGTGCTATGCTTCTAAGAACAAAAAACGCTTTATCGGGTTGTGTGACGCGAGGTGGTAGTATGAAGAGAGTGGTTTTAATTTTATTTACAGCCTTATTTTTATTGACGGCGGTTGCCGCCAACAACCCGGTGCTGGGCGCCGATATCGGTGCTATTGTGCTTGGCGATCAGAAGAAGGATGACAAAAAGAAAGACCCTCCGGGTCCGCCTCCGGTTAAAGATAAAGGGCAACCTAAAGGAGAGCCTAAACCCAAAGATAAGAAGCCGGGCAATTAATGTCCGGCTTATTTTTTAGTCTTCCGCTTTTCTTTCTCTTCTTCGCCTTTTTCCTCGACTATAAAACTTTCAAGAGCCTCTTGTTCATCCGAAAAAATTTCAAAGACACCATCAAGCTTGGAAATAGCCAGAATGTTACGTACAGATTGTGAAGGCGACAGCAACTTGACATGCCCTTTCTGTTTAAGTACAGCGCGGTAACACTTAATTAAACTGCCGATGCCGGTACTGCTAATGTAGGTCACCGCATGCAGGTCGACTAAAAAATTTATCTCCCCTTCATCAATATATTTTTGGATATGATTACTCAGCGCATCAGCGCCATCGCCAGGGTCTAACCGGCCAGTGATTTTTACGATGCGAACCGAATTTTCCAGGGTGCTTAAAACTTTTGTAGGTTTTCTCATCATAACTTTAGTCTCTTATAAGAACGCAAGCTGCAAACACATCTGAACATAAATAATTCCAGCACCTATTTCTGCTGTAAATTTTTAAATTATTTTTGAATTCAGCCCATTCTGTTGGGTCGGCAACGAAATTGGTAGACCATATTACCTCACTGTTTCTGTGCGAACAAGGACGCGTGGGATTTTGAAGCTGAAATGCCTTCATCCGATTACGTTTGATTAAGCAGAGAGCCCGGGTTTTGCGTGCTTTTTGAGAAAAATCGTTTTCGTCCGCAACGATTTAGGTCTACGGGTAAAGGAAAAATGAAATTCATCGCAAACCAAAGGGACGGTTCGCGATGAATTGACTTACTGATTTTTCGTTTGTATCAGGTTTGCATCGGAAATGACGGTGATGTTGTGCGCTTTAAAAGTTGAACCGGTGGCGCGCTGAAAGTCAGCGATGGCTTTATTCAAATCCGTCTGCGCCTGCACCTCGCGACCCCGCGCCGCAATGAGTTCCTGTTGGCGTTGCAAAACTAAGAAGACCGTTGTCAGACCGGCTTGAAATTTGCGCTGTTCGCTTTCGTATTGCTTTTCGGTGGCCTCACGCGAAGCGATAGCCGAGGTCAGCCGCGCTTGCGCTGAACGTACCGCTTGCAAAGTATTACGCACGTCGGCTTCGATGGATTGCTCTAATTGTTGGCGTTGATTTTCAATCTTGCGACCTTCGGCAAGCGAGCGTCCAAGATTGGCTTCGGCGGTTCGATTACCGACCGGAAACGAAAAGCGCACGCCAAGGCGCACCGTTGGAAAGTTGAATCCAAACAGATTTGATAAGGATTGCCCGGTTCCGCCAAGAAAGGCCTCCGGCACGCCGCCCACTGCTTGCGACGGAGGCAGCGGCGGCAAGCCCAACTGCTTGGAGATTTCATTGATTCTTTCGGTCAACGCCAAGGTGCCGGCAGTAAACGGATTGGGTCCGCGATTCGCCAAGGTGCCGGCTAGCCCCGCGCTGGTATAAATGCCGAATAAATCAACCTGGGGTTTCAATTGGTCGCCGAAAAATTTTTGATTGATTTTATTGATTTCGGCGGTCTTCGCCACCTGATCAAGTTCGGGGCGGCTCGAGAGCGCAAGTTTCACTGCGTCATCTAACTCCACCCGCGGCAGATCCAGGCTCACGGGCGTAGTCGGCAGCAACGCCTTCGACCAAAGCGAGGCGGTGCGTTCGGGAAGCATAAGTTGCTTTAAATTATTTTCGGCGCGCGTAACGCCTTCCTGCGCGACATAAACATTCTGCTCAAAAAGCGTGAGTTGAGCTTCGGCGGAAACGATGTCAATGGGCGCAAGCGTTCCTTGGTCGACCTGACGGCGATTGCTTTCAATTTGCGTTCGCGCTTGCTTCACCGCGTCGTTTTGCACTTGCAGATTTCTGAGAGCAAAGACCAAATCCCAATAAGCCTGTTGAACCCGCGTGATGGTTTCAATCGCGCGTTGGCGAAACTGCGCATCAGTAAGCGAAAGGTTCTTCTTGCCAATTTCGATGCGGCGGCGGTTGTCATCCGTGCGCAAGCCTTTCAGCAGCGGTTGCGTGTAGGTCAAGGTCAAGCCGGTCGGTTGAGTCGGATTGAGCGACGAGAAGAGATTATCCGTGGTTTGTCGTGATGCGGAAAAATCAATTTGATAAACGCCGCCAGCCAGCGGGGAATTGCCGCTCAGGGTTGCCACATTGGTTTGGTCGGTTGACGTAATTGTGCCACTGGCGCTGCCGCTGATGGCCGATGCCGTAGCGGTTTCGCGGCGTTCAAAATAAGACTGCGCAGAAAGGCGCGGGTCATAGGCGCCTTTGGCCGCGGTTAAATCGAATTTCGCGAGTTCCACATCAATACGCGACGCATTGATGTCTTTATTATTAGCCAGGGCAAAAGCAATTGCTTCATCCAAAGTAATCGGCGTTTGTTCATTGACATTCACGCCGACTCGTTCAATCGGCGCCACCTGCTGAGTCTGGGCGGTTGAACTTTGAGCGGTCGAACTTTGGGCTGTCGAATTTTGCGCCGTTGGACGCTGTGTCGGAGCTGTTTCCGTATTTAAGGGTTTGCCCTCTGTGGCAGGCTTTTTATGGTCGCTATTCTCTTGCGCAAAACCAGCAAACGGCAAAAATAACCAAATCATTAATCCCGCGCTGATGATTTGCTTAACCAATAGCGATGAGCGTCCAGACACCGCAAGCCCCTTTTTGCCTTTTGCCTTTTGTCTTTTACCGTGCATCTGATTAATCCCCTGATGCCTTTGATACTTCGTCAACATAATGTTCCTTTTTAGGTTTGCGTGAAAACAGATTCATCACTGGTTGCAAAACCGTACCTCTTGCGGTTGCGCCGATGGCGCCGGCTCTTGCGCTCAACGCTTGCCAGGCGCTCATTTCCCGCACATCTTCAAATATCGAATAGAAGACCGGAACCGCCAGTAAGGTCAGCAACAGACAAAGCGATTGACCGCCAACAACCAACACCCCAATCGAGCGGCTGGTGCCAGCGCCGGCGCCTCTTGAAAGCACGAGCGGCAACATACCCGCAACCAAAGCAATCGTCGTCATCAAGATGGGACGCAAGCGGTCGCGATTTGCCTGGATGATTGCCGCATAACGCGTCATGCCTGATTGTCTCAGATTGCTCGTGTGGTCTATCTGCAAAATCGCGTTCTTTTTAACCACCCCGAACAACAGGAAAATCCCTAAGGCCGAAAAGATGTTCATGGTCTGTCCGGTGAGCAGCAAAGAGAGCACGCCAAAGGGCACCGACATGGGCAAGGTCAACAAAATCGTCACCGGATGAATGAAGGATTCAAACTGCGCCGCCAAAATCATATACATGAAGATGAATGCCAAAAGAAAAGCCAAGCCGAAATAATAACCCGCTTTGCCTAACTCTTTTGAACGCCCCGCGAGGCCGGTTTTGTATTCCGGGTCAACCTTCATTTCAGCGACAAACTTATTCATCTGCGTGATGATTTCAGATTGCGAACCGCCGGGTCTTGAATTACACAACAACATCACGCGACGTTCACGGTTCTGCCGCTCGATGGTCGAAGGTCCGGTGGCTTCTTCAACTTTGACCAGGTTATCCAAACTCACCCAGCCGCCTTTAGCTGTCGAGACAATCATGCGTTGCAAGCCTTCGGCGCTGGTGCGATATTCGCCCGTCGCTTTGACTAAAATGTTGTATTGCTCGGTCCCTTCGTTGTAATTGCCGACATCCTGTCCGGCGACCATGGTGTTTAGCACTTGCGCGACGTCACTAACCTTGACGCCTAAATCGGCGGCGCGTTCACGGTCTATTTCAACGCGCAATTCCGGTTTGCCGGTTATTAACGTGGTGTCCGGGTCAACCGCATCGGGAATGGTCTTCATCTTTTCGAGCAATTTATCTGAATACTCGGTCAGCTTTTTCAAATCGGGACCGCTGATAATATATTGCACGTCAGCGTTGCGAAAACCGCCGCCGGAAAAGGCTGCGACCTGTTGCACGCTGGGACGCAATTCGGGCGGATACTTCTTCAAAATCGCGCGCGCCTTTACCATCAGGTCATCCTGTGATTCGTCGCGGTCATCAATCGGTTTGAGTTTGACGTAAATATAACCGCTGTTGACTTGCCCCTGTCCGCCGCCGCCAATCGTCGTCAAGGTATCGGTGATGCCCGGAAGGTTTCGCAAATCCATGGCAATGCGTTCAACGATGGTAGAAGTCGCAGCGAGCGTAGAGCCTTCGGGCGTTCGCAACGTAACTTCAAATTGCGATGAATCATCGGCCGGCAGAAAGTTTTTACCGACTTTCATAAAGAGCGGTATGGTACTCAAAATAACCAGCACGCAAAGCACAACGATTGCCCAACGATGCGCCAGCGACCATTTCAAAAGCCAGGTGTAAGTTCGATCAACCGGACGATAGAAACGCGAATCTTTTGAATCATGGGCTTTGGCTTCCTGACGATCCGCTTCGGGTTTCTTCAACAAGCGCGCCGAAAGCATCGGGGTAAGCGTAAACGAAACCAGCAAAGAGACCGCAATAGCGAAGGCCGAAGTTAAACCGAACGACGACATAAACCGCCCCATAATGCCGCCCATAAAACCTACCGGTACGAAAACCGCTAGCAACGACATGGTCGTCGCCATAACCGCCAAGCCAATCTCTTTGGTGCCTTCAATCGCCGCTTCAAACGGCGACATCCCTTTCTCTTCGATAAAGCGGTAGATGTTTTCCAAAACCACAATCGCATCGTCAATGACGATGCCGACCATTAAGGTGAGCGCCAACATCGTAATGTTGTTGAGGGTGTATCCCATCACCGCCATCAATGAAAACGTCGCGATGATAGAGGTCGGAATGGCAATTGCCGAAATGAAGGTCGAACGAAAACTCCACAAAAACAGAAAGACCACCAGCGCCGCAAAAAGACTGCCCTCAATCAAGTGAGTCTTGATATTTTCAAGCGAGGCTTTAATGAAAATTGACTGGTCGCCGACGATTTCGGTCTTTATATCTTTCGGGAGCGTCGGCTTAATCTCTTCCAATCGCTCTTTCACCGCATCGGCAACCGCAACCGTGTTTTGCCCGGACTGTTTTGAAATTAACAGGGTAACGGTTGGCTTGCCATTGAGTCGCGCCATGGTGCGCTGTTCTTCCTGCCCGTCTTCAACGTATCCGATGTCGCTAATTTTGATGGGCAATCCGTTGCGCCAGGCGACCGTCACATCGGCGAAATCCTTGGGGTCAACAATACGTCCCATGGTGCGCACCGTCAGTTCGCGGGCGCCTTCATCAACGCGGCCCCCCGGTAGTTCCATATTTTGTTGCCGCACCGCATTGGCGACTTCGGGAACCGTGATGTTGTAAGCGCGCAATTTATCCGGGTCAACGCGAACGTGAATTTCGCGTTCGGCGGCTCCGACCATCTGCACCTGACCAACGCCGTTTAAACTTTCAATGCGCTCTTTGAGTTGTTTGTCGGCAATCAACGTCACATCGCGCAACGGACGATTGGCGGAAACCGCAATCTGCACGACGGCCGCGGCGTCCTGGTCGAGTTTTTGCACCGTCGGTTCTTTTGCCGTTTCCGGTAAATTGGGAACCACGAGATCAACTTTGGCGCGCACTTCCTGACTGGCGACATCGGCATTCTTTTCGAGTTGAAAAGTGACGAAGACTTGCGATACGCCTTCGACGGAAACCGAACGCAACTCATCTATGCTGCTGATGGTATTGACCGCCGCTTCGATTTTGTCGGTAATTTCGGTCTCTATTTCTTGCGGTGAGGCCCCCGGATTAGCGACCGTAACCGTAATCGTTGGCAAATCAATTTTCGGAAATAGGTCAACGCCGAGCGACATATAAGAAAACCAGCCGACCACGGTAAGCGCCAATATCAACATCACGGCAAAGACCGGACGACGAACACATATTTCAGCTAATTTCTGCATACTCCCTCAATAAGCAGTAGTCGGTGGTCGGCCGCCGGTAGTCGGTAGTTAGTTAATGGGTGTCGCTTGAGTCTAAGGGCTTTTTAGCTTTCAAGACAGACAATGGTTAACTGACCACCGGCTACCGAATACCGGCTGCCGGCTCACTTTCTGCGAATTAACGCGCCATCGTAAAGTTGTTCAAGATTGCTGGTGGCGACGGTTTCACCCGCCTTCACGCCATTCAATATGCGCACGACATCCCCTTGAGATTCGCCGACCTGAGCAACCCGCAAACGCACGGCTTCACCTTCTACCACATAAATGCGAACCGATGTTTCGCTCGCTTCCTTCATCACCGCCGAAGTCGGAACGAAAATCCCATCACTGCCACCGTGTTGAATCAGACGCGCCGATGCAAACATCCCTGCTTTCAGTTTATTGTCAGGGTTGATGATGTCAACTTCGGCGGTCACGGTGCGCGAAGCCGCATCGAGCGCCGGATTAATGGCGGTAATCACTCCTGAAAATTCTCTATCGGGAAAAGCCGCAACCGTCGCCGTGACAGAGGCGCCGACGTGAGCCGCCGTCGCGTCGGATTCCGGTAATTGCAATTTCAATTTAATCGGATTGCTCTTGAGTATGGTGACGATTTTCGATTGTGGCGTAACGTATTCGCCAAGCGCGACGGGGCGGTCGCTGATAAACCCTGAGAGCGGCGCGGTAATGACGGTATCGGCTACGGCTTTCTTGGCAATGCCGACTTGGGCGCGAGCCGATTCAAGCGCCGCTTGAGCCACGGCAATGCCCTGGTTGTTTTGCCGCGCCGTATTAATCGCAACTTCATACTGTTTCTTAGCCGCGTTGGCTTGCGCGCGCGCCGTATCGGCTTGTGTGCGATATTGGTCAGCGACGATTTGTGCAACATCGCCCGTCGAGACCAGGTGTTCGTAGCGTTTGGCATTCGTTTCAGCCAGTCGGGCCTGGGCTTCCGCCGCTTCATAATTTTGTTTTGCCGCGATAACTTCGGGAACCACGCTGGCATTAAATTGCCCGTCTTTATCCAAGCCGATTTTGGCCTCTGCCTGCCGGAGCGCCGATTCGGCTTGTCGCGCTGCGGCTTGCGTCTGTTGTAACCGGAGTTTTGCATCGCGGTCATCCAAACGGGCGACGACCTGACCTTGTTTAACAAAGGCGCCAACATCAACCGGCGTCGCAATGATTTGCCCGGAGGCCTGCGAAGCCACATCCGACGTTTCATCGGCGGTAAAACTTCCGGTCGCCTGCACGAAAGCGGGAACATTGCGCGTGATGGCTTGCGAGGTGGTAATTTCAACGGGCTGCAAAGCCGAAGCTTCGGCAACCCCTGCGCTTGCCCCTGATTTCGAGCGCTTGCATCCTGAAAGAAGGAGTGCGCCAAACAATATGGCTGTAAATAAAATTATCCAGTGCGTTTTATATTGGCGATTGCCCATAACCTACTCCGATTTTCGTTTTGCAGACTTGTGAAGAGTTTCTGTCTTTCGGCCGTTTTTACGTAGCCCGCCAAGCAATAGTTGCGGGAATGTTTCGATGGCTTCGGCATCCGAAACGTCTAATGCCTTAACTTCAAATAACCACTTCACCATTGAATGATAGAGCGGCATTGCGAAAATTGCGCGCACCACAGCATTCGGGCTGTAACCCTGAAAGGCGCCTTCGCGCTGGCGCTTGACAATGTAATCGCGTAAAAATTTATACAGCGGCGTGATGTATTTATCGCGAAATTCCTGCGCCAGGTCATGATGCTCAAGCGACGAATAGAACATCAGGCGCATAAAATCAGGGTCATTTCGATGATGTTCAATGATGCGTTTGACGACGATACGAATTAAACCTTCGTCGTCACTTGCCGCTGTGTATTCCCGCAATTCCTCAAACCATTCCTCAACGCTTGACTCATTGGCTTTGCAATCGAGAATCGCCGAATACAAGGCGTCTTTAGTCGGGAAATGGCGAAAAACCAGAGCTTCCGTTACGCCTGCGGCGCGAGCAATCTCTTTGGTGGTGGTGCCGCTGAAGCCCTTTTTTGAAAAGAGAGAAATTGCCGTTTGCAGCAATTGTTGGCGACGGTCTTCACTCGACATTCGCCCTTCGTCAACCGGACTCCCATTGACCGAAATTTTATTGTGCCTGACCAGCACTCTCGACATATGAACTTTTCCTTAAATCTGAAATTTAGCAAGTAAGTAAGCACTTACTTACTTGCTAAATAGTAATCTTTGAACCGATAAGTGTCAACGGAAAAGTCCGTAGATTTTATGGGCCTTAATGGGGATGGTTCGATTTGAACTCGACCCGACCTGCTGGTAAAGTTTTGCCATTCATTAACGCAAATGCCAGGCGATAACCCATCATTAAACCTACAGGAGGATCCAGAGATGCTTATGAAAAAAAAACAACGAGGTCACTATCAACCGTTAAATCGTCGCGCTTTTCTGATTCATTCGGCGCAAGTCGCCGGGGCGGCCAGCGCCAGCCTCCTGATGCCCGGCCTACTCAAAGCCCGGCTAGCGGTTACGGCGAACGGCGCGCCAACGCAGCCGGTAACCATTAAAACCGGAAAGCTTCGCGGACTGCAAAGCGACGGTGTGATGGCTTTCAAAGGCATTCCTTATGGCGCGCCGACAGGCGGCGAAAATCGCTTTATGCCGCCCCAATCGCCGCAGCCTTGGACGGGGATTCGCGAGGCGTTTGAGTTCGGTCATTATGCGCCGCAATCGAATCGTCCGCGGGGCGCCAAACAACGCGAATTTTTTGCTGTACTGGGAGCCACCAATCGCGCGGACACCAGCGAAGACTGCCTCTATCTCAACGTCTGGACGCCAGGCCTCAAGGATGGGAAGAAACGACCCGTAATGGTGTGGTTTCATGGGGGCGGTTATGACCAGGGAACCGGCGGTTCAATAGGCTACGATGGCGCGGGGCTGGCCCGCTATCAAGATATGGTTGTCGTCACCGTCAATCATCGGCTCAATGTGCTGGGCTATCTCTTTCTAGGTGATGTCGGTGGCGCAGATTTTGCAAATGTGGCTAATGTCGGACAACTCGATTTAGTGGCGGCGCTCGGGTGGGTGCGCGATAACATCAGCGCCTTCGGCGGCGACCCGAATAAGGTATTAATCTTTGGACAATCAGGCGGCGGCGGTAAGGTTTCAAACCTGCTGGCAATGCCGAGCGCCAAGGGGTTATTCAATCGCGCAGTGATTCAAAGCGGCGCGGGTTTGCGCAGCGGAGCGCGCGACGCGGCGAGCAAGACCGCGGAAACCCTGATGAAAGAATTAGGATTGAAACCGGGACAGGGCAGAGAACTTCAAAAAATCCCGCTCGATAAATTGATGGATGCCGGAAATCGCGCCCGCCTCGGCCCCGTCGTTGATGGCAAAATTTTGCCGACCCATCCGTTTGAACCGACCGCCACAACCGTGTCACAGGAGGTGCCGGTGATGGTCGGTTACACGCGAACCGAACGAACCGTTTATGAGATTGACGACCCGGCGTATGGAAAATTGGATGAAGCGGGATTGTTGGAAAACACCAGAAAAGCCTTAGGGGCTGAAGCTGAACGAATCATCGAAATCTACCGCAAGCGAGCGCCCAAAGCTACGCCCTATGAACTATCAACCAATATCTCGAATGATATTGCAGCGATGAGTTCGATTCGCCTGGCCGAGCGTCGCGCGGCCTTGGGTAAAGCGCCAACTTATCTCTATGTCTTCGCCTGGGAAACGCCGGTTATGGGTCTACGCGCACCACACACCCTTGAAATTCCCTTTGTCTTTAACCATATTGAAGCTTGCGAAAGTATGGTTGGAAAAGTCAATGCGCAGATGCGCAAGCTGGAGGCGGACACCGCAGGAGCCTGGGCAGCCTTAGCACGCACGGGCAATCCAAATCATAAAGGGCTACCCAATTGGCAAGCCTACACGCCGGACAAACGCGCCACCATGATTTTCGACTCGCCTTGCCACGTTGAAAACGACCCGGTTGGTGAAGTCCGGCAGATAGTGGATAAGACCAGAGCCTAGTCAGTCAGTGCGGCTAAAAGTGTGCGGTCTTCAACCCAACAGAAGATAAAGAGCGATACCGCTTAGGAGGAGGGTGACCCGCGAGCCGAACCCTATGGTCACCCTACTCCAAAATAGATTGCCAGGTATTCGCTAGCAAAATCATCACCTGTGAAAGGCGCTCACTTTTGCTCAGCCGTCTCTTTCAAGATCAAGGCTTTTTGTGATGTGCTCCAGGCGGTGAGGATATGGCGATAGGCTGAAACCTGCTCTTGACGAAGCGGGGAGAGGTCATTTTGTTCCCCAGGGTCTTGATTCAAATCAAATAATTTTGAACGCCCGGTATCGAGTTCATAAAGGTATTTCCAATTGCCGTCGCATAGTCCCATCAGGCTCAAAGAATAGTCTGTATAAAATAGCGCCATCCGCGTTTTCTCATCCAACGCGGATTTCCCTTGATAATCAACCGGCGCGGCCAATCCGAGAAAGCTTAAAATCGTCGGCGCCGTGTCTATGAGG
This sequence comes from Blastocatellia bacterium, assembly GCA_044868105.1. Taxonomy (GTDB): domain Bacteria; phylum Acidobacteriota; class Blastocatellia; order UBA7656; family UBA7656; genus JBFMDH01. The sequence goes on from JBIOWC010000004.1 coordinate 12,520, forward strand.
CTAATCGGATTGGCTACCTCTACCGGTTCGCGAATCAACCCCGGCGCGGCAATCAAATATGGGACGTGAATATTTTCGTTGTAAAGAAAAAGCGAATGCGCATAGTTGCCCTGGTGTTGTCCAAAGGCTTCTCCATGGTCGCCGAAGATAACGAACAAAGTATTTTGGTCCAGCTTGCGTTCGCGCAGCCCTTGCAGCAATAGCTGGAGTGAGGCATCCGAATAATGCAAGGCGTTAAGGTAACGATCGGCTTCTTCGTGTTCAGCGAAAGGGCCGGGTTCGGGCGTATCGTAAGGATGATGACCGGCAATCGGCAGATAGGTCAGAAAAAACTTTTCATCACGCGGCAGTGCGTCAACCCATTGCAAAGCTCGCTTGACGGTTGAGGCTTCATCTACGCCGAAGCTTGATTCGTGATTCCCGCCAATGGCGCCCGCATCTTCCAAAACCTCATAGCCGCGATTTTCAATCACTTCGCGCATGCCTAAATACATAAAGCGACCTGAATGAAAGAGCGCCGTGTGATAGCCCGATTGTTGAAGCGCCGTAGCCAGCGACGGCGTGGTGATTCGCCGGTAGCTTTCAGTTTCGGTATCCATTGCCGGATAGCGCGAGCAGATAATGGAAAAAAACGCTTTGATGCTTTCGGGATAAACCGCATACGCATTTTTGAACCTGATAGCGGTCTGCGCCAATTCCGATAGATGCGGCATGGGGTCTTCGGTTGCGCCGTAAGGTCGCAAATATTGGGCTCCCGCCGATTCAAGCACAATTAAAACTACGTTGCGCCCCGCAGCTGCGCCACGCCATTCGGACAACGCCGTCGGATTTGATTGAGTAGCCAGCGGACTCACGCGCCAATCGTCTGCGCTGCTGACCTCATTGAGGTGCCCGTTCAAACGCGGCAAAGCCGTTGTTGCAAGCGCCATAATAGCATTGCGATTCAGCCCGACGGTTTCGATTCGCGATGACGCCATTGGCCCAAGTAAGACGAAGAACAACGTCACAATGATGAGCGCCAGTCGTTGGCGAATATACAGGCGACGAAGCAACAGGGGAAAGACCAGCCCGGAGCCGCTGACTAAGAACATCAGGGCGAAGTTTTCAACTGTCGCATGGTGTTTGATGGAATCGGAAAGGGTGCCGCCCGCCGCGCCAATCATCGGCAAGGTAAGCGGTGAAGAGAGCACACGCGCGATAGGAACATTGATGGCAACATAGGCGACGGCAAAGCCATAGAGCGTCCAACTGAACCAGGCTCGTTTAATCAGGCTATCGAGCAGAAAAAATATCAAGGCGACGAGCAGGTCTTGCCAGCAGTAAGCAATCAGCGTCCAGCCGGAAAGTTGAATCGGATGCCCGATTAAGATGGCCAGCTTGGCCAGTGTGAAGACACAAAAGAGCGCAACGGCTTTCATCTTTGCACCAGATTCAAGCGCTTAATCAAGAACCAGGAAATTATCTGGCTCTTTTCCCGCGCTCGCCAAATCCAATCGTGCACCAAAACGGCTGGGGCTGAAGGTTGCCGGTAAAGCATTTCGCGGTCGCCAATGAAAGCCAGCGGGATGACCAGCAAATCAAAATCGCAAGCTTCACTCGGATTAAATTGTTGATTGATATATTCAACCTTATTGCCGACGAATTGCCGCGCGATGGCGAGATTTTCGGCGCTTAAATCAATTAAAGCCAAGCGGGCTTCGGGTAACATCGCTTGCAAAATCAGCGCAGTTCGCGGAAACAGTCCGCCACCGACAATCCCTATTCGGTGAATATCCGGCATTTCGCGCAATAAGTGTTGAATGGCGCGGCGGTGGCAGTTGAGAACCCAACGTTGAAGTGCCGGCGAGCCTAACACCAGGCGTTCAAGCGCACATAGATTGGCGCACTCTAGCCAGCGAAAGATTGCCGGATAACGACTCGCTTTCAATTCTATTGCCCGCGCTTTGCCTAACTCTCGCCAATGTCGTCCGGGGTGTGCGTGGTGTTCACTATGATAA
>JBIOWC010000005.1:0-3560 GCA_044868105.1 Blastocatellia bacterium
ATCGGTTACTTCAAGACCCGAAATGGTCATCGGTCACCATTACTTCAGCCCCGCAAACGTGATGCGCCTTTTGGAAATCGTCCGCGGCAAAGCGACGAGCAACGAAGTGATTGCGACTTCCATGGGGCTCGCTAAAAGATTAAAGAAGGTTGGTGTGCTGGTTGGCAATTGTCGCGGCTTCGTGGGCAACCGTATGCTTGCGCCTTATGGACGCGAAGCGATTTTCCTGGTTGAAGAAGGCGCAAAGCCTCAGGATGTGGACGGCGCACTCTACGAATTTGGTTTGGCAATGGGTTATCTTTCGATGAGCGACCTCGCGGGGATTGACGTAGGCTGGCGCGTGCGTCAGGAAGCCAAGCACCTGGAAAAACCCGGTCTGCGTTATCCGATTGTCGCCGACAAACTTTACGAAATGGGTCGTTACGGGCAGAAGACCGGCGCCGGGTTTTACAACTATGATGAAAACCGCAATCGCATTCCCGATCCCGAAATCGAGGCGATGATTAAAGAGACCGCGACCGAAGCCGGCATTGAACAGCGCGACATCAGCAAAGATGAAATCGTCGAACGCACGATGTACGCTTTGATTAACGAAGGCGCGAAGATTTTAGAAGAAGGTATCGCGCTTCGGGCGGTTGACATCGATATTATTTATTTGAACGGTTACGGTTTTCCGGTCTGGCGCGGCGGCCCAATGTTTTACGCAGACACTGTCGGGCTCAAGAATGTCTATGACCGCATCAGCGAATTTCACAGTCAACACGGCGAACATTGGGAACCTGCGCCGTTATTGAAACAACTTGCAGACCAAGGCAAAACCTTTGCAGATTTTGATAAAGGCAATATCGCAAAGAGCGCTTGATGATTAATGGGGAATGGTGGCTTGGAATCTACCAAGCAGCATCGCAACAAGGAGCATGGGTTTGATTCGATTGTCGAAAAATGTTCTGTAAACCTTCGCGGTGGGATCTTAAGATTGACAATCCACAACCCAAATGCCCGGAATACAAGAAACCCATGCAAAATATGGGTGTCTATTTCGAGCCACCACTCCACAATAATTTTAGAGATTGGGAGCGATTACGAACTTTAGCCGCGCATCGTCTCACCTGTCATAGCGAGGGTGGGAAAGCTTTGATTAAGCACGACCTGAAAAATCGCCCGAGTGCTCGCAATCTGAAATTAATCATTGATATTGAAAAGTGTTTAAGCGAAGAGCAAGACCTATGAGAACGAAAAAGGAACCTTAAGAATTGGGCGAAACTAATGAAAGCCTTTAAGCGTTAGTTGGAATTAAGCGCATCGTTAAATCAAGGGTTAACTTGAATAAATAAGCTCAGACAGGAAAGGTGAGGTTATGACTAAACCAAGATTTTTTATGGTATTCGGAATTGCCGCAATAATTTTAGTTTTTAATTTTCTTATTTCAACTCGCACCAGCTCGGCAGCGACTCCAACATTTGCAAAAGACGTCGCGCCGATTCTCTATAAAAATTGCTCATCCTGTCATCGTCCAGGTGATATTGCGCCGATGTCGCTGCTACGCTATGAAGAGACGCGTCCCTGGGCAAAGTCAATTCGCGAACAGGTCGTCACAGGACAAATGCCACCCTGGCATGCAACTGAGCCACACGGCACTTTTTTGAATGACCGCCGCTTGAGCACTGAAGAGAAAGACATACTGGTTCGCTGGGTAGATGGTGGCGCGCCGCAAGGCAATGCGAAAGATGCGCCGCCGCTTCCGAAATTCAATGAGGGTTGGGGAATCGGCACGCCTGATGCAGTATTCAGCATGGCGAATGAATATACCGTTCCTGCTGATGGCACGATTGAGTATCAATATTTTCAAGTGCCGACAAATTTCAAAGAAGATAAATGGATTCAGGCCATTGAAATCAGACCCGGGGCGCGCAATGTCGTACATCACGTATTGGTTTTTTGTCGCGAACCGGGCGGTACAGGTCGCGCTATGCCATTTAAACAAGTAGTTCCGAATTTACCACATCAACACGGCGGTCCCGGCGCACTCATCGCCACGACCGCGCCCGGCACTAACGCCATGACTTATCGCCCGGAGTCTGCGTTATTGATTAAAGCTGGAGCTGTTTTGCTCTTCCAAATGCACTACACGACAAACGGAACTGCCGCGAAAGACAAAACCAGCGTCGGCATGATTTTCGCCAAACAGCCGCCACAGGAAGAGATCATCACTAGCGCCTTTATCAATCCGATGTTTACGATTCCCCCTGGCGCTAACAATTTTGAAGTTCCCTCAGCCATTGAATTCACCGAAGATTCACATATTCTTGGCATGGTTCCGCACACCCATTTGCGCGGCAAGAGTTGGGCCTATCGTCTAATCCGTCCGGACGGACGCGCAGAAGATGTACTCACGGTTCCGAAGTATGATTTCAATTGGCAGACCTATTATATGTTCGCGAAACCCTTGGCCGCGCCGAAAGGTTCCAGACTTGAAGCCCTTGCGCATTACGATAACTCCACAGCCAACTCGTATAATCCCGACCCGAAAGCCACTGTGCGTTGGGGCGATCAAACCTGGGAAGAGATGCAATACACTGGCATCACCTATACAGTGGATAAACCTCAAAAGCAGACACCCGCAACGAGTAATCAACGATAGAATTTGAAATTAAAAGAAGGGCTCCATTAAAGCCCTTCTTTTAATTTCCAGCGCAATAAAAGAAAGGGTGTAAGGAAGCGCAACAGTGAGTTCGATTCTTCGCATCACCAATTTTGACGTAATCGCATTCGATGCCGACGATACGCTCTGGCATAACGAAAGCATCTTCTACTCGACGCATGACAAGTTCAAACACCTGCTCTCAAAGTATCACGATGCCGAGTGGATTGCCGACAAACTTTATGAAACCGAATCGCGCAACATTATGCATTTCGGCTATGGTGTTAAGGGGTTTACGCTTTCAATGATTGAAACGGCAATCGAACTATCAGAAGGACGCATCACCGCAAGCGAAATTCAGAGCCTCATTGAAATGGGAAGAGCCATGATGAACGCGCCTGTTGAACTTCTTGAAGGCGCGCGCGAAACCATTGAACTCCTGGCGCAATCGTTCGACTTAATGTTGATTACGAAGGGCGACCTGTTTCATCAGGAGGCGAAAATCGCGCAATCGGGACTTGGCGATTTTTTCAGTAAAATTGAAATTGTCAGCGAAAAAGAGGTGAGCGTTTACGAACGCATCACCCAAAAATACAATATTGCCCCGCAAAATTTTGTAATGGTAGGAAACTCTCTGAAATCCGACATCCTTCCAGTCCTTAAAATCGGTGGCCTAGCGATTCACATTCCTTACCAAACCGAATGGGTTCACGAACGAGTTTCCGAAGAAGACCTTCGAGGCAAGCAATTCTTCACGGTTGAACACATCAGCCGCTTGCCCGACCTATTTCAAAAACCAATGCGGGAGATTGATAAGTGACGGCTCACACTCAAACTTTATTGCAGGACAAAATATCGCAACTGGCAAAAGCTTTGCCTGATATTCCGCGCTTAGTAGAAGCGCGCGGAATGTTGTTGG
>JBIOWC010000006.1:0-2982 GCA_044868105.1 Blastocatellia bacterium
GAGGATGTATTTGAAAATCTCTTTATCGGTTCTGTACAAAATTGCATAGCGCAGCGGATTGCCGAAGGATTGATGATAGGTATAAAGATTGCTCGGCGATTTGAGCAACGATAAGCCTTCCCAGCAAGCCGGAATTTGCAGCCCCAGGCGGTCAATAATGGTTGGCGCAACATCGAGTTGCGAGGCGAACCGCAAATTCGTATAAGGCACGCGCTCTTCATCGTAAATCAAAAACGGCACGCGCAGTTGCTCTTGATAAAGATAGTGGACGTGACCGAAATGCCCGTGTTCGCCGAGTCCGTCGCCGTGATCGCCGATAATCAGCACCAGACTGTTTTTCAAATAACCTTTCTGCCCAAGACTCTCAAAGAGTTGTTGAATCATGGCATCGGCTTGCAGAACTTTATCGTCATAGTTGTCTTTAACCAGCGCGGTGTCGTAATCGCCGCCCAGAAAGGAATAGACTTCGAGCTTTTTATCTTTCGGGGCGTACTTGGAAAATTTATCCAGTTTGGCGCCTGAATAATGCGGCGACATCAAATGAAAATAGAAGAAGGCCGGAATGCCGTTGAAGTTTTCGACCTGGTCGAGTCCTTCAAAAATCAAGCGGTCATCATTGAGCGTATAGCTCTTGGAACTTTCGCCATCAAAATAGAGCTTTAAGTTTTTCTCACCGTAATATTCCCGAAGCCCGTACCACGAATGGCTGCCCGAAAGAATGAAATAAGACTGGTAACCCTGGTCATTGAGCAAATCATATATCGTAAAATTTTGATTGCAGACATTCTTCAAATTTTTTGAAGCCATGGTTGACATAATTCCGCAGACCGTGTCGGAACAGGAAGAGACCGCAAAGTCCACCTTTTTCAGCGAACCCGATTGCTGCAATTTCGCAAGGTATGGCGTCGTCGGTCTCGCGTAACCATAGACCTGCATATGATCTGCGCGCAGCGCATCGGCAATGATTAAAATGACATTCTTTTTTTGAAATGTTTCAGCGCGCGGGTATGCGGCGCGCGTGCGCTGGTCCTCGTAATAAATCTGCAAACGATGTGAGTTCGGTTCAAGGTAAGTAATGGTCGGCAAAAAGAAACTTATCAAGGGGTCGCGCCAGGCCGCTTCATAGTGGTCACGCTTGGTCCATAACACGGAGACCAGAGTCGTGATGAGCGCGATGAGCAACGCCAAGGCACAACTTGATTTTATGGCGCGGGGGCGGTTTTTAAAGATGCTGAAATCCTGTTGTGGTAAGAGCAGTTCTTGAAGCCCCTTGAAAATCGTGCCGGAAAAGAATTGATAGGCGAGGATGATCAAAAGGCATAACCCGCCCAGCAGCAGCCACAGCCAATTTGCGTTAACCGGCAGGGCTTTCAAAATGGCGCTGAATTGAAATGCGTAATCGGCAACAATGGTGTAATTGATATTGCTTCCCCAAAAGCTGTTGCTCGCGAAATCGCATATATAGATGAAGAGCAGACTTAAAAAGGCGAGCGCTGGGATAAGACTGACAAAATATTTCGTTAGCCGCCATTGCCTCAACCGGGCGAAGCAAAGCGGCAGACTCATCAAACCGGTGGTGACGAAGATAATGCCGAAAACCAAAACGAGGTGAACCGCAATCAGGCTTTTATTAAACTGGAAATAGATGCTGAAAAGAGAGATGTATGTAACGCTGAACAGCAATTGAAAAACGGCTGGATAAAGTAATCCTTTGATAGGGACAAGCCGGTCCCGCCAGATTGAAAAAATTCGGGTGTTCATCGTTCTAAGGGAGACCTAGTTTTGCACAAAAAAGCCTGATTCGCCACAACCGATTGCGGCTATTTTATTTTTTATGAACCAATGATTTGTTGCCAGCGAAAAACGCAGCCCGGGTCAAGCTAATAATTTAACTTCCGATTAAGCGGAAACCGCAGATTCGGGCGCATAAGTTCCTATAAATAGCCGCCGCATCCGCTTAATCAGAAGTCAACCTTGTTCCTCTGCATCTCAATCCTTTCCCTTCAACCGTGCCGCGCTTCGTCCAGGCCATTCCCCTTCTGCAAAGGGCAAATCTGCCGCGCTCACGTTTTGAGGACACAGAATTTTATTTGAGGTAGTACAACAGAATTGCGTACGGCAAAAAACCATCAATCTCGGATTCCGGCACCTCCGGGTGCCGCGCTTTCATTGCTTGCGCAAGTCGCTTCACATCCCAGTCCTGCATCTCAGCATATTTGCCGTGCGCGTGTGTGTAATAAGCGGACTTGCTAAAGCGTCCGAGTTCTTGTTGCACATCATCTTTGAAGGCGCGTAGTGTGGCGACTCTGGTGGGGTCGTAGGCGCCGAGTTTTTTGTCGCGCAGGCGACGTTTAATTTTTCGTTCCGACTCACTCTGCTTGGAAAAAGAGAACTCAAAGGCCAAGACGCTGAGGATTTCGCCTTCATAGGTTGGAGTTTGTTTCGCCATCTCAGGGTGTCCTGTTATTAACCGGGATTACGCCTAGTGCTTCACAAAAATTGCCAAAGCCCTGTTTATTCTTTGTGGGCTTGGTAAGTAATTCTCGTTGAACCCTTAACCTTTCAATCTTCAAGCAGGGTTCTCACAAAGTACGCAAAGCGCATAAAGCCCACCACGTTTTATTCTCCCTCAAATAACCACCCGGCCCGACGGGATTATGCAAAACGCCTTCGGCGCGCCGGCCTCGCTTCGTTAGTCTGGGTGTGCCGGCTCGTATTCAGCGAGTTCCGATGCCAACCGTACAGGGTACGACAGCCGCGGCGGGACCTGGCGGGTCCACATCGCCGACTTCACGCCTTAAGGCTTCAAGTTTCGCCCGCAACTCTTTCAAGCGCCCGGCGTGTTCGGGGCGGGCGGCGAGATTTTGCGTTTCATCAGGGTCGTTTTGCAAATCGTAAAGCTCCCACTCTTCCGGCTGCTCCCAGAAGTGAATGAGTTTCCAGCGTTCTGTCCGCACGCCGCGATTCTTGCGCACGCAGTGC
>JBIOWC010000007.1:0-12596 GCA_044868105.1 Blastocatellia bacterium
CGTCCAAGAACCCAACGTCAAAGAGAGCGCCGGGGGGTTGCGCGATTTTCACGTTTTGTTATGGGCGGCCCAGATTGCTTATGGACAAAATACGCTGTCCGGCTTGGTCAATACAGGAATACTGACTGAACGCGAGGCGAAAGCCATCGGCGGGGCCTATGATTTTCTCCTGCAAGTTCGTAACGAATTACATTTTATGACGGCGCGGCGAACCGATCTGTTGTCGCTTGATTTACAACAGCAGGTGGCGCGCAATCAAGGCTACACAGACACCCGGCAACAACAGGCTTCAGAAATTTTCATGCGCGATTACTATTTGCAGGCGCGCCGGCTGCATCGTTTGTGCGATGGGCAGTTGAGTCGTGCGACAGCGCAGCCGAAAAAGAAACAATGGTTTACGCGCTCGCGCGCCACATCGGTCGTCGGGGGGTTTGTGATGCGCGATGGAGCGCTTGATTTTGACGAGTCCAATAATGCCGACAATGCAAAGTTAAATGGCAATCGGATGATGCTGGCATTCGGTTATGCGCAAACTATCGGCGCCAATTTAAGCGCCGAATTACAGGAAGCCATTCAATTGAGCCTCCCGGCCGTCAATCGCGCATTTGTCTCTTCGCCGGAAGCGGCACAACGATTTATCAAGATGCTGCGCGTCAAGGGGCGCGTCGCCGCAGGGCTTCGCCTGATGCACGATTTGAATTTTCTGGGCAAATTTATGCCAGAGTTCGGACGCATCACCTGTCTGGTTCAGCACGACCTTTATCATCGCTACACGGTTGACGAGCACACCTTAAGGGCGCTGGAAACCCTGGACAATTTGGCCAATTCAACGAGTCAAACGCTTGAGCGTTATCGCAACCTGTATAGCGAAATCAGCGACCCTGCGGTCTTGCACCTGGGGGTTTTATTCCACGACATCGGGAAAGGTTTAGGCGGCGGTCACACCGAAAAAGGGATAAAGATCGCGTCGCGGGTTTGTGCGCGTTTGCAATTAGAACCCCAACTCACAGACCAGGTTCTCTTTCTCATTCGCGAGCATTTGACCATGTCGCACATCTCGCAGCGGCGCGACCTAGCGGATGACAAAGTGGTAGCGGATTTCGCGCAACGCATGGGAACGCTCGACAATTTGAAGATGCTTACCTTGTTGACCTATGGCGATATTAACGGCGTCGGGCAGGGGGTGTGGAATGAATGGAAAGATGCGCTGCTTTGGGAACTCTATACCAAAGCCAGCATCTGTCTTGAGCCCGATATAGAAAAAGAGCGTTCAAGCGGCATTGAACACATTGAGCAAAAAATTGTCCGCCTGTTGAATGATGGATTTGATCACAATGCGGTGCGCAATCATTTCAATCTGCTTTCCGATGAATACGCGCGCGCTACACCGTCACAGACGATTGTCGAACATATACGACTCGCCCATTCGCTCAATTCTCGTGTGGTCAAAACCAGTTGGCGCGTCAATCTGCAATCGCGTTGTACAGATTTGCATTTATGCGCCCGCAACCGGCGCGGTTTGTTTGCGGCTGTTGCCGGCGCCCTGACCGCAAAAGGTGTCAACATTCTAAGCGTGCGTCTCAACACACGCTCAGACGGTCTGGCGGTTGATTCATTCAAAGTCCGCGATATGGCCGGCGAACCCATTACCGAACCGGCGCGCTGGGAACAATTCGACAATGCAATTAAACGCGCGCTGAGCGGTGAACTCGATGTTGCGGCGGCGGTAGCGAAAAGATTGCGCGCGCAAAGCAGTTCCCGTTTACAAAAGCGAAAAAGGTTTGCGACATCGGCAATTCGCATCAATTGGGACAATCAATCGTCGGACAAGAGCACGATTTTAGAAGTCAGAACCGGCGACCGTTTGGGGTTGGCCTACAAGATAGCCAGCACCCTAAGCGACCTTGATTTAGACATCTTCTTTGCCAAGGTAGCTACGGAAAAAAATCTCGCGCTCGATATTTTTTATGTTACGGATGCGCGCGGCGAGAAGTTGAAGGAGGTGCAACTTCCGGTCATCGAAGAAGCCATTCGCCAGGCGATAATCGAGCAAAAAACTACAGATGATGAATGAGAGAAGGGAGGCTCTCAATTTAATCTCGGCTATGAAAATTAAATTTACCCTGCGGGGAATACTCATCGCACTCACAGTGGTACTGGCAACCGCGACGGTTGGCTATGCCCAAACTGCAACCCCTTCAGACCCCAAGCTTGAAGAGTTACTGGCAAAACTCGAAACCGCGGCAAGCAATGCGCAGACGGCCGGCGACAATGCCTGGATGCTAACTTGTTCGGCGCTCGTGCTGATGATGACCGGGCCAGGCCTGGCGCTTTTTTACGGTGGACTGGTCCGCAAGAAAAATGTGCTGGCAACCATGATGCAGAGTTTCATTTTGATGGCGGTCATCTCTGTAATATGGGCCATTTACGGGTACAGCATTGCTTTTGCTGAGGGTACGCCATTTTTCGGAAAACTTGGCTATCTCTTTCTGAACGGCGTCGGAGGCGATCCAAACACCACTTATGCGGCCACCATTCCGCATCAGAGTTTTATGGTTTTTCAGTTGATGTTTGCCATCATCACGCCGGCGCTTATAACCGGAGCTTTTGCCGAGCGGATGAAATTTTCGGCGATGTTGGCATATACGGTTTTATGGGCGACCTTCATCTATTTTCCGCTGGCGCATATGGTATGGGGTTCAAACGGACTGTTAGCGCTTCCTGCTCTGGGCGGCAAAATTCCAGCGCTCGATTTTGCTGGCGGTACAGTGGTGCATATTTCATCAGGTTTTTCGGCGTTGGTTTGCGCAATTTATTTAGGCAAGCGCCTCGGTTATCCCAAAACTCCATTCGCGCCGCATAGTCTGGTGCTCAGCGTCATTGGCGCCTGTCTGCTCTGGGTGGGGTGGTTCGGCTTTAACGCCGGGAGCGCCGTAGCGGCGGGCAAGCTGGCTTCGAGCGCCTTTATCGCCACCCACTTCGGCGCGGCAGCCGCGGTCTTGGGTTGGATATTGGTTGAATGGTTGCGACAAGGAAAGCCTACGGTTTTAGGCGCTATTTCCGGCGCCGTTGCGGGGCTTGTGGGCATTACCCCTGCATCAGGGTTTGTTACACCGACGGCCGCCATAGCAATTGGCTTTATTGCGGGAGTGGTCTGTTTCTTCTCGGTTACTGAACTCAAAAAGCGAGTCGGTTATGACGATTCACTGGATGCCTTTGGCGTTCATGGGGTAGGCGGATTTACCGGGGCGATTTTAACTGGCGTCTTTGCGACCTCGGCGGTGAATGATGTCTTCAGTGGCAAGCCTGTGGGCTTGATTGAAGGCAATTCCGGGCAGGTGCTCAATCAACTGATTGCTTCAGCCATCGCTATCGGCATGGGCGTTGTTGGCACATTCATTATCTTGAAGGTCGTTGATCTGATGATTGGTGTGCGAGTGACGAGCGAAGATGAAATTCTTGGACTTGATTTATCCCAGCACGGTGAAGAGGGCTACAACTTTGACCTTGATATGATTACTACCGAATCACTGGGTGTTGCATACAACGAAACCGGATTGGCAACCGCGCCGAACCCGCTTACCGAATAATTTGCTTGCGGAATATAACTTGAGAAAGCCAATCAGTACCAATCGGTATTCCGCAACCTGTTCTATCAGATTGGTATTGATGAGGAGGAAAACTGATGAAAAAAATTGAAGCAATCGTTCGCCCACACCTGCTCGAAAGCGTGAAAGATGCGCTGCAAAACCTTGGCGTGCAGGGCATGACGCTCAGTGAAGTGAAAGGTTTCGGTCGTCAAAAAGGACACACCGAAGTTTATCGCGGCAGTGAATACAAGGTTGAATTTGTTCCCAAACTGAAAATCGAAGTCGTGGTTGACGAAGAACTGGTTGATGATGCCGTAGAGGTCATCATCAAGACAGCGCGCACCGGAAAATTCGGCGACGGCAAAATCTTTGTCTTCCCCGTCGAAGAAGCCATTCGCATTCGCACAGGAGAACACGGCGCGAATGCTGTATAACGGCGGTCAAAACGGCGTTGTGAATCATTATCAATAAGTAGCTCACACCTTAGACTGGACTCGGATTACTGATTTCGCGTCTACTTCATTCACCAGTAATTTGAACTCGGCAACCAGTCGAAAGCAGACCTTTGCTTGCGCGTCCAGCGCGCGCCCATTTCGCATTAACAAGGAGAAGAGTAATGACAAGAGCGAGAGCCTTTGGGCTAATGTTATTTCTATTTGTTGGTTTGATGATCTGGCAAGGAGCAAGCATCACAACTCTTGCTCAAGATACAGCGCAAGCGCCTGCAGCTCCGGTTGCTGACCCAAGCGGCGCAAATACTGGTGCGGCCAGCGACATTACTGCTGCCGAGGCAGGCAAACCAACACTTGAAGAAGTCGCGGCAACTGTCGGTCACAATAAGATTGCCCTGAATTATATCTGGGTCTTATTGGCAGGTTTTCTAGTGATGTTTATGCAAGCGGGGTTTGCGCTGGCGGAAACCGGCTTTACCCGCGCCAAGAGCGCCGCGCACACCATGTCAATGAACCTGCTCGTCTATGCTGTGGGTATGCTGGGCTTCTGGTTGTGCGGTTTTGCTTTGATGATGGGCGGGGTTGGCACGCTTCCGGCTCTGGGTTCTGCCACCTCGGTTCTCAATTCGGAATTTACCATTACCATAGCTGGAAAAACGCTTGGGCTCATCGGCATGAAAGGGTTTATGCTGAGCGGCGACACCTATGATGTCAGTGTCTTTGCCATTTTTCTTTTCATGATGGTCTTTATGGATACGGCAGCGACGATACCGACTGGCGCGATGGCTGAACGCTGGAAATTTTCAGCCTTCATTATCTTTTCGTTCTTTATGGGGGCGCTGGTCTATCCGATTTATGGCAACTGGGTCTGGGGCGGCGGTTGGCTTTCAACCCTCGGAACCAATTTTGGATTGGGGCATGGGTATGTTGATTTCGCAGGCTCTTCAGTCGTCCATATGACAGGCGGGGTTACGGCTTTTGTTGGCGCGAAACTCCTGGGTCCGCGCATCGGTAAGTTCACCCCCGATGGCAAACCACTTGCGATACCGGGTCACGATATCCCAATGGCTCTCCTGGGCGTATTCATTCTGGCGTTCGGCTGGTTCGGGTTTAATGCCGGCAGCAGCCTTGCCGGTGGCGACCTGCGCATCAGCGTCATTGCCGTTAACACCATGCTCGCCTCAGCATCAGGCGCGTTGATTAGCGGTTTGTATGTTTGGAAACGCCTCGGCAAGCCCGATCCCAGCATGATGGCCAATGGCATGCTTGCCGGAATGGTCGCCATCACTGCGCCTTGCGCCTTTGTCACCAGTTGGGCGGCCGTCTTAATTGGCGCACTATCCGGTATTCTCGTCGTCGAAAGTATTCTCTTCATTGAACGCACCTTGAAGATTGATGACCCGGTTGGCGCCATTTCGGTTCACGGGGTCAATGGTTTTTTTGGTGTCATAGCGCTCGGTCTATTTGCTGATGGCAGCTATGGCGATGGCTTTAATGGCGTAACCGGGAGCGGCGTGCGCGGTTTGTTTTATGGCGATAGCGGTCAATTCATCGCTCAATTGATTGGACCTACGGCCAACATCATTTTTGTGGGCCTTAGTTTCTATTTGATTTACAAACTGATTGATAAACTGGTCGGTCATCGCGTCAGCGCCGAAGCCGAAATCGCCGGTCTTGACCTGCCGGAGATGGGCGCATTGGCTTATCCCGATTTTCAAATTACCACGACAGGGTTTGCAAGCGGAGCAATTATTCCGATGAGTTCAACGGGAGTAAATGATGAAGGCTTGGCCGGCGAACCACTGCTTGAAAAAGCCCAGTGATGAGCTGGCAGAGTGCATATGACGGAGGATTTTTATCTCGTCAAATTTATTCGCGGTATGCCGTCTCGCAGTCCGCAAAAATTAAAGGGACGCTTCATATTGTTGATGATGCTGCAACATCATCTTGAAGCGTCCCACCTTGAATCGCACTAGCATCCGTTGAGGCTGCCAGCGCAATTGCCTTCCGAGTTTAAAACTTCTATTCAGCAAGTTGCAAGCTATCGGAAAGTGTGATTGCTCGCTGAGATTTGACTCAATAGGGGAGCGTGCTTTGTGAGTCAACTTTCAAATTAAGGAGGCAATCACCCAAATGCTGAAACGCAACTTTCTTTCCACTCTTTTTTCTGCCGGATTACTAATCGCAACCTTGGCGCTGTGCAATAACCGGGCCGCCGCGCAGTCGACAATCTTCAACATCCCTTCAACTGATGCGGTGGCAAAAAAGAAGACTTACCTCGAATTTGATTTCATCTCTCATCTCGAAAGCCACGAAAATGGAGGGTTTCAAACCTATGTGCCACGCGCGGTTTTCGGACTCGGCAAAGGCGTTGAAATCGGTGCCAACATCACCTTCACCGATGCCCTGGCTCCTGATCAACCCGTTGAACTACAACCGAATATCAAATGGCAGTTTTACGCCAATGAAGAGAATGGCTTTGCCGCATCGACCGGGGTTATCGGTTATCTACCGGTCGCCAATCGCGACGGCCTGGATGATTTCGGTTTTGTTTACAGCAATGTCAGCAAAAAGTTTAAGGGCGCCTATGGCCCACGCATCACCGGTGGCGCTTACGGTCTGGTCGGGCGTGATGAGGGGTTAGGCACGAAAGGTGGCGCAATGGTGGGATACGAACAACCACTGCACCCCAAGATCAGTTTTGTGACCGATTGGTTCAGCGGTAAAAATCGCTTCGGATATGTAACCCCTGGACTGGCATTTACCTTACCGAAAAACAGTCTCTTTTTAGCCGGTTACAGCATTGGCAATGAAGGGCGCAAAAACAATGCGCTGTTCCTTTATTATGGCATCACCTTTTAGCAGGCGCTTTCAATTCGCCACACTGAAAACGCCTGAACCGCAATCGCTGGTATTGGGGGAAATATCAGCGGTTGCAATTCTCTATCAAAATTGATGATTGGGTTAAGGTCACGCTTTATTGCTTACGCACAAGCGCCAGGCTGATGCCTGTGCCAATTAAAAATAATCCGGCGATACGGTCAGGAAGAGTTGCGAGGCGAACGGGAATCCGTCTCCTACCGTGTTCAGCGAGCCATCCATAAACGACCAGCACCGGAGTTTCAACCAGTATCGAAATAACTCCCAATATAAAAAACTGCAAAGTGGCTTGTTCATTCACCGTGATGAATTGTGGCAGCAATGCCGTGAAAAAGATGATGGCTTTCGGATTCGATAATTGGGTGATTAACCCTTGGGTGTAAAGCCTGCGCGAATTGACGGCCGGTTGTTCACCGGCCCCTAACTGTTCGCCTTTCGACAAAAGCAACTTGAAGCCGAGAAATACCAGATAGATTGCCCCAGCCCATTTGATTATCAAAAAAAGTTGGGCCGAGGCAATAAGCAAAGCGCTCAACCCCGCTGCGGACAAGGCAAAATAGAAGCTATTGGCAGTTAAAATTCCGAGTATCCCCTTAAGCGAAGCGCGCCCGCCGAATTTCATCCCTTGAGAAATAACCAGAAATACCGCCGGGCCAGGGGTCATGGATATAAAGAAATCCGTGATTGCGAAAATCAACCATAACTTATATGTCATTCTGCCCTGCCTTCAAAAAATATATCGCGACTGATACACCTTCGAACCGCTTTTCACCACAGTTCAGGTATAGCAAGACGGTCCACACCAAGCAAAAAAATTATCCACGAAGTTCGCTGAAAAATTTCGCAAACCTCGTGGATCAGATTGCCTGGAATGGCTTCTTAAGCTTAGATGTCGTAATAGAGTTGGAACTCCATCGGATGCGGACGCATGCGCACGGCATTAATCTCTTTATCGGTTTTGTAATCAATCCACCGATTCAGTAATTTCTCGGTAAAGACGCCACCCTTGAGCAAGAATTCATGGTCGGCTTCGAGGGCCGCCAGCGCGGCATCCAATGAACCCGGCACGCTCGGCACTTTTGCCAATTCTTCGGCCGGCAAATCGTAAATATCTTTGTCGAGCGGTTCACCCGGATCAATGCGATTTTGTACGCCGTCGAGTCCGGCCAGTAATAATGCCGAAAAGGCCAGATACGGATTGCACGAAGCGTCTGGGAAGCGGACTTCCAGCCGTTTGGCTTTCGGGCTTGGCGAAAACATCGGGATGCGGACGGCTGCCGAACGATTGCGCGCCGAATAAGCGAGGTTAACCGGCGCTTCAAACCCCGGCACCAGGCGTTTATAACTGTTGGTGGTCGGCGAGGTGAGTGCAGTCAGTGCCGCTGCGTGTTTCAATATCCCGCCAATATAGAATTTCGCCATCTCTGAAATACCCGCGTAACCATCGCCGGCAAAGAGTGGTTTCTCGTCCTTCCATAATGATTGGTGACAATGCATGCCGTTGCCGTTATCGCCGTACAAGGGTTTCGGCATGAAGGTCACGGTCTTGCCGTACCGACGCGCAACGTTTTTAACGGTATGTTTGAAAAGCATTAGATGATCAGCTGTGCGCAGTAAGGTGTCATAGCGAAAATCAATTTCACACTGTCCGGCGGTAGCAACTTCATGGTGGTGGCATTCGACCATGATGCCGAAATTTTTTAACTCGGCAGAGATGTCCGCACGCAAATCAATCAAGGTGTCGAGTGGCGCCAGCGGAACATAGCCTTCTTTGGCGCGAATGGCATAACCGGAACCGTCCGTGCCGGAATTCCAATGCCCTTCGGCACTGTCAACCGTCGCCCCGCAGGAGTTCCCGTCATTGTGGTAAGTCACTTTATCAAATACAAAAAATTCGGCCTCGGGGCCGAAATACACGGTGTCGGCGATGCCCGTTGATTTCAAATAACCTTGAGCCCTTTTGGCAACGGCGCGGGGGTCAAAGGCGTACCCTTCACGCGAAACCGGGTCTACGACATCGGCGATGATACAGAGAGTTTTGCGTTGTAAAAACGGGTCAATCCAATATTTGCTGGCATCGGGAATCAACAACATATCGCTTTCGTTGATCGCCGCCCACCCGCGTATGCTGCTGCCGTCAAACCCGAAGCCGCCTTCAAAAGAATCTTCGCCCAACTCGGAAATCGGGAATGACAGGTGTTGCCAAGACCCGACCAGGTCTGTAAAACGCACGCTGACAAATTCCGCTTTTTCATCAGCGGCATATTTCAAAACAGTTTTTGGATCCATTATCTCTCCTCTAAAGTTTTAATATTTAATCTCAAGGAATGCTTGAATGATGCTGCATAAAGTACAAGTAAAAGAGCAATGACCGTGCCAACCACTCAATAAATTCGAACTTCACGGTTTACCGACTGATATATCAACACTTGCCGCTAAAAAGGGTGAACCGCTTATAATTTAATCTGTTTCAATTCAGACAATTTTGTCGTGAATATTTCTTCGGATCTACAAATTTGTTTTCAGATTACCGGCCATCGCCAAAATTAGGCGTTCATCTCGGGTTGAGGGCTCCCGTTTTTTTTGCAGAATTGCCTGAATGCGCGAGCCTGAACTTGAAAACAGGAGTCTAAATTTTCGCGTCAACCTGCTGCTATCAGCTTTCTCAAATCGCCGCTTGACTAAACTACATTGGCTAATCTTACAATGCTGTCGTTTGTGGTATGCTATCCGACAATTTTGTTAATTGTTTTGAAAGAAAAGTTGAATGATCGAAAAAACCGATGAAATAAAGAAACTCTCGTCTCTTTTAGAAATCAGCCAGGCGCTTTCAGGGCTGCCCAACCTGAAGGCTTCACTTCATCGCGTGCTAGAAGTTTTGGAACGCCAACACGGCTTCATCAACAGCGTCGTGACATTAATGAACGAAAAGACCGGCGAACGCGAAATCGAGGCCACCAACGGCATCAGCCTCTCTAACCAAACCACGCGCTACCTGCTCGGCGAAAGCATCACCACTCGGGTTATCGAAAGCGGTAAACATGTCGTCGTCCCGCAAATCAGCCGCGAACCGCTCTTTACCCAACGCACCATAACGCGCAAAGATTTATCCAAATCTGAAACGACCTTTATCTGTGTGCCGGTCATCTTAAGTCGCAAAACTATTGGCGCTATCAGCGCCCATCTGCTGTTTAAAAAGGACCGCGATTACGACCGTTCGATAAAATTCCTCAGAGTTGTGGCTTCCATGATTGCCCAATCCGTAAAAGCTCAACACATTCTCGAAGCCGAGCGGCAAAAACTTCTGGACGAAAATATTCACCTGCGCCAAGAACTGAAAGAGCGCTATGATTTTTCAAACATCATCGGCAATAGCGGACCGATGCGCCAGGTTTACGAATCGGTCGCTCAAGTCGCGCACACCAATACCACCGTCTTGATTCGCGGCGAATCGGGCACCGGCAAAGAATTAATTGCTCATGCCATTCATTACAATTCCCTGCGCGCTAAAAAGCCATTTGTAAAAGTAAGTTGCGCGGCGTTGCCTGAAACGTTGATTGAAGCCGAACTCTTCGGTTATGAAAAAGGTGCCTTTACGGGGGCCCATACCCGCAAGAAAGGACGCTTTGAACTTGCCGAAGGCGGCACGCTTTTTTTAGATGAAATCGGCGACATCAATTTAGCTACGCAGGTGAAATTGCTGCGCGTCCTGCAAGAGCGCGAGTTCGAACGGTTGGGCGGCACGGAAACCATTCGCGTCAATGTTCGCTTGATTGCCGCAACCAATAAAGACCTGGAAACGGCGATTGCCGAAAATACGTTTCGCGAAGACCTCTATTACCGATTGAATGTCTTTACCATATTTATGCCGCCACTCAGAGAGCGCAAGCCTGATGTGTTACTGCTCGCCGATTACTTCTTGCAAAAGTATTCGCGCGAACACGGCAAGAATATCAAACGCATTTCAACCCCGGCGATAGATATGCTCACCTCGTATCATTGGCCCGGAAACGTCCGAGAGTTGGAAAATTGTCTTGAGCGTGCGGTCCTGGTGTGCGATGAACAGGTCTTACACGGTCACCACCTGCCACCGACTCTACAAACTGCATCCGAGAGCGGCACCGTCCCAAGGCTATCGTTAGCCTCAGCAATCGAGGCCTATGAGAAGGACATTATTCAGGACGCGTTGAAAACGGTTCGCGGCAACCGTGTCCGCGCCGCCAAACTGTTGGACACCACCGAACGCATTCTCGGTTATAAAGTCCAGAAATATGGCATAGATTGCAAACGCTTTCGTTGAAGCAACCCTAACTCAATTGGGCTTGCTGTTGCGTGACAATTGACAATTTTATGCCTGATGAAATAAATTGCGCGACGCCAGCCAGTGGTTGAATCAATTTCTTGGATTAATAATTTCCGTTTGCTTGGCTATCAGGAAAGACCTTGCGATTACTTAAATCAATTTTACCTATCGTTACTCTCGGATTGCTGTTGGCGCCTCAGCCTTCACTGGCCTTGGCGCAAAATGAAGGTGCGGGTGAACTGACCTCAGAAGCGCGCGATTATCTTAATCGGGCGCTCGACATCATCCAAAAAAGTTCCGTCAAGCGAGATACGAATTGGGATGATTTCCGCCGCCTGACGATTGAAAAAGCCGACAAAGCAAAAACTCCCGCCGACACCTACCCGGCTATCCGCGATGCCTTGAAGCGATTGGGCGATAACCATAGCGGACTCTTTACGCCTGAAGACCTCAAAGCCCTGGAAGCCGGAAGAGCTGGAGCCCGAACAGATTTGGGCCTACGGATTAAAGATTTAGTTATCGTCATGGTTTTTCCGAACAGTTCTGCCAGTCGCGCTGCCGTTAAATTGCGAGATAAAATCCTTGCCATTGATGGAATTCCCCTTGCTGCAGATAGCGATTATCCCCGAATCATCAATGAAGCCAAGAAAAAATCTGCGAAAGGCGTCGAAATAAGGTTGCAAAGTGACAACAATGAAATCAAGAACCTTCAGCTTGAGTTTAGTGAATACAGCTTGAATCCCCCTTTGCAGGGAAGACTGCTTTCGGACGAGGTCGGGTTAATCGTGCTTCCACAATTTGCCGCAAGCCTTACGGATCAGAAAAAGGCCAAAGAGGATGCAGACCGTTTTGCAGAACAGACACAGAAGCTAATTAGCGACCTGGATGAGAAAAACCTGCGCGGCTGGATAATTGACCTGCGGTTAAATAATGGTGGCAATATGTGGCCAATGCTGGCTGGCTTGGGGCCCATCCTGGGCGAAGGCGAGGTCGGCAGTTTCGTTTCCGGCACCGGCTCCGTTAAATGGAGTTACCGGGATGGCAAATCCATGATTAGTAATAATGTCCTATCCCAGGTTGCCACGCCTTATCGCGTAAAGCGTGAAAATCCCCCAGTCGCCATCTTAATTGATGAACTCACTGCCAGTTCTGCAGAAGCCATTGTCATTGCCTTTAAGGGGCGCGCCAAAACCCATTTCTTTGGCATGCCAACCCGAGGCGTCCCCACCGCTAATCAGCCGTTCAAGCTCAGTGATGGCGCTGTTCTCAATCTAACTACAGCTCTTGAAGCTGACCGAACCGGAAAAAATTACGATAGTAAAATACCGCCGGATACCGAAATCAAAACCAATTGGTCCTTATATGGAACCG
>JBIOWC010000008.1:0-26475 GCA_044868105.1 Blastocatellia bacterium
GTAACGAAATCATATTGCTTGGAAATTTCAATGGTCTGTTCAGGCGTCACCCCGTGCGGTGGCGCATCGAGTAAGCGACTCTCTTTAATCATTCCCGCAGGATAGGCGAGCCACACCGGATACCAGAAGGATGCGATTTCACGCGACGCGGGCCAACGCGAGCTGGCGCCGCCATCAAAGTTAGGAAACGACGGTGGATTGAGCAACAGTGTCTTCATCAATTTCTCCTATCTATGAACTGCTTCAACCTTACCGATGTCAAATTCCTTCGTCAAGCATAGGCTTTTTAACAATTTTTACAACGTTTCATGTATCTTTTATAAAAGTCGCGGTTCTTTCTAAGCATAGGAGCGACCTGAAAAATAAATAACTAAAAAAAACGAAGGAGTTTTGTATGAAAAGAAATATTCTATTTTTTGCCATGATAACCTTACTGATGGTTGCATCCGTAAGTGCTCAGGAGAAATTCACCACGGCGTCAAGTGACCTTACCACCCAAAGTGATTTGATAACGGTTCAAGATGACAGCACCGGAAATTATTTGATTTTCAGCATCAGCAGCGGCGAGTACAAATTCATCCGTTGCAAAGATCAATTCGCTTTGAGCGGCATCGGCAAAGTCAAAGTGAGTGGCTGTTTGGTCACGCTTGAAGCCGTTAAAACAGACCGTCGGGTGTTGGCGACTGTAGATGAGTGTACGCAAACCGCGAAAGCCAGTATTACTCTAACATCGGCAATTCCCCAATTGACTATTCAACCTTCAAAAGAATTGCTCAGTGACGCAGATATGCGCGATAGCACAACCGACTGCGCTGTAAAGATACAACCCCAACGCTAAATTTTAGCGATAGCCGTTAATCGCTATCGCTACCCAAGTAGCTTTGCCTATAAGATTGGCTTTACTGAAGACGATATGGTCTAACGGTAAAATTAATGGTCCTCCTATTCTTATGGGCAAAGCTCATTTTTGCTTGTGGGCAAAGCTCATTTTTGCTTGCCGTTCCGGTTTCAGAAAATCCGTCCGTCTTTGCTATTGATACATCCCGCCAAAAATTTGATTTTTATCGCGAATTCTAAAACCAACCTGATTGTATAAATCCCCATCCGAATCTATACTGCAGAAAATTAGAAACTGTTGTTCATTCAAATGATTTATATGAACGAGCGATTACAAACCCTTCAAAACGATTTTGACAATATCGCCCTGCTGGCCGCCGAACCATTTGACCATAACCTCTATTACCACAATTTTCTTCTGCAACACGTTCCGAAGGGATGCAATAAGGTGTTGGAGATTGGTTGCGGAACCGGCGCATTTTCACGCCGTCTGGCAAAAGTTTCGCATCAGGTTTTAGCCGTTGATTTATCCCCGCAAATGATACGGGTGGCGAATGCGCCGTTCGGGCTTCCCGCGAATATTGCGTTTCAAGTCGGCGATGTGCTGGCGATGCAGCTTCAAGACGAATCGTTTGATTGCATTGCCACCATCGCAACCCTGCATCATCTGCCGATGAAGGAAATTTTGCTCAAGATGAAAAAAGCTTTGCGGGCCGGCGGCCGTCTGCTGGTTCTCGATTTATTTCAAGCACAAGGTTTTTTTGACTTATGCACGAACCTGGCGGCTTTTCCAATCAATGGAGCCCTCAGGCTTATAAAGACAGGTCGCTTGCGCCCAGACCGCAAAGTTCGCGCCGCCTGGGCGCACCATGCCAAAAACGATACCTACCTCACCCTGAACGAGGTGCGAAATATCTGTGCTGAAATTTTGCCAAAGGCAAAGCTCAGACGGCATCTGTTATGGCGCTACTCAATTGTCTGGGAGAAAGAAGTGGGCTAAAAATTTTGCCGGCCGAAATCCCTGCATAATTGCGCGCGCTCTGTTTTTCAATTGTAACGAAACGGGTATGATTACAACGGCACAAGCTCTGAAAAACGCGGTATGGCTCTCGATAAATAAAAAGAGCCATCACAAAATATTGGGCGCTAATGATGGATTGAACAATTCAGGGTTTGGCTACGTTTGTGGTGAGTGAAGTTTTTTGCCCGTGAGGTCAGGAGGAAGTTCATGAAATCCGGCGTGATGAAAAGCATCTTTATAAAAAGCTTCTTTATTAAAAGCTTCTGGCAAAGTTGTATTTTAAGCTTTTGCCTTCTCTTTCTTGCAAACGCTGTCGTCGAAGCGCAAAGCGACCAGCGCCGCATACAGGTTCAGCCAACCGTCAGCAGTTTGCCAGGTAACGCCAAGCGTTATGCCTTGATTGTCGGCGTGGATGAATATCAAGACACACAAATTAACAAACTGAGCGGCGCTTCCAACGATGCCAAAGCGCTTGCCGATGCGCTCGTCAAATATGCGGGATTTCCCGGTGAAAATGTCATTCTGCTGACCTCGGCTCAAACAGTAGATAAACAACCGACGCGCGCCAACATCTTGCGCCGTTTATCAAACCTCCGGCAGGTTGTTCCCAAAGACGGCTTGCTGCTCTTTTCATTTGCCGGGCACGGCATTGAACGCGAGGGTCACGCTTATCTTTTGCCGCTCGATGCGCAGGTCGGAACCGACATCGCGTTGCTGGAAGATTCGGCAATCAATGTTGAAAATATGCGCGACCGCATACGCCAAACCAATGTCGCGCAAGTGTTGATTATTCTCGATGCCTGTCGCAATAACCCGATAGCCGGACGCGGCGACACGCGCAGCACGTTGACCAAAACCTATACCGAGGGCTTCAACTTCGATATACGCAATCAGGATATAACCGCTTTTGCGACCCTTTACGCCACAGGTGTCGGGCAAGCGGCTCTGGAATTCAAAGATAAAAAGCAAGGTTATTTCACTTGGGCCCTGGTTGAAGGCATGAAAGGCGCCGCCGCAAACTCCAAAGGCGAAGTCACGCTGGCAGGCTTAGTAAAATACGTGCAAGAGACTGTGCCGAAGCGCGTCGCCATTGATTACGGAGCGGGCGAAAGACAGTACCCCTGGGCCGATATTCAAGGTTACAAAGCCGACGAACTGGTCTTAACCATTACTGGGGGTGTGGCAAGCGTAACCACGCCACCCCCCACGCAACCTGCGCGGGTTGACCCGGCGGCTGTGGAACTCAGTTTTTGGGAAACCATCAAAGACAGTACAGACCCCGAAGATTTCAAATCCTATTTGGAAAAATATCCCAACGGCACCTTCGCGGCGCTCGCCAGACGACGCGCCTATCCGAATGCCAACCCCAATCCAAACAAAGAGACTTATCGCTCGAACACCAACCGACCGGCTCAGCCGTCGAACACTCAGCCATCGAATACTCAACCGGCCGAACCCGGCGCAGCAGTTACGCCCGAAGTGGCGCGCATCCTCGACCGCTATGTTCAAGCCGTGGGTGGTAAAACAGCAATCGAGAATGTCACCAGCCTCTCTCTGGTCGGCGATATTGAAATCCCGACGCACAACGCAAGAGGAACTATACAAAGTCACAATAAAGCTCCGAATAAATCCTACACCGTGGTCTCTATACCCGGCGCGATGATGATCGCTCAAGGCTATAACGGCGCGGTCGGATGGATTCAAGATAATGTAAATGGCGTGCGTCAAAAGACCGGCTTGGAATTGGAAGGAGCCAAACTCGATAGTGTCTTTTATCAACAAACCCAACTTCGTCAGATGTATTCGATTATGGAGCTTGTCGGTACACAGATGGTTGGCGCTCGTCGGGCGCAGGTGATTTTGGCAACCACACCGGAAGGCATCTCAGACAAATTATATTTCGATACCCAGTCGGGCTTGCTCATTCGTCAAGATAGTGACCGCACAGCGCCGGAAGGAAAAACCATTACCGAAACCTATTTTGACAATTACATCAGCGCCTGCGGCATCCTGCTGCCTTCTTCGCTGCGCGCCGTCAGTCCGCAAATCACGTCGGTAATCCGGGTAAAAAACTTTGATTGCAACAAAGCCATCTCGGACGCGCTTTTCAACATGCCGCGCAAATAGCCGGGCTTCGGAGAATTTCATGAAAAGACTGGTTGCCGTTCTCTTGTTGGTCATCGCTCCCCAGGTCATCGTCGCCCAAAAACCTAAGGAGTCTAAACTTGCCGAACCGCAAAAGGGCAAGCCCATCATCATTCCCACACGCTATGAAGAACATCGCTTCATTGCCTTACCAATTAGTGAAAGCGGGATTCAGCTCTCCTTTTTTACCGATTCGGCCGGCGGTTTGTTCATCTTTGATGACACAGCTGAAAAGCTGCAACTCACAATGACCACGCTCAATGAACCCGGCGAAGGCGGACAAGCCGCCAGGTTGGCTGTGCTGCCGGGGTTTAAAGCAAAGGCGCTTATTCCGCCGCCGCTTGGCGCCAAAGAAGGTCGGATATTTGTGGGGCCGCGCAAAGGCGCGCCCGCATCCCTAACAAGTTATGATGGCATGCTTGGGCAACAATGGTTTGCGGGTCGCACCTGGACGTTCGATTATCCGCATAAACAATTGCTCTGGCGGGCACCGGGTGATTTACCCAGGCACGATGCGCAACAGGCGGTGAAGCTATTTTTCAAAACGGATGCGACGGGAAACCATGAGACTAATTTTGCCCGCCTTCCGGTTGAGGTGGATGGCGAGACGATCGATTTTTTATTCGACACCGGCGCAACCAATGTTTTACCTGATGACGTGCTTAAAATGATTGGCGATGGCCGACCCGCAGAGCGCGCCACCAGTTTTCTGACGAAATCGCAATTCGAGAAATGGAAACAGAAACACCCGACCTGGCGCGTGCTGGAAAATATTAAAACCCTGGCCGGCACGGCGATGATTGAAGTGCCCAAAATTAAGCTCGGCGGCTTTGACATCGGTCCCGTATGGTTCACGGTGCAAGCCGACAGAGCTTTTCATCAATATATGGCGCAGTGGATGGATAAACCGACGGAAGGGGCGATTGGCGGCTCGGCGCTTCACTATCTCAGGGTCACAGTTGATTGGACGAATGCGATTGCGGTGTTTGAAAAACCGTAAAATTCACCTCCATTTAATTTTGGTATAGCGAAGGCGCGCTTGCTAAAGTTTGTCTTCATAGATATGTCGCAGACCGAAAGCCCCTGAGAAACCTTGATGAAACGACCTGAACCCATCCTGGTAGTTGATTTATTCCCGCCCTTGCTCGAGGCGTTGATTGAACTTCTCAATAGTTTATCCGACGACGATTGGCAGAAAGCAACCGTATGTAAAGGCTGGTCGGTGAAAGATATTGCCGCCCACTTGCTCGGCGGCGATGTCAGCATTCTTTCGCGCAAACGTGACCAATATTTATTCAGCGGCGACCCCATAAAAGAGTGGGACGAGTTGGTCGCTTTAATCAACCACTTGAATGCCGTATGGGTGCAGGCTACCGCGAGACTCAGTCCACGTTTGCTCACCGATTTGCTGAGGTTTACCGGCGAACAGGTTTGCGAATGTTTTAAAACTCTGGACCCGCAAGTTCTGGGCGACCCGGTGAATTGGGCGGGCAGTGATGGCGCGCCGGTCTGGTTAGATTTGGCGCGTGAATATACAGAACGCTGGCATCATCAACAGCAGATACGCGATGCGGTAGGCAAAGCGGGAATGACGGAAAGGAAATTTTTCGCGCCCGTGCTTGATGCGTTCATTCGCGCCCTGCCGCATACTTACCGAAAGGTTGAAGCAGCAAGCGGCACATTGATTACGCTGCGCGTCACCGGCGATGCGGGCGGCCGTTGGTCTCTGCTCAGAGAAAACCAGGAGTGGAATCTTTATGTAGATGCCGATGTCGAGCCCCAGGCCGAGGTTATTATTGACCAGGACACGGCGTGGCGTTTATTTACCAAAGGGGTGAGCCAGGAGGCGGCTTTAAGGACGGCGAAAATTCGCGGCGATGAAGCTTTGGCACACCACGCGCTGAATATGATTTCCGTGATTGCCTGAACTAAATTTTCCCAATGAAACTCACCAAACCACAAATCGCTGAATATGAGCGCGACGGATTTTTGATTCTGGAAAATTTCGTCGCGCCCGAAACCTGCGATGAACTGAAGGCTCGCGCTGAATCGTTGGTCGCTCAGTTTGAACCGGAAGAGGTGATGTCAATCTTCTCCACCCATGAGCAGACCCGTACCAGCGATGATTATTTTTTGGAATCGGGCGATAAAATCCGTTTCTTTTTTGAAGAAGATGCTTTCGACGGGCGAGGCAATCTGCGCCAGAGCAAAGCGCGTTCGATAAATAAAATCGGTCACGCGCTGCACGACCTCGACCCGGTGTTTGAAAATTTTTCGCGCCGCGCGGAATTAAAAGAGTTGGTTGAATCTCTGAGTTATCAGGACCCGTTGCTGTTGCAATCCATGTATATCTTCAAGCAGCCGAACATCGGTGGCGAAGTTGTGTGTCATCAAGATGCGACCTTTCTTTACAGCGAACCGATTAGCGTGATGGGGTTGTGGTTGGCGCTCGAAGACGCGACGCCTGAAAACGGTTGTATGTACGCGATTCGCGGCGGACATAAGCTGGGATTGAAAAAATTATTCGTGCGCGCCGAAGCCGGTGGCACCCAATTCATTCACCTCGATAATACGCCGTTTCCGGATACGGAACTTGCCTGTTTAGCTGTAAAGCGAGGAACCTTGATTTTGCTGCACGGCTTGTTGCCGCATTTGAGCGGAGCGAATCTCTCACCCCGTTCGCGGCACGCCTTTGCGCTTCACATCATTGATAGCGCCAGTGAGTATCCCAAAACCAATTGGTTGCAGCGCAGTGAGCGGATGCCGTTGCGCGGCTTTGAATAAAAGATGTCGGATATTTAAGGTTAGATGAACTTAGGTCTAAACCTTGCTAGAGGCGTGTGCTTGAATAGGTGAGGGGCTATCGAAACGCTTTTTCATTAAGCGACTCATGGGGACTGATTCATACGAATATGGAACTGAAACTCGAACGCTGCACGATTCGCAATTTTCGCGAAGGCGATGAACCGGCAATGGTGCACCACGCAAACAACTGGAACATCTGGCGCAATCTGCGTGATCGTTTCCCGTAT
Organism: Blastocatellia bacterium; assembly: GCA_044868105.1. Lineage (GTDB taxonomy): Bacteria > Acidobacteriota > Blastocatellia > UBA7656 > UBA7656 > JBFMDH01. The sequence continues at coordinate 7,036 of JBIOWC010000008.1, forward strand.
CCTTATGTTCTTGATGATGCGATTTGGTGGATTCAATATGCCAATTCAACGACCCCGGTCACCAACTTTGCCATTGCGGTTGATGGCGAAGCCGTCGGCGGCATCGGGTTGATTTTGCGCGACGATGTTTACCGGCGTTCGGCGGAAATCGGCTACTGGCTCGGTGAAGAGTTTTGGGGACAAGGCATCGTCAGTTCGGCAGTTCAAGCGATGACCGAATACGGGTTTGCGAACTTCGATATTTGTCGCATCTTTGCAGAGGTTTTTGAATGGAATCCGGCTTCGATGCGGGTGCTCGAAAAAGCCGGTTATCAGTTTGAAGGGCGACTCAAAAAAGCGGTTATCAAAGATGGGCAAATCATTGACGCCTGCATTTATGCCATCGTGCGTTGAATGGTTTTTCGGAGAGATTCATGAGCCAAATCAAAATCGGAATTATCGGCGCGGGATACATTGGCGGGGTTCACGCCGGGCTGCTCGCGCGCGATGCGCGAGTCGCGATTACGGCAATCTATGATATTGTGAGCGACCGCGCCGAACAACTTGCGCGGGCAACCGGCGCCAGCGTCGCCGCGAGCGCCGATGAGGTCATCGGAAGCGCTGACGCAGTTTATATCACGACACCGAACACCAAACATACAGAGCTGGCGCTCGCCGCCACTTCGGCCGATAAACACGTCTTTTGCGAAAAGCCGATGGCCACTAGCCTCAAAGAAGCGCAACACGTGCTGGACGCGGCAGCCAAGCGCCATAAAGTTTTTCAAGTTGGGCACAATCGCCGTTTTGCGCCGGTTTACGCGGCGCTTAAACAGAAACTCGCCGACGGCCTGACGCCGCATTCAGCGCATATCAAAATGAATCGTGGCGAATTAATCAATCCCGTGTGGGTCGCGAATCCTGAAATTACCGGCGGATTTTTATATGAGACCACCATTCATATGTTCGATATGGTGCGCTTTCAATTCGGCGAAGTTGCGCGCTTGACCGCCCTTGGGTCAACCCACGAATACCCGGAAGTAGACGATTTTTCCGTTCTGCTTGAATTTGCCAGCGGAATGCAGGCGACCTTTGCTTCATCGGCGGACGCCAGTTGGTTATTTCCCTTCGAGCGCATCGAACTCTTTGCCCATCATCAAACGATTGTCACACGCGAGATGGAAAGTATCACCATAAGCGAGTCCATCAGTGGCGAGTTTAAGACGCTCTCGATGCATCAACTGTCGAAAGAAGAAAAGTGGGGATATGCTCAGGAAGATAAAGCTTTCATTGATTCGATAATTGAAGGAAGCCCGGCGGCCGTGACCGCAATGGACGGCTATAAATCGGTGGAGTTGGTTGACGGGTGTTACCGAAGCGTGCAAACCGGAGAGCGCATCAGTTTCAAGAATTGAAGAGGTGAGAGGTTGCCCGGTACGGTGGTGGCCCACACATTGACCGGCAACCTGAAGATTGCCATACCCTAAAATTTAAGGTCTCTTCGCGCTGGCGGTTTTGCCATCGCCGTTTGAAGAGGTGAAAACGATAATCTGATTATAATTTTGAACTTTTTCGGTTGGCGGCAGAGCAATTTTTGCCGGTTCGACGGCCACCGATTGCGGCGCGGTGCCTAACCTGAGGCTTGCATATCGCCCATAAATAATGCGGACATAATTTTGCGTTTCGGTATAAGGCGGAATCTTATTGCCGTAAAATTCAACGGCGCCTTCACCGGCATTGTAACCGGCAAGCGCCAGCCTCACATCGCCGTTAAACCGGTCAAGCAACCAGCGCAAATAGCGGGTGCCGCCGAAAATATTTTCGCGCACATCGAAAATATTTTTCACGCCGAATCGCGCCGCCGTGGCGGGCATCAATTGCATCAGTCCGCTCGCGCCTTTGGGTGAAATCGCGCCGCGATTAAAACTCGATTCCTGACGCATCAGCGAAAGGATTAAATAGGGGTCGAGCGCAAATTGTTTAGCGGCTTGCGAGATGATGGCGTCTATCTCGGCATTACCCGAAGTGACCCTGGCGTTGAGCGCAACGGCAGGAATTTTGACCGCGCTTGCCGAAGCTTCATTCGTCGCGGCATTGGATGGCGCAGGGGTTAGCATTTTATTTTTTTCTCGCTCGGCTTTCAGCCGCTGTTCCTGATCGTCGCTCTTCATCGGTAGCGGTGGGCGCTCAGGCGGAGTAAGCGGATTTTGGGCTGGCGCAGCAAGCGCCAGTGAGAAAAAGATGAGCGTAAAAGCAAAAAGTTTATGCATAATCTAACTGCTATTGAATATTGATTCGGCCGATTTCCGTATCGTTTTCGCCGCGAATCACCAAATACAATTTATCTTTAGGGGCAACATTTTTCTGGTCAAAGACAATCACGCCGGTCAGGCTTTCTGCGGAAGCCAGGCTATTTTCCGATTTCGACTGCGTCCATTCGATGGCGACCGATTGTTTGGAAGCGCCGACTTCAAGCCCGATTGCCGTAAAAGAAATATCATTGGCTCGCAGATTTTGAATGATATAGCGAAGATAGGTTTTGCCGTCAAACGTGAGCATCTGAGGGTCGAGCATGATTTTGATCTTATCAAAGTTGGCCGAGGTGTTTTTCACATTGGCGCTTTGGATGCCGCCCATAATCCCTTGCCGAAATCGAATTTCGGCTTCCTGTGAACCGCGTTGACCGCTATCGCGATTCATCTCTGCGCGTTGAGATTCCGCATCAATGATAATTTGATTGGCTTGTTCGCGCGCCCGCCGGACGAGGTCGTCGGCTTTGGTTTGCGCCGCTTGAAGCATGTCGCTTTCTTTCTTTTTCAAGTCAGCTTCAGACGGACAAGGTCCGTTTTCGGGATTGGCTGTGCCGTTGCCCGAGGCGCCATCGCCTTTGGGTTTAGTGGTATTGGGTTGGGGGTCATAGACGTTCACCGTCCGGTGCGCTTGCTCAGGTTTGGCAACAACAATTAAATCGAAATTATAGACGTGTCCATCTTCGGTTCTGACAAACATATTGCTGATGGTCCGGCTTTGATTGACCGGTTTAATAAAGAAGTCATTGCCCGGTTCATTATTAGAGCCGCCGCGTTGAATTAAATAGGTGCCTTTGCCTTCAATGTATAAATCGCCACAAACGATCTCTTTAATATTTCGGGGAAACGCGATGCGGGTTGAAATGCTGAGCGCCGTCTTGATTTTTCCGACCTGTTCGGCAGAGAGGGTGACTGAGGCAATACCGGATTCTTGCGCATTTGCCTGCACGACAAGGGGCAAACAGGCGACAAGAAGTGAGATGAATTTTACTGCAAGTTTCAAGCTTCTACCTCCCCAACTGACCGCGGCGCTTGCCGTTTGCAAAGCAGCGGCAGATAGTGGTTTCAATGTTTACGAATGAGGCTTTTATTGTGACAAAGACGCAAGGGCTAATCAAGATGTAAATACCTCATTCAATTTGTAGAGGAGCTTTTGTGGTAATCAGCCGCTTATCTCAACGGGGCGATTTTTGAGTTTAGGAGTACCGTGCAAAATAAATGGCCAGAAGCGTAATTAAGATGGTTACGAGAAGTGTGATTCCCAGAGGCAGCAACTTTTGAAACAAGGGGGAGATGTGCCGCTGATGCCCTTTGGCAATCCATCCGCGCCAACCGCATTCGCGACAGCGATACATCCTCGAATGCGTCAGATTTTTAATCAGCTTTTCATTAAAGCCGCGACTGTGTGAACGATGCAAATAATCTCCACACTCCGGGCAAGATTCACTGCTCAACGCGACCTCCATTTGCGCGGCATAAATTAGAAAGCTAGCGTCTCTTTCAAAAGAGACGCTAGCTGGATAAAGCCTTGAATACTTAATTAATGAAAACTATGGCTGAACCGGGCTGACTCGCGGTTTTGAACCACCGCCGCTGATGACGCCTACAGTAACGGCGGTTGCAGTGCCCCCGAGCAAAAGCAATCCTAACAGCCCGACGCCAAGGTAGGATGGAAAACCACCGGCCGCCGGAACCGCTCCGACGCCGCAGATAACGGCATTGCCGCAGTTGACGGCGACATCCGACCCAACCACCGCGTTGACATCAACGGCTGATGAAAAATATTCGTTCTGTCCGGCCGTCAAAGTCTTGTTGACGCCGCTGGCGGTTACGGTCGCTGAGCCGCGATTAACCGTAACGCGCATATCGGAACAGGTCGTCTTGACCATAATTCCGCCTGATGAATAAGTAATCGTTGCGCTGGTGCTGGGACCGACCGTTACCCGGCCAATACCCGGAATATCAATGACGGCAATGCCATCCCCGCTGACCGCAACCGTGCTGCCACTGGTAACCGTTGCGCCGGTCTTCACGGCATTACCATTAATGCTTACCGAACCGCTGGCCGTGAGCGTGCCATCATCAGACAGCACCGGCTCGAGCGCCGCGTCATTGACATTCGGTGTTGCATATGCCGTGAGTGAAAAGAAGGTAAAGGTTGCCAGAATAAGGGAAAAACTCGTCAGGTTCCGGAATAATTTCGATTTTTTCATCGTGCCTCCTACGGTTGTTGCAGCAACAAGAGCAACTGATTCTTTGACGCACATACTGCGATGCCCGTCCAGAATATTAAAGTCCTAAGCAAAAGTCAATTCAATTCAAGAGTTTATTTCCATCCTTGAGGGTGCCTCAAGCTCGCCGTTTAACTCTTGAATTCATAGACCGGCAAGTCTTCGGCAGCGACTTGCGCGAGCGGCAAATGCGCCCGGTCTTTTGCCGATAGTTGCGGGTCGGCGATTGGCCAATCAATCTCTAACATCGGGTCATTCCACAAGATGCCCCGGTCAAATTCAGGGTAATAAAAATTGCTGCATTTATAGAGAAATTCCGCCGTTTCAGAGAGCACCAGGTAGCCGTGCGCAAATCCCGCAGGAATATAAATCTGTTGCATATTGTCAGCCGAGAGAATCAGGCTCACCGATTTTCCGAAATAGGGTGAACCGCGTCGAATATCCACCGCCACATCGAAAACCGCGCCGCGAATGACCCGGCAAAGTTTTGCTTGCGGGTGGTGGATTTGATAGTGTAAGCCGCGCAAAATGCCGCGCTTTGAAAGGGCATGATTATCCTGAACAAATTGGTCTTGGATGCCCAATTCAAACAATTTCAGGCGATGATAACTCTCCAGAAAAAACCCCCGCTCGTCCCTGAATACCGTCGGTTCGATGATGACAACCTCAGGGATGGCGGTTCTCGTAGCTCTCATGATTGTGGCTCTCCTGCCCCCGCGCTTTTTTGTGAACCGTAAATTCTTCACCTCAGGGGCAATCAAATATTTCTTAAACCCAAATCGGTTGTACTGCTGCTCGATTGCGGCGCTAAATTCACCGTCCGTTCATCCTTCACGCTGGCCTTCTCTTTAACCAGCGTTCTGGCTCTCAGCAAGGCGCTGGTGAGCGCCGCCTGAAACCCGCAAATGAAAAGATTGACATCAATCAATAAAGCTTTATCGCTGCTGGTGCGAGCGATGGAAAAATAGCCGAGTTGCTGTTTATCTTCGGAAATCAACTCCAGTTTCAACGTCCAGCTGGCGACCGTCTGCAAATCTTCCGAACGACTCCACTCGTAAGAATAATTCGGCGCCGAAGGTCTTCCGCGAAAACTCGCCTCGCCATAATCTTGATTGACGACGAGTCGAACACAATCGAAATCTTTATCTTCAAATGTTTGCTTGATAATGTCGCAGATTTCCTCGTGCGTTTTGGCTTTTGCCAGTTGTGCCGTCGCTTTTCTAATCACGACATTGTTGACTATGATTTTTTTCTGCTCAATGGTGCGCTGGGCAACCCGGCGCAATTCAAAAAACTCATGATAACCGAGATGTTGCACGCCTATCCAAACCCCAACGCCTAGCACAAAAAGCACGATGCCGACGGTACCGCCGCCGGGCGCAAGCAAAAACAGACTGAACAGCCCACACACCGCCGAAACCCCATAAAGAATAATCACGGATTGCCGTTGACTAAATCCCCGCTCCAGAAGTTTGTGATGGATGTGCTCAGTATCCGCCGCAAACAGGGGTTGACCATTTAAGAATCGCCGCACAACGGAAATCGTGGTTTCTAAAATTGGCAATCCGAAAGAGACGACCGGAATGGCAACGGCAACAATGGTTGACGTCTTTTGCACGCCAAGCAAGGCAAAAGCGCTCAACATAAAGCCGACAAACAGACTGCCGCTGTCGCCGAGAAAAATGGTCGCCGGGTTAAAATTAAACCGCAGAAATCCGAGAATCGCCCCGGCTAAGGTGACGGTGAGCAAGGCAGTTGTCATATTGAAGTTAATCAGCGCCGCGATAAAAACCGCCATCGTTGAAAACAATCCAGAACCTGCCGCTAGCCCATCCAATCCGTCAATTAAGTTAAAGGCATTAGTGATTAACAACACCCACAGAATAGTGACCGGCAAGGCCACCCAACCAAAATTTTGTTCGCCAAAAAGCAAGGGCAAATGCGCCACACGAAATCCTTGAAAGAACAACATCGTTGCCGCAAGACTTTGTACAGCGACTTTCAGATAAGCGCTGGCGCCGTGCAAATCATCATAAAGTCCAATCAAAAAGACCAGCGTGCCCGGCACCAGGATATAGAGGAGCGTTCTCGGCGTTAGTCCGGTTTCGATGTGCCACTGCTCGGTGGCAAAAACAAAGAGGCTAATGACCACAACAAACGACAGATAGATGGCCACGCCGCCGAGTCTGGGAATTTTTCCGCGATGAATGTGATGTTTGGACGCCGGAAGGATGCCCCAGCCGCGTTTTATGGCTATCACTTTGACCAGATGGGTGAGAATAAAAGAAAGCGCGAGTGAAGAGATAAACGAGATAAAATAGCCCAGACTCATTTTATTTTACCGTTCTTTCTTTGAAAAAATTTTCATCCTGTCGTTTTAAGCCTTCTCGCAGGGTTATCTATTCATCCAGCCTACCTTAGTAGTGAATCGAATAGACCAACCTCACAGGCAACTTCAGATGACCGCCGAGACGTAAAGAGCTACTTCGTTGTTTTAATCCGAATTGGGGGCAGTATAAGGAATTTTCAAGCTTAAATGGGGAGCCGTCACTTTCAATTCGACAAGCGACATCCTGGCTTTTTAGCTGCACCCGGTGATTCTCTAAAATGACTTCAACATCCGGGTGCAGATGAATCAAGCTTTCAACGAGATGCTTGCCTTCACCCGTGATTACGTCCTCCACTATAATTTCACGCTTGTTATCATGGCAAGTTACATTGCGCTGATGCGTGATGGAATCGCCAATTAATTTTCCGTAGCCATCAAACTGACCGCTAAATTGGCAGCCTTCGTTTGCTTCATCAAAAGATACGGCGTAAGGCGCAAAGCGACGCGCGACGCGAAAACTACCCCAACACTCGGCCTGGTCTTTGCCGTCAATGCAAACCGTGTTATGGGCGCGCGTGCTGCGCACCAGGCGGCGCATCTCGCCCGCTTCATAATCAAACACCCCGGTATCAACGATCATCGGTAAACCTTTGAGGGACAGCTCGAAACTGAAAATATCGGCATGCGCGTGCGCCGGTAAAAAATCCGGCGCGATCGGTCCGCCATCAATGATGAAATAGATCGTTTCGTTTTGGTGAATGAAATAACCGCTATCGTTGAAAGCCGATTTTTTCTGCGCTTCATCCGGCAAAAGCCCTCTTGCATAATGCAAAAGCTCACCCGTGGGCGGAGCAAGCTCTTGCGTTGAATCATTAAACAGGGCGATTTCGCCATCCGGCTTGGTCACTGAAAAAAGAAAATCGCGCATTCGCTGCGCCGCTTCCATCAACCAGGCGCTGTCGCGGTGACCGGCTGGCAAAAGATTGAGGATGTCGAGGTAACCGGCAAGCGCGAGCGCGTGATACATCGGGCTGCGTTCAAAATGTCCGCCGTCGCTGAGGATTTGTACAGGGGTCTCGCTTCGATAAATGGCTAATCCTTTTTCAAGCCAGCGGCGAGCTTCGCGGTCTCCGGCAAAAAAACTTCCGGCAAAAATTAACCCCTTGGCGTTTTCAAGTAAGTGATTGCCCGGATGATGGGCTTCATAATGGCGATAAAGATAAGCGGCCTGGCTGTACAAACTCTTCAACAACTCGGCCTCCGTAAAATTTGCTTTGCACCAATTTACAATACGCAGTGAGGTCGGAAACGCCATCCAGCCAACCCCTTTTTTCATGGGGTTCGCTTGAATCCAATCGCGGCACAATTGCCTCTGCGCTTCGCCATCGAGCAAATAAAGATAGTTGAAATAGTGCAGATTGAAGCGCCAGAGCAAGGGCAGATGCGTCGCCTGCCAATCAATTGATGAAGCAAATTGTTGCCGGTGATTGAGAAAATTAAAGCCCCCTTGTTTAAGCTGCTCACGACTGTTCCAGGCATCGTGATGAATGAAGGCCACAGAAGGGTTGAGTGCACCGCTTAGCGCTGTCGGCGGCGCCGGCACGCCAGTCCAACCGCTATATTTTTTTAACTCCCCCCAGAGTCGCAAATAAATCTGACTTGGTTTTGAATATCTGAGGGTGTGAAAGAGTAAGGCAGCGCGCTTTAACAATCGAATTTCACGCAAAGAGGTTAGCGACGTTGGACTGACAACTGGCCATGGCAACTAAAGCCCAGGCGCGCGACCAATGCAACCCGCCCGCTTCAAAGCGATTCCAAATCGCGTCGACCGCCTGACGTTCAAACAGACCTGCTTCATAAATTTTCGCCCGCAATTCCTGGCTCAGAGATTTCATCCAGACGCCGAACGGAAACGTAAATCCCATCTTCGGACGATTCCAGATAGCTTCCGGCAAGCGCTTGCCGAGCGCTTTCACGAGCAGCGGCTTGCTCATCCCTTCGGCAATTTTCTCGTGCACCGAAAGGCCGAGAACATATTCCACAAGTTTATGGTCGAGAAAGGGCACGCGCGCTTCAATGGCGTGCGCCATGCCCATAAAATCAGTATCTTTGAGCAGTTGATTTTGCAGAAAGCATTTAAACTCGCCTTCGGTGATGACATCAATCAAGGGGCGCTTACTATCTTTTCCGCTCGGTATTTCAGATTCCTTCAGCTCCCTGTCGCTGAGGCCTAAAAGCGTTTGGATTTGCTCGCCGTTGAAAAGCCCGCGAAACATCAAATAAATATTCTCTTCGCTGGTAGAATTGGCGAGATAGCTTAACTTGCCTAAATCTTTCCGGTTGAAAACGGCGCTCAAATGCGCGGCGGCGCCAAGCACAGCGCCGCGCAACGCTTGCGGCATTCCCAGCAAAGTTCTAAGAAGTGTTTCATTTTTGTAGGCCCGTTGGTGATAAGGATAGCCGAGAAAAACTTCGTCGCCGCCCGTGCCGGCCAGCACGACGGTCAACCCCGCCTGACGCGCGGCTCGCGAGACAAAATAGCTATTCACGCCATCAATCGTGGGCTGATCCATGGCCTCAAAAACGTGCGGCAACTCTTCGTAAAACTCTTCGTGACGCAGCCATATCTCGTGATGGTCGGTATGATATTTTTCAGCCATTAAACGCGCATACGGCGCTTCGCTAAATTCGTTTTCATTGAAGACGACAGAAAGCGTAGTCAACGGCTCGCGGCGAAACTGGCTGGCCAGCGCCACCAAAGCGGACGAATCTATGCCACCCGATAAAAACACGCCTAGCGGCACATCGCTGATTAAATGCTGTTCCACCGCTTCTTCAAGAAGCGCCAGCGTTTCGCCTGCCGCGTCTTTGGTACTGACGGGATTGGTAGATTGTAAAAGGTAGTCCGCAAGCTCCCAGTATTTTTTAATGGCGCAGCCGCTCACGTCGGCAATTAAATAGTGGCCAGCCGCTAACGAATAAACCTCTTTGACGGTGGTAAGCGGCGACGGCACCGAACCATATTGTAAAAACCGAATCACCGCTTCCGGGTTTCTGGCCTCGGCAATCATGCCGGTTTTCAAAAGGGCGCGAACCTCGGAAGCGAAGATCAAGCGTTCACGATTTTGATAATAATAGAGCGGCTTGATGCCGAAGCGGTCTCTGGCCAGTATCAAACGCGGGTTTTCTTTGCGCGAGACATCCAGTAAAGCGAAAGCGAACATTCCGCGCAAACGCGACAGCAAACCTTCAATGCCCCACGCCTCATACCCGCAAATTAAAACTTCCGTGTCGGTTTTTGAGCGAAACGCGTAGCCCGCTTTCAGCAACTCATCGCGCAGGGACTGAAAGTTGTACACCTCACCGTTATAAACAATCCAAACCGTTTCTGCGGCATTTGCCATGGGCTGTTTGCCGGCTTCAGACAGGTCAATGATGGCCAGACGGCGATGCCCGAGCACCGCCACGCTCTCCGCAAACGGGAGGGCGAGCACGGCCTCCGCATCAGGCCCGCGATGCGCTTGCCCATCATTCATTCGCCGCACGGCACTGAGGTCGTCAAGCGTTGTCGTTTGATTAAATTTATATAGTCCGGCGATTCCGCACATAAGGGTTCAAAATAAAAGAGCCGGACAAGAATCTGCCCGGCTCTTTTTTTCATTTCAAGGCCTCGACAATTTCCTTAGATGTCAATCTCCGGCAGCTTCATCCTGTTCGTAGTTGCCGTAGTAACGATAGTAGTAATAATCGTTGTAACCTTCGCGTTTCAAATCTACGTTGTTCAAGACCACGCCGAAGACCTTCGCGCCGACGCCCGTCAATTCCTGTCGCGCGCGGCGCACGACATCGCGCGTGCTCTTGCCGCCGTGCACAACCAGCATGACCCCATCAACCAGGGTTGAAAGAATCACCGGGTCGGTGACGTTAATAAGAGGCGGCGAATCTATCAAAATATGGTCATAGGTTTTGCAGAGCGTTTGTAACAATTCTCTCATCTTTTCGGAGCTGATGAGTTCGGCAGGGTTTGGCGGAATCGAACCGCTCGGCAGAAAATGGAGATTGTCTATCGGCAATTTCTGAATCACTTTATCAAGGGTGATGTCGCGCGACAGATAGGTTGATAGCCCGATGGTGTTGTCCGTGCCAAATACTTTGTGCATCGCCGGACGGCGTAAATCGCAATCAATTATCAAGACCGAGGCCCCGAGTTGCGCCAGCGAGGCGGCCGTATTTGCCGCGGTTGTCGTTTTGCCTTCGCCGGGTTGTCCGCTGGTAACGAGAATCAGTTTCGGCGGTTGCCCGGCGGTCGAAAGCAGCACAGAGGTGCGCAGCACGCGATAGGCTTCAGCAGCCGAAGAGCGTTGGTCAAGCGCCATCAGTTGCGAATTGCGCGGCACGGCGCCCGGGGTGGCGACTTGTAATTTCCCGTGCCCGTTGGCCGCCGCTTTCCCCTTTGATATACCTTTGCGCGAGGCGGAGCCGATGCGCGCCGGAATAATTCCCAGTGCCGGTAGTTGCGCATAACGCGCGACATCTTCGACCGTCTTCACCGTGTTATCGAGATATTCGAGCATGAGGGCAAGGCCGACGCCGACGCCCAAACTTAAAATCAGACTCAACAAAATGGCGCGAAAGCGGTTCGGGCCGGCCGGCCCCAACGGCAATTGCGCCGCCTGAATGACCCGCAAATTATTCTGCTGCTCCTGAATTTGCAAATTCGCCTGATTGCTCTTGCCCATGAAATCATCATAGAGCTTGCGATTGGTTGCGACTTCTTGTTTCTTGAGGTTGTATTCTGCGCCGTCTTGATTTTGTTGAACGGCTTCAACCTTAGCCGCCTCCAGTTGTTTCTTGATGGTCTGTTCATCGCTGAGCGCCCGCTCATAATCGGCCTGCATTTGCCGTTCAAGCAATTTGGTATTTTCGGCAATCTGCTCTTTTACGGCAACAATCTGTTCGTTGTTCTCGATGACATCCGGGTAATCGGGACCATACTTGGTCGCCAGCCCGGCACGTTTCTTTTCCAGTTCCGCAAGTTGCGTTTGCAAGGTCGCCAGCCGCGGCGCCGATTTATAAACCATATCCGCAAACGCTTCCGGCAAATCTTTCACGCGCCCGGCTTTCACCTCTTCATAGAGCGAGCGCTTGACCAGGGTCTCCTGTTGCGCTTTGAGCCATTGGTCGTGCAGGCGCGTAAGCTTTTCGGTGGTTAAAGTATTATTGCCTTCGGTATTGTAGATATTGTGGGTGCGCGCATAATTGGCCAGGTCTTCTTCGGCTTTTTCAGCTTGGGCTTTTAATTTGTTGGCGGATTCTTCGAGCCACTTGGCCGTCTGCTTAAACTTCCCGACCTTTCTTTCAATATTGGAATCCAGAAAAGCTTCGGTTATGCCCTCCGTTACGAGGCGGGCAATCTTCGGGTCATTGTGGGTATAGGAAACGCGGATGGCGCGAGTCTCTTTTACCGGTTCGATTGTCAAGCCGCCCAGAATGGCGTTGACATACGGCAGAAGAGCTTCGTGGTCATCGGGCTGAATGGCCATGGTCGGAACCGGGCTGACCACTTCCGGTTTGGGCTCTTCAGCTTTTTTACCGAAGCCTTGCAGGATGGTTTCTAACGCTTCACGAACCGATTTTTTGCCCCCCGCTCTCATAAATTGCGGGTTGTCATAAAGTTTTTGATTGACGACTACCTGTTCCAGCAGATTGGGACTTTTCAAAAAGAGAATCTTAGTTTTGATGTTGACCTGATAAAAGGGGTCGTATTCTTCATTCACCGCCAGATCGCCCTGTCGCATACTGACGTTGCTGTCTTTGCCGATTTCAACCATCGCAGAAGATTCATAGATGGATTTGGTGCGATACATTTCGATGGTAACCAGCGTCGTAATAATCAGAACCAGAGTGGCAATCAACCATTTGCGACGACGCACGATACGCAACAAATCGCGCAGGTGATGTTTTTCGTCCTCACCATAACCATAACCGTAGCCGTATGACCCGCTGTTCATCTGTCCTGCAAGGGTGGGATAGCGCGGGGAGAGATTCTCAAGCTCTACGGGAAGCGCTTCTTGGGAATCTATTTTTTCTAATTCAACTTTTTCGTCAGACATAGACGAGTCTCCTGAAAACTTTTGCGATTGGGGCGGCGCGGCTTGGCTCGCAAGGCCAATCTCAAATTTAATAACGAATTGGCAGGCGCGCCGAATTGGTGCTGAAGGCGCGCAACACGGCACCGGTTACAGACTTCCAACGGCTGTTGGGCACAATGACGATGTCGTTCGGCATAATCGCGATGTCATCTTTTTTGCCATTCATGACGCCGCCAATGTCAACAGCGATTTCAATGCGTTTTCCCGCCTGTTCTTCGCGGAAAATGACGCCTTTGCCGGAAGCCGCATCGAAGGTTACGCCCTGCGCCAGAGAGATCGCTTGCCTCAGCGTGGTGCCTTCTTTGAGCGCGAATTCGCCGGGTTGGTGAACTTCACCGGCGACAAAGAATACATCCGTAGACGGAATATTTACAATGTCTCCGGGTTGCAAGGTTGCCGTCACTTCGTTGATTTGCCCTTTGAGAAATTTGCCCATACTGACCGGTATCAAATCATAATCGGCTTTGCCGGCCGGCTCCCCGCCCGCAGCCTCGGCGGGCTTATTTTCGCTGGCCACTGCGGGTTGGGCAGCGGGCGGCGAAGTTTCGCCTTTTAGCGCTGGGGATGAAGTTTCGCCCTTTAGCGCCGCCTCTTCTTTTTCGCCTTTCAGTTCGCGCAGAATATAAGCCGTCGAGCCGTAGTTATCATTCAATCCGCCGGCTGCTGAAATCAATTTCACCAGGGTCGGTCGGCCTTCGATGTAATAGGTGCCCGGACGACGCACCGAACCTTGAATAAAAAACATGCGGCTGAAGGTATTTAAAACCGTGACGTGGACTTGCGGGTCTTTCAAATAACGTCCGCGCAGTCCTTCGGCGATAAAGTTTTCAATCTCTTCGGTGGTTTTGTTGAGAATGTTGATGCGTTTAAGATACGGCAACACGATGTTGCCTTTGGCGCTGACGCGATGCGAGCCGCACAGACGCGGCGCATCTTCGACTTGAATCTCTATGACATCACTTGGCCCGATGCGGTAATCTACGTCAGGCGAAATAATCACCCCGGAAGTTACCGGGTCACTCGCTTGTTGCGGCGGCGGTTTCAATTGCGGCTGCCGGCGCTCTTGCGCGCTGTGGGTTAGCGGTGTGCTTATCAATAGCGCGAGGGCAATCAAATAAACAACGAATCTCGAAGAGTGGTGGAAGGTGTTGCTTAAATTGTGCTTCATACTTCTATACCTCTTAACAAGAGCTTTCATGCTAATAATGGCACGGATAAGAGTTGAATCAGTCAATTACGAAACTTAAATAAATATTTTGCAGAGCTTAATTACGAGATTGTGATACTAGCATTTTTGCGCTGGCAAAGCCACGAATCGGGAAAATATCTTCTCGGCTTTACTCATTGTTCTTGAAGACTGAAATCATCCAACCACACACTGCCTTTCGTCGGTTCGTCATAGCTAAATTGTGGCGCCCGCTTGACCGTAAGAAGAAACCCGCTGGAACCAACCGGCGCCACAAATTCCAGGCTGACAAGTTTCCAATCAACTGTCCCCGCGCCAATGGCTGGCGATTTAGCCACCTCCGTCTGGGTTTTCAAATCCATCAGCGCGACCACCAAATCGCCGGGCGCAGAAAAGGCGGTGAACTTATCGGTTTTTACAAAATAATCGAGCCGGTATTTTTTGCCCGCTTGCAAGACCACGGTCTGTTTAATCTCTTTATCAAAGCGCGGGGTATCTTTGCCGACAAATTCGATTTTCAGCGACCGCGAACCGGCATGCGCGGTCGTTGTATCAATGCTAAAGCGCGCATAATCGGAACGGCTGATCTGCCAATCAAACTGCATGAAATTTTTTAAAACATCGGCTTCAAAACTGCCATTCCAAACCGCATCCGTCGGCGGCGTGTCGCTATCGTTGACCACGCCCAACCAAAGCGCTTTGGCTTCCGTCCAGGAACCGGCTTGCATGATGCGCTCCAGTATCTGCGTGCTTTCTGGCGCCAGGAGGCGCGCTTTGCGGTCTATACTGGCAAAGACTTTGGCGGCTTCGGCTATCTTTTTTTGCGTAACCCAAAATTGCGCCAGAATCAATTTGGCGCTGGTCTCGTCGCGAACCACCGATTGAACCGTTTCAACATTGCCGCGCGAAGCGCGCCAGATTAAATCCAGCGTCCCCGCCAGAATATCGTTGCGCGTCGAAAGCGCCTGCTTAAATTGTGGCAAGGCCTCGTCAAGCTGGCCGCGCCGCACCAGCAGGTTGCCGATTCGCCAGCGAATGTCGGAATTTGCCGGCGCCAGCTCCTGAGCCTTTCTGAGCGCCTGTTCGGCGGCTTCGCGATGGCCTCTGGCCTCTTCAATCGACGCCAGGATCAACCGATATTCATAGTTGTACGGCGAACGATTGATGGCGCGTTGATTATAATACGCCGCGCTTTCGAGGTCACGGTCAGCGTTGAGGTTCAACAGTTCAGCTTCGGCAAGCCGGGCATTCAAACGCGGCGAGTCTGGAAACGCCTGAATGGTTGCCAGAAGCTTATCGCGTTCAAGTGGCGCGCTGTCATCCGTGAGAACGCCAACGAGATAATTTTTGAGGGTTAATTGAACGAGGAATGCACAAGCGGCTAAAACCAAAAGCAGGAACATCAATCTGACAAACAGATGAGATAGATTGATTTGCAAGGTTATCGCCTTCCTGGCTGTCGCTTTTTTGAATGAAGACAAACTATACCTTTCCTTGGTTGAACCCTTGCGGGAAATCGCCGGAAGCGACCGTTGTACAAGATAAGGGAGCGCACCTCTTTTGCCTATCGAGTCCATTGTGCGCGATACCTTCACAATCGTTCAATAAATTCATTGGGGGTAAAGGGACTCGATAAACCGTAGAGGATTCGGGAGACTATCTATATTTCACATAAACCCTGCGTCACAATTTTTTCGCAGCAATTTCTCTTGCGAAGGCCCATGAGTTGCTGGCTTGCCGGAAAAAATCCCGGTCTAAGTTTAACCTTGGCAAGGCTCATTTGGACGATCAATTCAACAGGCAGCAAAAGCATAATGTCGCGATGCATGATGCGTCAAGCACGGTAGCGGCACGGATTTCCGGGCGTCGCACTTGGGCCTGCCAGATTCCCCATCCTCACCTCGCAACTATTTTTTGAACGCCTCAGGCAACGCCTTAAACAATTTAATCGCGCGGAAAAAGACATCGCTCAATTGATACGGCAACCGCGAAGATTCATCAAGCGGTAGCCCATGAATAATCGTTGTCTGTATGGGGTCGGGCCAGCGGTTTTTAACCGCCTGTGGCAGAGCTTTCGGATGACGCAAATAGGTAATCATCGGGCGATCATGCGCCAGAAAACTCTGCCAATTTTTCAGCACTTGAGGCACCAACCAGGAGGGCAGATGGCGGGCGCGCTCGGCAACCGGCGTATGCCCTATCTCTGCGCCTAACAACTGATGCGCCAGGCCCATCGTGCAGGCCAGCCAATCGGCCTGCACCTGATCTTGGCCGAAAAAGCGCGGCCAATCGAAAGTCGCCGGCAGCGATTCGAGCGCCGCCGCCACATCGCATAACCACAGCGGTCGCCACCCTCCGTGGCGAAGCAGATGGGTACAGAGAATTCGCAATTCGTCTTCCCGGCTTAACAGCCGAACCTTGAGATCGCCCAACGGTTCGACTCTCGAACGGTCAAACAGGCTATCCTCATCGAGGTTATCCACCCTTGAAAACCCTGCGTGGAGATCAACCACGAAATTTTCCAGGGTAAAGCGCTCAAGAATCTTTTCTGCTGCGGCCACCTGATGAGGTCTAAAACAGAGGTCTATGTCTCCATAAGGGCGCAGTCCCGGTTGCGGATAAAGCCTGGCGACCGCCCAGCCTTTTATCAAAATCGCTTCCAGGCCGGCTTCGTTCAACGCCGTGAGCACGCGGCTAATCGCCGCTTCGTGAAGCTTCACCTGTAGCGCATGCAGGCGATAAGCCTGGCGTAATTCTTCGGCAACCGGCAAGGTCTGCAAGGGGGTTTCGCGGATGCGCCGCCAGGCGAGCGCCGCACATCCAGATTGCAGCAATAACAGGGCAATGGATTCCAGTTCTTCAGAAGAAATATTGAGTGGTGGCAGAGAGGCCCGCCAAGTTCCGGTTAAAACTTTAGCAATGAGCTTCCCAAGTTGAGGTCTGGCGCGGGAACTGGTCATTGCTTCCCATGGAAGGACAATTTGTTAAAGCAAAAAATTGCTTGCGAAAATTTTGCCCGCTTTAAGCGCAGGTGCTGGCACTGCAAACCCCTGAACAACACTGTGGGCTGGTGGTGCAAGGTTGCCCGGAGGCAATGCAAGTGGCCGCCGTCACAGCTCTCGGCGCGATAATTGAAGTCACGGCGGGAATAGCAATCGCGGCTCCAATACCCAGTCGGCGCATCATGGCGCGTCGGCTCATGGCATCTAGAGCAACAGTTTCTTTCAATAATCCGTTTTTCCCCAGTTCGGCGAGCGCCAACAAGACCAGCTCTTCATCAACCGAGGCGTTCAATTTTCTACTTGTTCGTTGGCTGATTTCGGCGACACTATTTTCACCGTTGCACTCTTCCCATACTTTCCAAGCAGTGGTATTCAGGCAATGAGCTTTATGCTTTCGTTCATCATAGACCAGCAATTCATCAGCGAGTTCTTGAGTGACAAGCCCATCGGTTTTTGCTACGGGTTTTATGACTTTTTGTGTGTTTTTCATGCCTACTCCCAACCTCAATATAATTTGCCAACCAACAAGCAATTTGGTAGTGAGGGTTATACTATTGTTTTTGAGGGCTTGTCAACTGTTACAGTTTTTTAGCTTTACCCCCATGCCCTATGCAAACTGGGATAAAATAAATTCTACAACTTGTTGAGCCTCGCCGCGTTTGCTTTGCAGTATCGGCGTATTCAACACCACTTTTTGCAAAGTGGCGAGCAGGGTTTCCGGATTGCGCCGCGCTGAAACCGTATTCGCCAAAAGGGCGAGCGCTCCTTGGCCTGCCGAAAGCCGGCGCGGTCGCCACTGCGCGCCATCCTGATAATGACTGACGATAACCAATCCGACCGGAAGCGGCTTATGCCCGCAACGCCCGCCCAGCGCTTCGACTTGATATTTGGTTGGTTTTGCCAGTTGCCCGTTTTCACGTACGGCTAGCGGGCGGGCATAATGATGCACCCGTCCGGCTCTATCCAAAACGGCATATTCGTCCGAATAATAGCGCGCGCCGGCTTTTACCAGCGCCGCCGTCAAGGTCGTCTTGCCACTAAAGCTACGCCCCGGTATGACAATGGCTTTGCCACGCAAACCGACGACCCCCGCATGCACAAACACCCGGCGCGGCGACATTTCCGCAATATGAAGCTGGAGGTCGGATTCAAATGCATCCAAGGCTTGACTCCACTGGCTTGTGCGAGCAATGCGCCGGGCATTTGCATAAACCAGGTTTTCAAGCCCGGCGCTGGATTTTGAGGCGTCGGGTTCGGCAATCAGCGAATATAAACGCGTAATGGCGCCAGCGGCGGCAGCAGGCTTCCAATCAGGCGGAAGAAACGGCAATACTGATTCCAGCACGCCGCGCCGGTTGGCGCGAATACCAATGCGGACACCATAAGAAATCAGTGTTATATCTTCGGCCCAAACCAGGCGGTCTAGTTTATTCACGCAGTTAGACTCAATTTCAGATCTACAGATTGCTCGCCCAAGACCCGGTCATCTTGCTTAGCAGATAATGGAATGGTGATTGTCTATTGCGGGTTGAATTTCGTCAATAAGGCAGAATACAAACTACCGGGCAAATAGGTAATGGGTCAGTGTGAAAATAGGGGAATGAAAATAATTATCGTTAAAGGAACGGCGGTCTGTTGTCAGCGACAAGGTTAACTTCTGATGGGGCGGAAAAGACGGATGGCGATTTATCCGCCCCAGCCGATAGCGCTTTATCCGCCTTTTCCGTCTAATCCGGAGATCACTTTTTACTTGTCCAGAGATAACTTTTTACTTGTCCAGAGATCACTGTTTACTGGTCGTTGGGCGGGACTTTACTTATTTAGCGCCCATCGCTGGCCAACCTATTTCATCCTGACCCACTACTGGCAAATAGAAAGCCAGGCGAAACATACGGCAGCAACCGATGGCAATTTACGATGACCTGAGGTTCAGGGCTTTGCGTCATTTCAGTCATGATTTCCGTCTGTTCCGTCATTCTCAATGGAAGCCGCAAGACGCGAGCGCTGAACGGCTCAAGTGAAAACAAATTTATCCGAGAGCAGAAAATTTGCCAGAGCACATATTGAAATTGTAATCAGATTGGCGAGCCGCGCATCCAATCCCGCCGCACCGACCAGGAACCACATAAAAATCAGATTGCCAATTAAGGACAGCGCGCCATTTGTCAGATTGAACTTCAACAGTAGCGCGCCGCAACGCGCCACATCCCGGTCGCTCCAAGTCCAGCGCCGATGCCAGACAAAGTTATGCAAAA
>JBIOWC010000009.1:0-6103 GCA_044868105.1 Blastocatellia bacterium
ACAGACCCGGTGATTGCCTTGCAAATTTACGACGAAGAAGGCGACATCAACATTCAACGCAAGATTCGTTTAAGCACCCTGCAACCGGGAGTGATTAAGTAACGATGAAGGATGAACGATGAGGAGAATAATGAAGTAGGAACGGTGAAGTATAAAAGTGAAGAGTGAAAGAATCAGGAACTTTTCTCTTCATTCTTATAGTTCATCGTTCAGCGTTCCTACTTCATACTTTCCTGCGTGCCGGGTTTGAAGCGGAAGAGGGCCGCTGAAACCGCCAGTTTTTTAGGGTCAACGAAGTGCATGAAGAACGGGGTGACCAGCCCGCCGTAAGCATCAATGCTGATGTAGTCACCGAAAAATACCTCTTTGTTGCACTCGAACGGTTCGATGTTGACCCGGTGATTGACAAAGGTTTTCCCGCCGTCAATACTGCGCGCCAGGGTGAGTCCCGTTTTGGTGCCGGTGGTGTCGCGACGGTCATAAAAGACGATGTTGATGGCGCCATCTACCGGGTCAACCGCCATCCAGGTGAGAAACTGCGCTTTGCCGTTCTTCAGCTTGTCATCATTGACCCGCAGGGGCGGCGACCAGCTGTCGCCGCCATCTTTTGAGGACATTAAAAAGACATCGGTGTCGCCGTTGCGCTGGTCAACCCAGTTGACATAAATCGTGCCGCGATGCGCGCTGTTGCTGATATCAACTTTCGTGACCGGCATGCCGTTGGAACGCTCAACGCCTTCCATATCGATCTCCCAACCGCCCGGCATGTCGCCAATGATTTTGTCTTTGCCGAAGGTCACGCCGCCGTCTAATGATTTATCGAAGTACAAGCCTTTCGGCCCGGCCCACACCACAAAGACTTCGCCGTTTACGCCGGCTGCGGGCACAGCGCCTTCCAAGGTGTTGTCGCCATCGGCGCAATCACCCGTGGTGTCGGAAATCCTGAACGGCATGGCGAAGGTTTTGCCCGCGTCACGCGAAGCCGTAAAAAAGATGTGCGATTTGCAATCCGCTTCTGTGCCCTTAAAGCCATCGCCTTGATATTCATCAAAGCGCGTCCAGGCGAGATAGAGATTATTTTTGAATCGCGAAGCGGCCGACATATCCGTCGCGATTGCCGGTTTATCTTCAAAAGGGGTGACACTGTTGATATGGTCAATTGCCGGCACCGGTTCTTCCCAGGTTGCGCCGCCATCTCTGGTGGTATTGACAATGATGCCGGTTACGGCGCGGCGCGGTCTGGGTACGCGGATGCCTGCAAAAGCAATGAACGCGTGGTGGGCTGCACCATTGGCATCGAAAGTGATGACATCGTCGCCCTGGGTGATGCCTTTGAGATTTTTGGTGGCGATAGTTTTCCAGGTCTTGCCGCCATCTGCGGTCACATAAGCGAAATTACTGACGCCGCCGGGGCCGGCGACCTGGAATGAAACGCCGATGATATTATTCGGATTGGTGGGATTGATAGCGATGGATACTTCAGCCGGTTGATTGGCGTTTGCTTCGCTGACGCGCACCACTTCGTGCGATTGCCCAAAGACGTTCGCAGCGGTTAAGGATAACCCTAACCAACAAAGAAAAAATAATCTCATGAACAAACACTCCTTCAAGGTTGATCGGCTGTAAGAACATCAAAGTACGTTATACTAACAAGCCATGACAAATTTGAACATTGCTCACCAACGACTCTTTAACCAGTATATTTCCAGACCCCTGTTTGAACGGCCCAGTGAAGTTGTCGCGTGGTTCGGCGCCATTCAGGCGCAGGATTATACAGGGGCGCTGTGGGCTATCGGGTTACGTATGCGTGAGGCGACCGAACGCGCTATCGAACAGGCGGTTGCCGAAAAAACGCTGGTCCGCACCTGGCCGATGCGCGGCACCTTGCATTTTGTTGCGGCGGCCGATTGTCGCTGGATGCTTGAGCTTCTGATGCCGCGCGTCGCGGCCAATCAATTGCGGCGTCTGGAACGGGATTTTGGCATTGACGGAAAGACTTTCGCGCGCAGCAAAGCGTTAATTATCGGCGCCCTTGAAGGCGGCAAACAACTCCGGCGCGAGGCGATTTATCAGCTGTTGGAAGCGGCGCGTATCCCAACCAAAGGCGGGCGCGGGTTGCATATTTTGTGGCGGCTGGCGCACGACTATACCGTCTGTTTTGGGGCGCGCGACGGCAAGCACCCGACCTTCACCCTGCTCGATGAATGGGCCCCGCAGGCGAAAGGCCGGGAACGCGACGAGGCGCTGGCGGAACTCGCGCGGCGTTACTTTACCAGCCACGGCCCGGCGACCTTACAGGATTTCATCTGGTGGTCAGGACTCTTAACGAGCGATGCCAGAGCCGCTATTGAACTGGCAAAATCGCACCTTATAAAAGAGACGCTTGATAAGCAAACCTACTGGCTTGCGCCGCCTGCGGAACTCGTTAAAGACCCTTCGCCCACCGCCTATCTGTTGCCATCGTATGATGAGTACACGGTTGCTTATAAAGACCGCAGCGCCGTGCTGGCGCCTGATTATGCCAAACTGGCGATTGGCAGAAATGGCATTTTCAGCCCGATTATTGTCATCGACGGGCAAGTCGTCGGCACCTGGAAACGTGCCGTCAAAAAAGCTGAAGTGGTGCTGACGCCAACGCCTTTCGCAAAACTCAGCAAGCCGCAAATCCGCGCCCTGCAACCGGCCCTCAACCGCTATGGCGAATTTCTCGGCGCGCCGGTCGGGCTGGTTCAAGCGCCTGGTTAAAACCTGAACCTGCAGGGCAGCTCAAGAGGTTAAACTTTAACCGCTGTCGGTCGCTCCTTTATCCTGGTGGCAAGCCGGAAAACCGGCCCTGGAAACCCTCAAACTGCTAGGCCAGCATTTTCTTGACGTTCCTCTACTGTGCTAAAGTTTCGCCTTAGCAGTCCTAACCAATTCTTATTTTCTGCCAGAGGAGACATCAGCTTGAAAAAAATCACTCGCGCACTGATTAGCGTTTCAGATAAAACCGGCCTGATCGAATTTGCCGGACGACTCAAAAACCATGGGGTGGAAATCATCTCAACCGGCGGCACCGCCGCCTTGCTTCGTGGGGCCGGACTTGAAGTCCGCGACATTTCAGACCTCACAGGCTTTCCTGAAATTTTAGGCGGGCGCGTCAAAACCCTGCACCCGAAAGTTCACGGCGGACTCCTTTCCATACGCGACAACCGAGAACATCAACAACAGGTTGCCGAAAACCGCATCGAATATATTGATATGGTCGTCGTGAATCTCTACCCGTTTCGCGAAACCGTTGCCAAACCAGAAGTCACGGCCGAAGAGGCCATTGAAAATATAGACATCGGCGGACCTTCGATGATTCGCTCGGCAGCGAAAAATTTTCACGATGTTGCCGTCGTCACGGCGCCCGCCGATTATGCGAGCCTGGCCGACGAGATGGATGCCAATGACGGAAGTCTGGTACGGGCAACCCGTTTTCGCTTGGCCAAACAGGCCTTCGATACGACGGCGCGTTACGACGCGGCCATCGCCGATTTCTTGAACGGGTCCATGGTGTTTGATGAAGAACAGCAGACGCTCAAGGTTGAAAAGCGGCCTGATGAACTACCGGCGACGCTTTCATTCTTTGTGAAAAAAGAGATGAAGTTGCGCTACGGTGAAAACCCCCACCAACGCGCCGGGCTTTATGTAAAGGACGCGCAAGAGCAGGGAATTGCCGGCGCTGAAAAATTGCAGGGCCGCGAGCTTTCATTCAATAACCTGATTGACCTCGAAGCGGCCTGGGCGCTGGCCAGCGATTTTCCCGATACCGCTTGCTGCATCATTAAACACACGAATCCTTGCGGCGCGGCGCTCGGGCAGGATGTGCAAGCGGCATTTGAACAGGCGAAAGCCACCGATCCGGTTTCAGCATACGGCGGCATCATCGGCTTTAATCGCCCGGTGACGGAAGCCGCAGCGCGCCAGATTGCGGAAACTTTCTTTGAAGCGATTGTGGCCCCCGATTACGAGGAAGCCGCGCTCGCCATCTTCAAAAGCAAAAAAAATCTACGGGTGATGCGCGCCCACGCGGCGACCGGCGAACAATATGACATTCGTTCAATCAGCGGCGGGTTGCTCATTCAAGACAAAGATCGCGGAGTGCTTGACGAGGCGAAGTTGGAGATCGTTACCAAGCGTGAGCCGACCGAAGATGAGATGCGCGCCCTGCGCTTCGCCTGGGTTATCTGCAAGCACGTCAAATCGAACGCCATCGTTTATGCTCGCGAAGGGCAACTCGTCGGGGTCGGCGCGGGGCAGATGAGCCGCGTAGATTCGGTCAAGCTCGGTGCCCTGAAAGCGCAATTGCCGCTGGCGGGAACTGTGCTCGCCTCGGATGCCTTCTTTCCATTTCGCGACGGCGTTGATGAAGCGGCGCGTGCCGGTATTACCGCCATCATTCAACCGGGCGGTTCGATGCGCGATGAAGAAGTGATCGCCGCCGCCAACGAACATAATCTGGCGATGGTGCTTACCAGGATGCGCCACTTCAAACATTGATTCAAACCGCTGGCCCTATGAGTTTGAGAGCGCAGATAATCGGTTTGCGCTCTCAAAGACCTCCGCGTTTCCCTCGCGCCAAATAATTTCAGAAAAATTTTTCAACTCGTGATTGGTTTGGCCTTCTATTCTCGCCTTATGTGTTGAAGGCAACCGGGGGGTTGCCAAATCACAATCAACCTTGCTGCGCAAGCCAATGGAAAGAATATTCAATTTGCGCACTGCATATCAGGAGAGAAGAACATGAAAAAGAAATCATGGATAATGACCCTTTTAAGCATCCTTACACTGTTATTTGCGAGCCTCAGCGGCAGCGCTCAACAAGCGACAACTTTCGCTTCGGGTTTAAGTTTTCCCGCGAAAATTATCAACGCACCGGGGGGCAACCTGTTGGTAGCCGAAACCGGCACCACGCCCAACAGCGGACGGGTCTCTATTGTTGACCGCAACGGCAACCGGCGAACCTTGATAGACGGGTTGCCTTCCGGGATAAACACGGCAACCGGCGGTCAAGACCCTTCGGGACCATCCGGGTTAGCGCTTAAAGGCAACACCCTTTATGTCTGCATTGGCGGCGGCGATGGAACCCTGGCCGGCCCTGTACAGGGCACCGAAATCCCTAATCCCAGCCCCGCCTCGCCCTGGCTCAGTTCCGTGCTGACCTTGAAACTGAGCACCTATGTCGAAGAGAGCGCCGGCAACTTTTCCTTTACCCCGGCCGATAGAGAGAAATTTCTGGTCAAACCGAAATTGGCGTTATCGAATTCGAGCGGTGAAACGCTGACCCTGGAAGTGCTGGCTAATTTCCCGAATTATGTATTTGAACCGCGCCCGAATTTTGCCGGTAATGTGCGCGCCTCGAATCCCTTTGGCATCGTCATCAACGGCAAGACCATGTATGTGACGGACGCCAGTCGAAATGTCGTCTACACCGTCGGCTTGAAAGACCGAGAGGTCAGCGTGCTCACCCACTTGGCGCCGAAAGCCAATCCGCTGCCCTTTGGTCCGCCGGTGGTTGATGCGGTGCCGGATAGCATTCGCCTGCTGGGCAAACAGTTGTTGTTGACCTATCTGACAGGCTTCCCGTTTGCTCCCGGCAATTCCGAAGTCCGTAAAGTCAATCTTGCAAATAACAGTCAAACGACCTTCATTGGCGGCTTGACCTCGGCCATTGATGTGCTGCCGATTGACCGTGAAGATGGTCAACGCCAGTTTCTGGTCTTGGAATTCAGCGCCAATATGTTGCAATCACAACCCGGAAGATTGTTGTTATTCAGTGCGCCGACGGCATCTCCGATAGTGGTTACGGGTGGGTTGAACTCCCCGACCAGCCTGGCTTTCGACGAAGAGACCGGCGACATTTTTATCAGCGAAATTTTCACCGGGCGTATTCTCAAAGTCACCCTCCAATAGAAGAGTTGAAAGAATGAAGGGGTGAGCCCCAACGGCGCTGATTGCCAACTTGTGTGCGACAATAAATTGATGTGCCTTGGCAAGGCGGCAATTTGCGCGAGACCACTCAAATAAAGTCACCCCTTCATTTTCATCATTCATCCCGACTTGATTTCACGCCTTACTT
>JBIOWC010000010.1:0-9697 GCA_044868105.1 Blastocatellia bacterium
TCGATTTTGGCTTTCGACTTCATCAAGGCGATGTTTGAGGGCTTCGACTTCACTGGCGGAAGGCACGGGTTCGGGCGGTTTTTCTGATTTTGTGCCGTCGCTATGAGCGTCGGGTTTGGAAGGCTCCGGGTTAGGAGGCGCGTTTTGCGCGACGGCGGTGTTAAGAAAAATTAAAGCGATGCCGCAGAGCGCGACAATGTAGAGCTTGATTTTATTCATGTAGACGAGTCACTCGCTTTCCGGTTCAGGAAAGCAAGCCGCCTCGTCTGATTAAGGCAAGGTAAACCTCGGCAGGGTGCTCCTGAACCTGTTAAATTTTGGGTCTCTGGTCGTCCCCGACGGGGAAGTTCGTTGACCCGTTCAGTTTCTGGGTTTTCGGCAAGTTTGCAGGTAAGCCCGCGAAACGGCCGAGAGTAATTGGTTCATCATGGTCATTTTTAATTCTCCGACTTTAAGGTTATCCCTCACGCGGCCGTCGGGTTGCTCCGGTGATGGAGGATTGTTATCAACCTGAGTTGCTATCAACTCAAGTTGTTATCAACTTGAGTTGTTATCAACTTGAGTTGTTATCAACGTGAAAAATCGTAATTGAAACCCTCAACTCTCTTCAAGCGCAATGGGAGATAAAGGGGCGACCTGAGGCCGCATCCCTGGCCTGCTTGGCTGGCAACTTAAGTTCATTAAGGGTTACAGGCATATTGAAAATGAACGAACGGTCCACTCACCCTTGCGCCTCATCACCTGCGGCGATGACCTCTGCGGTCACGATGTCAGCACCGTCCAATGGATGGTCTTGTCGGTCATGGGCTTCGGCGCTGCCTTTCAAAACGAGGGCGGCTTTTTGCGCGTCGAACTCGCCTTCCCAACGGGCCACCACAATCGTCGCGACGCCGTTGCCGATAAGGTTGGTGATGGCGCGGGCTTCGGACATGAAGCGGTCAATGCCTATGAGCAACGTCAATCCGGCGACCGGAATCACGCCGGTGCTGGAAAGGGTTGCCGCAAGCGTAATGAAACCGCCGCCGGTTACGGCGGCAGCGCCTTTAGAGGTGAGCAAGAGCACAGCCAAAATTCCCAGTTCCTGCGCGAGCGTTAAATCGGTGTTCGTCGCCTGAGCGACGAAAATGGCCGCGATGGTCAGATAAATTGACGTGCCATCTAAATTGAACGAGTAGCCGGAAGGCACCACTAAACCGACAACCGATTTTGCGCAGCCCAGCTTTTCGAGTTTCTGCATCAAACGCGGCAGCGCCGATTCCGAAGACGAAGTTCCGAGGACAATCAAAATCTCTTCGCGGATATAACGTAAAAACGCCAGCAAACTGAAGCCGTTGGCGCGGGCAATTATTCCCAACAAACCAAAAATAAAGACGGCGCAGGTGATATAGACACAAAGCATCACTTTCATGAGCGGCAATAAGGTGCCGAGTCCATATTTGCCGATGGTGAAGGCCATGGCTCCGAAGGCGCCGAGCGGCGCGGCTTTCATAATGATAGCGATGATGCCAAAGAACACCCGGCTCAACTTTTCCATTAAATCCAGGACCATTTCGCCGAGCTTGCCCATCCTGGCAAGCGCCAGTCCGAAGAGAATCGCGATGAGCAGCACCTGTAAAATCTCGCCCTGTGCGAACGCGCCGATGAGTGTATCGGGAATGATGTGGAGAAAAAATTCAACCGTGGATTGCGATTTTGCAGAGGTGGCATATTGTTCGACAGCTTTCATATCGAGCGTCGAAGCGTCAGCGTTGATGCCTCGGCCGGGATGAAACAGTCTGACGACGATGAGTCCGATGACCAGCGCCAGGGTGGTAACCACTTCAAAATAGATGAGCGATTTTAGCCCGACGCGCCCCAGCTTTTTCAAATCGCCAATCGTCGCAATGCCAACCACAACGGTGAGAAAAATAATCGGCGCAATCAACATCTTGATGAGTTTGATGAAGCCATCGCCAAACGGTTTCATCTTTTCTCCCACCGCAGGGAAGAAATATCCCAGTAAAGCGCCAATTAAAATCGCCGCGAGCACTTGAAAGTAGAGATGCTGATAGAGCTTTTTCGGCTTGGTTTCGTCGCTTACAGTTTCAGCTAATTCCATAAAGAAGTCCGGGTGTCGCGTTCCATCAGTTTGCGCGGTCGACGTTCAATCACTGGTCACCCATTTGGTTAAGCAAGCGAATGGCGACGCGTTTTGTAATGCCACTGGTATATTTGCTAATCAGAAGATTGAGGAATTTGCTTTGCGCTTCGCGGGCGCGCCAAAGTTTATACAAGGCAACGAGGGGTTTGTAAAGATGCAGTGTTATCAAGCAACCGAGCCCACCGCAGCAGGGAAGGGGTAAAGGGCGGGTAATCCACATCGCTTGCTTTCTGGTCTCACCGATGAGGTTCATTGATGAACACAGGCCAATTGAAAACAGACGACCGCGCCTCACGGCTTCACTCCGGCATCCTGATTAGGTTTCGCCGATGTCCTCGTTCCAGACTTCCGGGTGGGCGGAAATATATTCACCCAGCAGTTGAATGCACTCGGCGGATTGCAAATCAATGACCTGCACACCGCGCTCTTTGAGCCAGGCGACGCCGCCCGAAAAGTTTACCGATTCGCCGACCACCACGGTGCCGATTCTAAATTGATAGACCAGGCCGCTACAGTACCAACAGGGCGCCAGCGTCGTTACCATAATTTTGTCGCGATAACTGCGCTGTCGTCCGGCTTTGCGAAACGCATCGGTTTCACCATGAACAGAGGGGTCGTCTTCCTGTATGCGGCGATTATGTCCGCGCCCGAGAAGCTGCCCTTGACCATCGAATAAAGCTGCGCCAATCGGAATGCCCCCTTCGGCAAGTCCTTGCCGCGCTTCTTCGATGGCGATGGCAAGCAGGGATTGATAATCCGGTTTGTTCGACATAGGGTATGACCTCCGCGTGAGGAACCTGCGAGAGCATTCTGCAACGCCAGCCGACAACTCAGACGGCGTTTATCAATTAAACGGGACAGGGGTTCAAGGCTTGCACAAGGAAATCTTCAGACGTGCAATCACTCGGCTTAAAGGTTCGTTTGAAGGTAAAGGCGCGCGGCGTTTCCCCATGCGCCTGAAGATAATCGAGGCGACGTTTGGCCTCCACGATGGTGGGAATGGTTCCGGCCTCTACCCACCACATCGCCATAAACATACCATTGAATTTCTCGAACCAGGCTCTCCGCTCAGACAGCATTTTTCCATGCGCGCTTTTATATACATAATCTTTTAAGTGTTCGATGCTTTCCCAAACCGACATATTCACCAAAATGCGATCATCGTCAAAGGGGCGCAAATAGGTCGCGTTGCCCTCGTCGGTTTGCAGTCGCCAGACAAAGCCCGGGCTTTGGTCAGCCAGCGCATTCAGTTCATCCAGGCGGGAGACAAATCCGTGCATCAACGGGTCATCCAGCGGCGCGTTCATACGAGCGATATTGATTTGAGCAAGATGATAAAGCTTCGCGTTC
The DNA here is from genome assembly GCA_044868105.1 of Blastocatellia bacterium. Classification (GTDB taxonomy): domain Bacteria; phylum Acidobacteriota; class Blastocatellia; order UBA7656; family UBA7656; genus JBFMDH01. The sequence goes on from JBIOWC010000010.1 coordinate 3,491, forward strand.
ACAAAATAATCCTCCTGATTTTGAGCCCCATTCTACCACACAGAGCCCTAGACTAGCGGGCATAATGAGGCGCGTGGAACGGCACTGAGAGAAGGGTCAAAACTCGCACCCCCGTATCTCAATAGCGTTTGTCCGATGGCGCTGCAAGGCCTACAACACTTTTCTAACCCGTCAGCGAGCCCGGCAGATAGTGGATAAAAGGGCGGTTCGCGTGGGCCGCTGTTGGCGATAGAGGCGGTGCCCTAAAAAATACTATCCCTTGCACAACGAGCCTGCTTATCCCGAAGGCGAGGCCGATCAGCTGGGGCGGAATTGATTCGCTCGCTCCAACTGTTCAACACAGGTCTTGTGAAGGTGCTGAGCGCTCTTGCTGATGTTGGGGCCGCCCGCGTCAAGCAAGCCAATGACCTCAGCGAGCCGCCCCCGGTCGCTGTTGCAATAGGTGCTGATTGCACCAAAGAGCCCAAGGTTGCTTTCGACCATCAATCGGGCAACGAGCGGCGCCACGAATTTGGAGAACGCTTGTTGGTGTCGGCGGGCGCTGTCGCGCAGGATGTTGAAAACGATGTCGTGGGACAGGATTTGAAACGCCAGATTGAGCAAGGACGCGCCGTCCGGCTCTGTTGTTTCCGGGTTGAGCAATGCCCGTGCGACCGCCGCCTGCTCCGGGTTAAGTCGTGTCAACCGCTCCTCATCGCAGTTCCCGGAGCCGTAAGTTTGCGGCAAGTCGGCCCACTCGAAGAGCGTCTTGCAGCCAGGACACTCATAGAGATCGTTACTGCTATCGAGGTCGAGCCGAACCAGTTGATTGATCTCAGGAGACAGGGACTCGCCCCGGCCGGTGTTGGCCCACAGGTCTGCGGGGATGCGCGAGCACACCGCGCACGGTTGCTGGTTAGAAAGATTCGAGTTGATATCCGCCACTCTGGCGCCCTCCTTTAATAAAAACTCCGCCGGCCCGCCAACCTAAGACCACCGCACCTGAAGGTGTTGCGACGCAGAGGCCGCGACCCTTCCTAACGGTCGTGCCGCGACGGCCGCTATTTGGATGCCGTTCGGGCAAAAGGCGGCCTCGGTCTTAACTGTTCTACTGGATTGCGCAAGCCCTGACCCTCTCTTCACCCTTACGGCTCAACCGAGCCAGCCGACCCAGCGCACAAAAGTGAACATCGCGCCGCCCAAAAATAGTGACCCGAAAATGACCTTGTTATGTCGCGCCAGCCAGATTGGCAGATAGATGTCAAAGTTGTCATTGCGGTTGTTGGTGTATTTTGCTGCCACGTCGGTTAAGGGACAGCGCAATCGGTTAATCACCAGAATTAAGACCTCGATGAGCACCACGCCAATAAGCACAACCGCTTGGCCAAAGCGTCTCAAAAAAGCGAGCATAGGAATGGCGAGGATGCAGCCAGCAAAGAAGGCCCAGACGATGGTATGAAGTAACTTGATTGCTCGAAGTGAGGTCTCTGGTGTCATAGCGTTCATTTCAGGTTGGCCCTCCAAGGCAGCTTTCCACAGAGAGGGGCTCGGCGCATTCGGCAGCCAGCCGACGCCAATGGGCAACTGGCGCGCCATCGAGAGTTCGGCCTCGCGTTCCTGTGCAGGGTATTGTCAGGCGCGCGTGTGGTAGACAACCTTGAATCCTTCGTCCTCTGAAGGGGGTTGGAAATAGGCGGTCACCGCATCGAACTCTGCATCCGTCGCCCAGGCGCTGCCCGGAGGAAGATTTTGGGTTCGGCTTTTGAGTTGCTGCTTGCACAAGGTATCCGACACATCTATGAAATGGAGCTCATGATCGGCATTCGCACGTTCGAAGAGCTGCCTAAACCATGCACGTTGCGTCCTGGTATTTCCGGGAAAATCGAGGACCACGGAAAGGCCTTTCGATAACAGGGAACAAATGTGCGGCGTGAGCGCCGCGTTGAGCCTCGAGGAATACTTGACGAAATCACTTATCTCATTAATTTCTCCCGGAAACAGGGCGTCCAGCAGTTCGTCCTGGACGAGAAGGATAGCCTTTTCCCGCTGAGCCAGGACTTTCGCGAGGGTTGATTTTCCGGCGGCCATTTTGCCGCACAGAAAAATCAGTTTCGCTGTACTCGTCATTTCCATCTCTACTCCTAACGCCAGGCGTCAATGGGCGCGCCCCTGTGACCCTCAAAAGGCAAAGGGGTGCGGTGCAACGGAGGCTAGCTTTCCTTCGTAGCAATCGCCTGAACCACTGCGCCCAGGCCCGTGTGATAAATCCCTTCGATTACCTCACGCTCGAGCTCAACGAGGTGTTTAAACTTCAGGCCGGCCAGCTCAAGGCTTAAAGACTCTTTCGATTGCATGGCATCGGCTGAATTGCCGCCCCCAGTGCCATACTTCAACTGCTCCGGCGTATAAGCTTCGAGCAAAAAAACACCCTTTGGCTTTAACCCGGCTTCCACTTTTTTATAGAGTTGCTTTCTCAAAGAAGAGGGTAGCGGACAAAAGATAGATACTATTCCATCCCATCTATTTTCGCCTAAATCAAAATCTGCTAAATCCGCATGAATAAAGTCAACGGCAACTCCATTCTCTTCAGCCAACTTTCTGGCTTTGTTCAACCCAACGATAGATGCATCCACAGCGGTTACCGAGTAGCCCCGTTTGGCCAGGAAAACAGCATTGCGTCCTTCCCCTTCGGCAAGACTTAGAACTTTCCCTTTTGGAATATGGTTAACGTTCTCTTCTAAAAACGCGTTAGGTTGTGTGCCATACGCGTACGCTTCGGCACTGTATCGTTCATCCCACATCTGCTTCTCCCGATTTTGCCATTGGCCTAAAGTCTGCCAAAGGAATATAACGCCTCAGTTCACCGCGCCGCGAGCCGGGAACTGAAGGAATGATACGAAAGCGCGCGCTGGTAAACTTTCTCAATAATTGTTCCCTGCTTCAGCAAAGGTTTTATCTGAAAGCGGAGTTGAAGGCAATCGGCTGGGCTGTAATAACCTGGCGCGGCCTATTTTTCAAATATCGTCTTTTCAATAATGACGATCACCATAATTCCAACCAAATAGGCCAATAGATCAAGCCAGCTAAAGACCGTCCCTAACCCCATGGCGATAATACGAATCAACATATTTTTATTCTGACTCAACGCCAGGGGAATTTGGGTCAATTGAAAGAGTTCTAAGATGATCAGCATACCAAAGGTTATTCCCGCTCTCGTAAGCGGGTGAATATAGCCCGCTATGATGCTGATAATCAGATAAAACAGCATTGCATAAAGGGCATCGCCAAGATATTTATTGAGTATCACGCTTTCGAAATGCAGCGCCCTGGAGGCGACGCCAAGAGCGATCACCAACAAACTTACATATATCAACCGGCGGCGTTTTTCAGGTGTATTCACGCTCATCTATCGCAAGCAGTCTGATGCTCCAGTTGCCCGAGGCGACGCGCAACACGGGCCGTGACTTCGCTATGGCGGCTCAGGGTTAGACCGCCAACAGATACCTGGCAAGCCCACCGATGCGCGCCAGCGTCGCCGGCCGCAGGCGTGCGGCGAGGTTGAATCCAACCTGAGCTTTACGCCGGATATACGCGCCTTGAATTGAATGACGCGCCTCGCCAGTCGCATTTGCCGAATGCCCGTGCCAGACCGAGCCGTTGTACATGATGACGGAACCGGCCGCACCGCAGGCCTGGACCTGTCGTTGGTCGTCGGCCGCAGGCTCGCTCATCAGACTGGGCCACCTGTGCGAACCCGGCACGAAGCAGGTGGCGGCGTTTGCTGCGCTTTCGGAACATTCAAATACTTTCAAAAATAGCTACAAACCATAACCGGGAATCAATCGGCCAAGCGTTCGATTAGATCACCTTTTTTGATTAACCCTTCGACCAGTACAGCGCAATAAACACCGGCAAAGTTATCGTGCGCTTTTACGACCTGTCGTAATACTTCAGGGTTGTGTTCACCTGTATCAGGGTCGAGCGAAATCATCTTACAACGCGGGTCGCGCTCAAGCACCATGAGGGTCGCCTTAGAGCCGATACGCAAACGGCGGCCAACAAATTTATCTTCTGAAAATCCGCCGCCCTCAACATTAAAATAGATGTTGGCGCGAAAGCGCCGTTTATCAAGTGGCCTGCTCAATTCCGCTTCAATCTGTCGAATGGTTTGTATGCTGATGAACGAAACCGGGCGGCAATCGGTTAACGCGCGGTCTGAGCGCACGAGTTTCAGTTGATGTTTTTCGCCGATTCCTTGACCCAATAGTTTAATGAGCGCCGGATCGTCAACCGAGAGGATTTCACCCGCGGGTGTCACGATGTCTAAAGCCATATCTTCATCATCACCATTTGCCGGGGTGACGCCGGGCGCGATACTTTCGGCTTCGGTCAAATTCGGTGGTTTAGACGCTCGTTCCGGGTGACGAAACTGTGGATGACAAAGCAACATTTGTTGCTGCACATTGGCGTTCAAATAAGGGAAGCCTTTGCGGGCGGCGGAATTTTTGAAGGCGTAGCAGCGGTCGCCATAGATGCCCGAAAACCCCATAAACACTTCGGGCATTTCCGCGCCAGCCATACTTTTCACCGGATAGCGCCACAGACTTTCAACGGTTCCAATAGTTGTCATATCAAAATCTCCTACGCGCTGCCAGGCACATCGCAGAAGCCTCAAATGCCTGGCCCACATTCCCGGCGCAGACTTTTGACTTTCTCAAAAGCCTGCAAATTGATTCGGAATATATCTCCATTCAACTCGCGCTGCGTTTTATGCGTCAGGGTTAGGCCACGTCCAGGCATACCAGACAATGAACAAAGTGCTGGCTATTTCCAAAGACGAAAGAAATATATAGAAAGCCGGCGGCTTCCCACCAAGTGTAAAGCCAACAAACACCGTACCGACTACGCCTGCGATGATGTTCGCCCAGCGGTTCGCGCGATACTTTAATATACGGGATAGCAAAACCATGGCAATCAGAATTTCCATTAACACGGTGAACCCTAACACGACGCCGTCCGTCATTCTCCCGGCCATCTTTTGGTAGAGCGCAGGATTGACGATCATCATCACAAGATCAGCATAGAGATAATTGAACATTACAAATATCCATAATGTTGAAAGTACGGCTTTCCTATCTCTGATTTCGGAGGTCCCTTTGGTTGTATTCATGTCACCTCTCCATCCATTTATTTATAGTCGCCTGAGTTACTGCCTGAACCTTCCACTGGTTTACGGGAGCCAGCAGTCCAGACGCGTTTACTATGACCCACCACGTGCAGCGCTCACGCCATCGCCGCCCAGTGGTTGATGCCTAAGGCTGATGTTTGCACTCGGAAATTAAGTGCGTCTTTCGCCTTGGATGCATGTGCAAGATTTTCGTTATTGCGCGCTCCGAGCGGGCCATTGTGTATCAGTATTTCTCTCATGAGCGGTTGCGCCTTCGTGTCATTCTCATTCGGGTGAAATACGCAGGCAACACATCCCCTTGAGAGAGCAGCCGGCAGCAGGTCTGCGCATCCCAAGAGAGCTTCTTTGAGTAAAGCAGACAATTCATTGCAATTGTTCACATCAGATAAGCCGTCTAACGCTTGAGCTCAGCGCGCCCGCTCAGCGCGCCCGCTCAGGCTCGCCTTAAGGCGCATTTTAATAGCTCTCGATTTTTGAAATTTCAAATTTTGCGGGATTCGGGTAGGTGCTTGGCCCGAACCAATAATATTGCACTTTACCCGACACGCGTAGGCGCTTTCCCTGGTTTTTGGAAAAGCTGCTGGCCGGCAAACCCTTAAAAAAAATCTTTAAGTAGTGGTTGTCTTCTTTAATGCCATCTTCCGTCTTGATGTCAATCGGCTGATCAAGCTTTATCGCTTGATACCGTACTACTCTGTCGAGGTTATCCGTACCCTTGCCTATCACAAATTTCCCGGTCAAGACCACGTTTTCATCTACAGCGATAAGACGATTGCCAGACTGGGTAGCGATGTTGGCTTGCAGCGGGGCCTGTACCGCAAAGGCTTGCCAGATGAAGATGAACGCAAAAATTAGCTCTTTCATATTGATGCTCCCTCGGCCTGACACAACGTCAGGCTGGCTCGTTAAAAACCCATCCATAACGGCTATTGGTTAATTGAAACGACAAAGCTGATAGCGCAACCTCATTGCCGAGGCCGGAGTCGCTTTCTTCATCAACTCCAGAGAGCCGATCGCCTAATAATTTAAATTCGTTAAGC
>JBIOWC010000011.1:0-13041 GCA_044868105.1 Blastocatellia bacterium
GCTTAACCTCAACCATTTTGGTAGGGAATTTTTGAAACCTGAAATTCTTTCGCGGGGTAACAATAACCATTCGGATAATCGGACAAACGCTTGAATTCGCAAGCCCCGGATGCATAGAAGACAAAGAAGCGTGGGCATAAAAATGAGCGCCACCAAGCTTAATCACCTAAAGCCGCCGGTTGAATTCGCCTGTCTTCACGCCTGGCACAGAATTGAGTTTATGCCCAAAGCGGTTGGGGTATTTTCTGTGCCTTTGGTGACGCTTACCGGATGCGCTTAGTTAAACGTCACCCGGCGTATTGAGATAAAGCAAATAACTCCCACCAGCAAACCGCCAATCACATCAACGAAATAATGTTGTTTGGTGGTCAGGGTTGAAAGGCTTATCAGTATCGTCCATAAAGAGATGACGATGCCAAGTTTTTTATACGCCTGCGCCACCTCAATCGCCGAAAGCCAGGCGAGCGAAATGTGCAGCGATGGAAAGCAGTTGGTCGGCGCGTCCAAAGCATAAAGCAGCGCCAATGCCTGACTCGTCAGTCCGCTGTCGCCTGGCAACTGGCGCGGGATGGTTGTCGGATAGATGAGAAAAATCACAAACGACAACAGGCTGGCAAGATTTAACGAATAAAAGAGGCGGCTCACTTTGTTCGGCTCTTTCAGCAAGGCGATGTTTAAGGCCAACAAGAAAAATTGTGAATGATAAATCCACACCGTCCAACCTATGAACGGCACGAAGTTATCAATCGGTGAAGGCGACAAAACAACCGGCGCTTTGAAATGCAGGTTGCCGGTCAGCGTGTACAGCAGCGCGAAGGCGATGTAGCTGGCGACGGCCGCCAACCATTTTTTGTCAGGTGAAATGATCGGGAGTTTCATCAGGCAACTTGCTGATTCAAGGTTTCGGATGGTTCGCTGGCGCGCTCGGCTTGAGCCATTTGATAGGCTTGCAAGCGCGCCTTCTTCTCGCCAATCTCTAAACCGTATTTGCCGCTGAGCAATTTGATGAACATGCGGTTTAGACATCTTGAAGCGCGAATGGAAAAAACCGCGTCCTGCAAATCAATGTAGCTACGCTCAAAGAAGTAATGCCCGATGAGTCCGACGAGTTGTGAAGCGGGCAGCAGCAAAAGCAGCCAGTAGTTTTTCAGCGCAACCGCCAAAATCAATAAGCCGTAAAAAATCACCACGCCGAGCGCGTGCAGCGCAATATTTATGGGGTGCTGGTGCTTTAAGACAAAGATGTCCCAGTAATCGGTAAACGGATGTTCCTGAATTTCACGGCTGATGCGATTGCGGCGCTTCTGTTTTTCCAGGTGGGCGGAAGGCAATTTCGGCATCAGCACCTCGCCCAATCTTTCCCGCCCTAAGACCTCGGTCGCTTCCCCGTTTTTGAAAGCGCATTGGCCATTTACAAAAACCGCTTCGATGAGGCGCTCGGAACCGCGCTTGACCATACGCATCGCGCCATCCAGCACCGGGTCGTTGATCGCTATCTGTTCGCTGATGGGTTCGCTCAACGGTTGCGGATTGATGATAAGAAAGTCGGCTTTCGCGCCTTCGCGCAAAACGCCGGTATCCAGACGAAACCACGCGGCGGGTTCGCCCGTCACCCTTGAGATGGCTTTTTCAGGCGACATAAACCCGGTTTGCACAGCTTGTTTGAGCAGCGAAATCGCGCCGTCATAATAACCCAGATTTTGCACGTGAGCGCCGGCATCGGTAAACCCCGGCAGGACGAACTCCTGTTGCATCAGGTCGAGCCTCGGCTGCAAACGATCATTGGCGCCCGTTGAAACCCAGCGCAAATCCGTGTCATAGGTTTCGAGCAGTTCAATAAAATAATCAACGGCTTCGCACTGTTGCGCACGGGCGGCGGCGGCGAAGGTCTTGCCCACTAGCCCGGCATCTGGGCAACCGACAATCGTCATCAGCTCAAGGTTGCGATGAAAGGTATTCCGGTAGCCGTTTGTCCACTCGCGCTTAAACGCCTGACGAAAGGCCGGGGATTGCCAAAGCTTTTGCCGCGCCGCGCGGCTGTCGCAATCATTCAACCGAACTCCGCAAGCGAACTCTTCAAAAAGCGGGGTCATCGCGCCGTCCGAATAGACGGTAAAGGGTTCGGTCAGGGTTTGAAAGCGAATGTTCGAGCGCAGCAGCCGGTTAAAGAAAAAGAGCATCGGTTTGAAGACGCGCCACAGGCGACGTTCGGCAACGGAATCGAGCGCCGCGAGAATGGTGATTCTCAGGGGCGGGCGAGTTAGGCCAAGGCTCATTCGATAAATCTCGGCGAGCGACCGGCGTCTTTGCGGATTGGGCGTGACTTGAAAGACCGCGTCGTATTCGCGACACACCTCGGCCAGCATCTCGTATTCGCGAAAGTCCGCGTGTTGTGAAGGAATGGTGCGGCCGCGATAGTCGCCGCTCATCATATGCCAGGGAACCATATCAATGGAGATCCCCGCAAAACCGGCTCCCAGAGCCTGTTTGGCGATACGGCGCATCGCTTCAAGTTCGGTATCCGTGGGACGCTCTTTCAAGCTCCGTTCAAGTCCCATCACTTCGGCTCGCAGCGCGCTATGCCCGAAAAGCGCGGCAATATTTACGCCGAGCGGCAGTTGCTTTAAGTGTGCAAGGTATTCGTCAGGCGTTGACCAGGAGAGCGATGAGCGCAGCCATTTTTGAATCAAAACAGGCGACAGCGTTTCAACGCGTTGAAAAATATCGGCAAGCGTTTGCCGGCCGCCGACGGCAATCGACAGACTACAGTTGCCGATGACAACCGCTGTGACTCCGTGACGGAGAGATTCGGTCAGCCCCGGCGCAATTTCAAGTTCAAGGTCGTAGTGCGTGTGGATATCAATAAAACCGGGAGTTATCCATCGTCCCGACGCATCAATGATTTCCCGCGCCGGTTGCGCGATATGCGGAGCGATACAAACGATTTTGCCTTGCGCAATGCCCAGTGCGGAAGGCACAGGCGGCGACGCCAGACCATCGAAGAACCAGCCGTTTTTGACAATCAGGTCAAGCATATGCAGCTTTCAGTTTTTAGTTTTCGGTGAAGACTGCCCGTTGCATCAATCATAGTTCGCTCAGGCTAAAAACTGAAAACTAAAAACGGCTTATTTTCTGCGGCGCAGAAACCAGGCCACGAGAAAGCCGAGAACCAGGCCGCCCAGCCCGGCGCCGATGCCGACTTTTGAGACGTAGCCTTTTGCGGCTTCCGTGACCGGGTTATCCAGAATATTGGCGCCAATATGGAGGTTCAAAATTTTCCATTTGCCATTGTCTTTAATCAACGTCGCTGTCCAACGACTCTTCATGGTTCGCGTGTCCCCATCGGAAAAAACATAGGTGTCCGTTGAGGTGCCGTGACTGAGGCCAATATTATCGCCGACAAATTCGGTAAGCGCGTCGGCTTCCGGGTTGAAGGTGATGCTTTTGAGCGGCGCATTATCGCCGGTAAACAGCGCGGTGAACTCTTTTTTGAATTCGTCGAAGCCGGTAAGGAGTTTCTGGTCAATCGTGGTGATAGAGACTTTCTCATGCAAGAGCGGCTTGAGCGCGTCATAGTTTTTCGCGTTCACGGCTTCTTTGGCCGTTCGCAGCAAAGCGCGCAACTCTTCATGGTCTTTCTCGCGGTCTTGCGCAGTCGGTGAAGTTGCGGGTTGCGCAGTCGGTTGATTTTGAGGAATTGGTTGAGCAGATGTCGGTGGCGGCGCTGCGGCGTTGGCATTTTTGTCGCGCAGCACTGCGCCTTGCGCAAAGGCGTTCAGGTTGAACAGGAGCACTGCAAAACCGAGTAAAAGCAGTTGTCGTTTCAGGCTGGTTTCCATAGGTCCTCCGCAAAGATAATTCATCGGTTGCTCTGTTTGCAGAAATGCAGTGAGAGGTTAGCAGCTTTTATTTGAATTGCAAATTCAGATGAGCGGGCAAGCGGTTGACCAATTTAGTTTTCAGTAAGCGAACTGTTCAATGAGCCGCGCCGGCCCGTCGCCGGCCCAAAATACTTAACCAGCGCCGAGCGATAGTTATCCGCTTTATTGACCACAGCGGTTGAAGCGCTGTTGCCGCGTTCGGTCAGGAGCACAAAAGCTATGCGAAATTCTTTTGGCGAACTCGTGACATCCGGCACCCTTGCGCCTTCGTATTCGATGATACGGTCAAGCGATACGGTTTTGCGTTCGCCGGAAATGGTGAAGTTCGAGGCCGGAGAAACGATTCTCAGCGCTTCATGAAGTTGTTGATCGTTGAGTTCAATATAAGTCAGGTCGCTCACTTCGCTGGCAGCGCGCAGCCCCATTAAATACTGGTCGAGTTCGCTGAAATGGTTGGCCGATGATTCGATGGTCTTGAAAGTTCCCGTCGCTGCGCCGCTCCAGGCATTGCCCTCCATCAGTGAAGAGAAGCTGCCCGCTTCATTGGTGCGCGTGTCCATCAAAAAACTCCAGTGATTTAAATCGCGCCCCAACAAATCATCCTTAACCCCGCGATTGGTATTGAATCGAACATACGACGTCCAGCGATGCGCTTGCTCGTGGCAGGTGATGGCCACTGCCGAAAAGAGTCCCACGACATTGGCATTCGGGTCATCAATCCAACTGCGAACAATATCGCCCATTACGACAATGGATGAAAGCCGCGCGGCGCTGCCATACGACTGACTTTTGTCGAATTGCTTTACACCGATACCTTGAATGTCGTTGCGCACGATAAATGAGGTCGCATAACCGGGTCCGTTATCAAACGCAAAATCCGTCCAGATATACACCGTGTCAAAAGCATCGGGCATCGAGTTGTAAAAGGCTCGCGTGAGCGCTGGAATGTCAATGCGTTTTTGTTTGGAGAAGGATTCAAAGGCCGGCGCTTCAATGCGCTGATTCTGGGCCTCGGAAAAATCGAGCGGCTGCGCATCAAGCGTTGAATGGCCGGGAGAAAGACCGATCATTGCGTTGCGCGCTTTCACTTTTTTATAAGCAAAGGCGATGCGCCCGTCATCATAGAGCGCCGCTTGAAAAGTGCTGGCGCCGCTGTACTGCGCTTGTGGCGCTTTGTTCCAGGTGATGAGGTGAAGACCGGGCAGGCGATTATAAAAAACCCCGCCGCCCGCGGTTACATCCAAATCGGCCCAGAGCGGCGCCAGGCGCGGCAGCTCTTTGGCGAGGACGGCTGCGGAAAGTCTGGAACTGGTGTCGCCGCGAGTAAAGGTGATGAAGCCGTTGGTGCTGATGAAAATTTTATCGTAAAGCGTATTGAAAAATTTAAATGGCGCAGCGCTTAAAGAGATTTCTTTGTAGCCATTGTTGGCGCCTTCCAGGGGCCGATCATCAATTCCCAGATAATCGCCCAGCCGCGTTCCGAGTTCACCGTTGAAACTGACGCTGCCGACGCTCGCCAGGTAGCCGTTGCCATCGGGGGTAAAGAGAAGCGAACTGTTTTTTAAATCAAAGCCGTTGGGTTGTTCGACGATTGAACCGTCATCTTGAATTAAAGCGATATCGCCGGCGGTTTGCACATCCGGGAAGCTTTGGATGGTGAGGGCATCGAGATTCCCTTTTGTGCGTTGCCCGTGTTCACGATGATAGTTCAGCGCGTCTTCTGCGCCAAAAGCTTCGAACCCGCAATTCAAAGCCCTGGGCGTTGATTGAACAAAGGGTCGCGGAGCTTGCCCATTCGCTTCGGCGCGTAGATGCGCTACGCCCAGAGACGAGCCCAGTAGCACAACAGGTAACACGACAAGAATAAATCGTTGGTAAAACTTTTTGTTCATACGACTCACAACAAATTTCAGATGTTGAGGCAAAATTTATCTGGGGAGAAAGCCCGCGAAGGGGACGCTAGGCTAAAAGCCCCGTGCGCAGCGCAGCGTAACGCGGGGTTATAGGTGCCAAAATTTTTATCGCCCATCAGATGGGACATAGGCTTAACATCACCGTCTTCTGTGATTCTTTTTGAATGAGAATATCACTTAACGCCCGCCGAAATTCAATCGAAAACCGACACGTGCCAGCAAGGGCGGACCCAGGGTTCGCACAGGGGTGCGACCGATGTCATATTTCTGATCAAAGAGATTTTCAAAGGCCGCAAAGAGTTCAACGCCGCGCGTCAGTTTACGCGAAGCAAACAGATCGAGGGTGAAGAATTTATCCAGCTTCAAGAGATTCTGGTCATCATCAAATTGCACGCCGATGGCGCGCCCTTGAACCCCAAGGGTGAGTATCGAAGGATTCGCATAGCGAAACTGAAAGGTCAGTTGATGACGCGGCACTTGCGGAATCAATAAGCCTTCCAGCGTGCGATTTGCCGGAAATTCCAACACCGTCGCATTGGCGAACAAGTAACCGCCGGTGAGCGCCACCGTACTCGTCAGGCGCGCTTCGGCTTCCAGTTCAACCCCGCGTGAACGTGTGCGTCCGAGATTTTGCCGCTGCCGGGTAATTAAATCAGGGGTCACCAAGAGCGTTACATTGGCAACCGGTCGGGTGACTTCCGTCCAGAAAAAGGTGCCGCGCAGATTCAAGCGTTGTTTGAAAGCCGTGAGGTTTGCGCCGCCTTCTCCGCCCGTGAGCCGCTCAGCCTGTAAATTGCTGTTGGCTTGCGTGAGTACATTGCCGACGCGGAACGAGCGATAGAGTTCGTTTAAGGTCGGCGCGCGAAAGGCGCGATAGCCGGAGGCAAAAAGCGAAAGCTTGTCGTGCGCTTTGTAGAGCAAAGAGAGACGCGGGCTGAAGGCGGTCTCATCCTGATCTTTAAATATCGTCGTCGTCGTCGCGCCCGTTGCAAAAACCCGATTCGTTGAAAGCGCGTCATAGTTACGCCAACGATCAACGCGCCCGCCGAGGGTCGCAAAAAATTTATTGGTGAGGCGAACGATGTCTTGACCGTAAAACCCGACAATTCTTTGCCGCCCGCCCGCGCCGACCGCTGAGGTTATGCGACCGCCATTGACCACCAATTCATCGCTGGTGCCGCGCACTTCGCGAAAATCGAACCCCGCCACAATGGTCTGCCGCCCGCCCGCTGCGCGTGACCAGCCGGACGTAAAGCCCACTTGTTGCGCAGGCGTGCGCTGGTCGCGGGTCAGGTTTTCGCTGTTGCGGTTTGCGGCAATTGCCGAAAAGCTTTGATTGTAAACCTGTGTGCCGCCATAGGCGCGAACCAAAACCGCGCCGACTTGCTCAGACCGCCAATCAAACCCTGCGGCAAATTGTCTAATGTGCGTGCGATTGGTCTGTAACGGCGTGCCGTTTTCGCGTGATTCACCAAAGACCGAACCGCGAACAAAGACCCGACCTTTATCGGTAAGAAATCGTTCAAGGGTCGCTTCCAGCGTCGAAAATTCTGCTCCGGCTTTGGTGTCAACTATGCCGCGCTCATCTTCATCAACCAGAATGTAACCATCGGTGTGCAGGGCTTGCCCGGAAATCTGCCCGCCGAATTTTCCCAGCCGCCCGCCTGCAAAAAATGAACCGCTCGGGGTTTGCTGGTTACCGTAAGAGGTTTCGAGCGAAAATGCCGCATCGCGATTTTCACGCGGAATAAAATTGATAACGCCGCCGAGCGCATCCGTGCCATAAAGGTTGGAGGCGCCGCCGCGCACGACTTCAACGCGGCTGACTTCTTCGCGGGGCACTCTGCCCCAATAAATCCAGCCGCCGAAAGGGTCGTTGAGCGGAACGCCGTCGTCTAACACCACTGCGCGACTTGCGCCGCTGGCGCCCACGCCGCGCAACGACACCCCCTGGGTTGTGGGATTGGCGGTGCGAGAACCGGAACGACGAAACAGCGAAAAGCCCGCGACCTGTCTGAGAGCATCATCAAGCGTGAGCGCCGAGGTGGTCGTCAAATCCTGATTCGACAGCACCGCCACACTGGTCGCCGTTTCGCTGACCCGCGTCAAGGTGCGCTCGGCCGTAATGTTCATTTGCTCAGAGACCGCATCGGGCGTCAGGGTGATGTCGAGATTGACGTTTTGTTGCAACGTCACTTCGCGCCGCATAGACGAAAATCCTTTGGCAGAAATCAGCAGCACATATTTATCGGCGCGCCGTTCGCCAAAAGAAAAATAGCCGTCCTTGTCGGTCGTAACCGTGTCGCTTTCCGAGCGTATTGCACAGATGACCGTTGCGCCAATGATGCTGGCGCCGGTCTGGTCAACGATGCGACCTTCAATTTTAAATTGATTTGTCGAAGGTTGCTGAAAGGCTTGGGCTTGAACGCCGAGCAAAAAAATTAACAGCAATCCGATGCCGGCGTTTAATTTTTTATCTTTCAAGAATGTGGCGTGTGTGATGGTTTGATCAAACATAGGACAGTTGTGCCAACCTCCTCAAATGTCAAAGCGTGCTTCAGCGATAAACGAAGCACGCCGAAAACAACCGGGAACCTTGCAAACCGGGCCAGGCAAACTAATTTTGCGAATGCTCGTGCTTCTTATTATTTTCTATTTTATCTTTTGCAAGCGGTTTGGTTTTGAACTCGAAGCGTAACATCTCGGCGGGAGCCTCGCCACTGTTTTCAAAAAGTTCTTTCTTGTTCACCCCGACCCAAAGCGTTTGCCCAAGCTTGAATTGTTCAGTCTTCGATTTGCCGGCGGCGGTTTTTAACCGCGAGGGCGAGAGCGCCACGAGCAGCGTCGGTTCGGTTGCGTTTGTGGCAATCTCCAATTTTTTGCCCGTCGCGCACACTAAACGTGTGATGCGTATCTGTTCGTTCTCAAATTGAACTTTCTGGAAATTTTCGCCCGCCGGGACGGCTTCGCGAAAAAACCGACCATATAAACTCTTTTCGTTTACTGGTTCGGTTTTGAATTCAACGCGCAGAAAATCGCTGGGCTTGTCCGAAGGGTTTTCGACTTCGTGAATTTCCTGAACCGCTTTATATAAACGAAAACTTCCGGCTTTGGTCGCCGGTCGCTTAATCGCTCCGTACTGTGCGCCGATGTGTTTAAAGATAACCGGGTCGCTATCATTCAAATAAACATAAGCTGAAGCCAATTGCGTATGTTGATGCGCTGCCAGTTTGGCTTGCGCAGGGTAATAAACGCGCGTCACTTTCACCCATTCGTTTTCAAACTGCAATTTGTAATTTTCGGGCAAAGCCTTCAACGGGTCTTGGGCGGTGGCTGAAACCACCGCCAAACAGAGGATTGCGGTCAAAGTTAAAATCTTCATGCGTGCCTTCTTTCTATCGCCCTGGTTACGGTCTGCAATCCAGGAGCAGACAACTGACCTTGCGGTCTTTGCGCTTCTTTTGCGGGAATCTACTTTTACCAGATGAGGTTCACGCAAAATCGCTAAGCTGTCGCAAAGTGCGCAAAGTTTAGCGGTCGTTATATGGCTGGGATGCCAGTTCGCGCTTGGCTTAACGAATCGAGCGAACTCGGCGTTCAGGTTTTCTGGCCTTCAGGTTTTCTGGCCTTCAGGTTTTTTGGCCTTCAAGCTTACATGCTCCGCTTGATGATTAATCGGCTGGAGGTTTTATTGCACATTGTCGGATATTTTCTTTGCCACGTCACCCAGCCGAATCACCCCGCCGCGAACCACTTTGGCATTGATGCCGCGCAGGTTGAGATTTCTGCCAACTGGCGAATTGACAAATTTCATGGCATCCAGGCCAAAGCGTTCGACGAATTTTTTACAGCCCGTGTGCGGTTGGGCAGTCACTTCAATCACCGCCGAACCAATCATCAAGCGGGTTCCGGGCGGCAAATTTTCACCGCTTAAATCCAAATCAATGAACAACTGGTCGCCGGCCAGTTGCCAGCGCTCTTTATCTTGCGCCAGTAGCTGAGCGGCGCGGGAATTCATGACATTGAGCTGCATTTCAGGATGGGGCGACCGATCGGGGGTGCGCGAACTGGGGCGAAATCGCCAACTGTCACCGGCGAGCCCTTCGATTAAATTCAGCTCGCCTTCCTGCAAAATATCGCGCGCGCCTTCTTGTGGTCGGCGAACAATCAATTCCAACTTCCCTTCACTCTTCGGCGATTGGCGAATGGCCTCTACCCCCGCTTCAAGTTCTTCCCAGGTCAAATGTCTCGTCATGGTCTTTATCGCTCTCCTCGGATTACTTGCCCTTTGCATAAGCAACGCGCCAGATTTTATTGCCGCCATCATCGGCAACCAGCATCGAACCGTCTTTGAGTAACAACAAGCCAACGGGTCGGCCCCAGACTTCCGGTTTGTCTTCGCCAAGCATCCATCCGGTTACGAAATCATCGTAGCCGCCGACGGGTTTGCCGTTTTTGAATTTGATACGAACGATTTTATAACCGGTGCGCAGGTTGCGATTCCAAGAGCCATGCAGCGCGGCAAAGGCATCGCCTTGATAATCGGCGGGAAACATTTTGCCATCATAAAAGACTAAACCGAGAATCGCCGAATGCGCCTGAATCAACACATCGGGCACTATCGCTTTTTTGACTAAATCGGGTTGTTCACCTTTACGGCGTGGGTCTTCGTTCTGCCCGATGTAGGCATAGGGCCAGCCATAAAAGCCGCCGTCTTTAACGGAGGTCACGTAATCTGGAACCAGATCGTCGCCAATCAAATCGCGTTCTTGAACGGCGGCCCAGAGTTGTTTGGTTGTCGGATTCCAGGCCAATCCAAGCGGGTTTCGCAGTCCGCTTGCGTAAATGCGCGAACCCGAACCATCCGGGTTCATTTCGGAAATCGCGGCGCGCATCGGCTCTTCGCCCGCATCAACGTTCGATTTCGAGCCCACCGTTACATACAATTTTTTACCATCGGCGCTGAAAATCAGATTGCGCGTCCAATGTTCGCGATAACCATTCATCGGCAAGGAGGCGATTTTTTCGGCCGCGCCTTCAGCCTGCGTCTGTCCGGCTTTGTATTTAAAGCGCACCACGGCGTCGGTATTGCCGACATAGAGATACTCATTCTGAAAAACCATGCCGAAGGGTCTGGCCAACCCGGTGGCGAAAACAAATCGTTCATCGGCTTTGCCGTCATTATTGGAATCGCGCAGAACGGAAATCTGCCCGCTTTCCGATTCGGCAACGAAGACATCGCCGTTGGGAGCAATCTGCATCCAGCGCGGTTTTTTCAGGTCAACGGCATACTCGCTCACCGAGAACCCTTTCGGGGCAATCAACTCTGCGCCTTCAGGTCGCGCGATGACTTTTGAAAAATTGACCGGCCCTTTTTGCACTTCGGGAGGCGGCAAATCTTTGAGCGTGATGTTGTAATGTTTAAGCTGCGATGAATTATCTGCGGATGCGGGTTGAGAAGATTTCTGCGTACCTTGCGCGCAAGCCAACACCACAGTCAGAAGCAAAATCACCGTTGAAATAATCACTGCGTGTGAGGTGCGAACCACAAAAGTAAACAAACGATTCATAAATTCTCCTGTTTCCATTAGGGGTGATTTGTTGAAGTTTATAAAACAAAGAGATTTTGCCACGCCATACCAGAATTGCAAAACCCAGTTACGCGCGCTGCGCCCTGCCGCGATACATTTCAGCCAAGAGGCGCGGCGATTTCGGCAACCGGAAGCGTTCAAGGTTAGTGATTTCAAAGCCGCCCTGTTCAATCAATAAATCAATCCGGCGATTCATATTGCAACCCACACCGATGAGTTTTTGAATCGGATTGTAGCGCTGCTGGCGTTTGGCGGTCTGCGGCTCGTCGCTCAATCCATGCTCAAAGAACGCATACACGCCTTCGGGTTTTAACACGCGGCGCATTTCGGCGAATGCCGGTTCGAGCTGTTCAATAGAACAGAGCGTAAAAGTCGTCACGATTGAATCGAAGGTCGCCGCCGCGAAAGGCAAGCGTCCGCTGGCATCAAGCTGAAAGAAGTTCACCGGTATGGACGACGCGGCAATACGCCGGGCAACGCGCTTGGCAAGCATCCGCTCGGGGTCAACGGCGCAGATTTCTGAAACCGTTTCCGGGTAATAAGGCAAATTCAACCCGGTGCCGAAACCGATTTCAAGCACCTTGCCGAAAGCCGCGTCCAGAGCGCGACGACGATAGTTGCCCAGTTGGGGATTGCCGAGTGTCAGTTCAAGCAAATGCGGGAAGATATGTTTGGCGTAAAAGCCCATGGTGATTTTGGATTTTAGATTTTGGATTTTGGATTAATAGAAACACGTTTTATACAAGCCCTCTTTAATGGCATTAGTCTAAAGCCCCGTACGCGAATGCGGGGCTTTAGACTAATGCCAGCCTCAGCAGACGCCCAATGGCATTCGACTCCGGGATTGATTTTCTACTTCTTCTCCAATTTCTGCGCCAGCAACCAATTGAAAAAATCGGCTTCGGCGTAAGCCTTCTCCCAGGAGTTGTGATTCACGCCTTCGTATTCGGTATATTTGACGTTGCCGCCCGCAGCTTTCAAAGCGTCATTCATCTTGCGCGATTCAGTGACCGGAACCACGGCATCAACCGCGCCGTGAAAAATCCAGACCGGGGTTTTACCAAGCTTTTGCGCCACCGGCGTATAAGGGTCGTCTTCTTGCGTCGCCGGAACTTTCAGTTGTTCGGCGATTCTCGCCGGCACGCGCACGCCGCCGCAGATCACGGCGATGGCCGCGAATTTATGGGGATTTGCAGAGGCCATTGCCCACGAACCGTAACCGCCCATGGAAAGCCCCGTAAGATAGGTCTGCTCAGGGTCGCCGCCAAATTCCTTGCTTGAGAGGTCAAGCGTTTTCAGCGCCATCGCCTGCATGTCGGGTTCGGTCCACCAGCGATTCTTCGGGCATTGCGGAAAGACGATGAGGCATTGAGCGCGGTCTGTGTAACGGCGCACGGCGGTGCCGATGCCGACTTCGGTTTGCACAATGCCGTCGCTGCCGCGTTCGCCTGCGCCATGCAGAAAGAGCACGATGGGCAGGCGTTTTTTCGCCGTCCAGTTGGCCGGAACGTAGACTTGATAGCGGTATTCAGTGGCGCCGATTTTTGCGGTGCGGTTTAGAAATCCGGTGTCGCTTTTTGCGTGGGTTGCCATTGCGGCAATCGCCAGTAATATCAGGGTAAAAATAAAATTTAGTGTGCGGAACATTTTACGCTC
>JBIOWC010000012.1:0-3321 GCA_044868105.1 Blastocatellia bacterium
ATCCGGGGCTGATGAAAGAACTGGATTTTGCTAATTATCATACGCGCACGCATCGTTATTATTCGTTGCAAGACGCGCCGATTCGCGCCTCATCAAAAGCTGACCCGACCCGACGTTACGCGAGTGATGGCAACACCGAGGCGCTCTATTTTTGGGTCTTTCCCAATTTGATGGTCAACCTGAACCCTGAAACCCTTTCAACAAATTTGATTATTCCGCTTTCGCCCGAGCGGACGCTCACCATTTTTGAATGGTTTGCGCCCCCTAGTTCGTCACCTGCAGACCGCGCCAGGATGCTTGAGACCATTCAATTCAGCGACGAAGTGCAACAGGAAGACATCGAAATTTGTGAAGCCGTGCAACGCGGGTTGCGTTCACGCTCTTATGATAGAGGGCGTTATTCGGTTAGACACGAAAATGGCTTGCAACATTTTCATGGGCTCTGGCGGGATTTTATTACCGCTGAAAACCACCGGTAGCTCAACTGGAAAATACCACCTCGTCGCCTCAGAAAGCCATAGCCGGTAACCGTAAATTTCATCTGTGAATTTTGTGTGCCTGGGCGAATTGATAATCGCCAGGTGCCAATACTTTAGAATGATTGCTTACCCGAACTCCCTTTATCACTCAACATAAACCTTTCACCGAGAACCCGGTGACATAATTTGTTAGGTTAAGTGACAACACTTTTATCCCGCCTGTAAGTGATATAGATAATTACTATTTCATTTTGAAATTATTATATTAATGGCCCTCAAACTATCGGTCATTTTGAAGCTTCTGGTCAGCAAAATAGGTAAATAGAGGCGCAAATCTCGCGAGATTTAAATTTTGAAAAGGTGGCATTAAAGTTGCCTTCTGAAGAGCTTCATCCGGCCCTCAAAACCTTGTGAATATTTGGCTGCTTTAACAAAAAAAGTTTGTAGGCTCAGTAATGATAAATCTAAAAGACGGTAAAGAATCCGGTTTTTCACTTTTGGAAATAACCGTTGTTTGTTTGGTAGCAGCGGTTGTGATGGCAATTGCCACCCCTAAAATCACCAGGGCAATGCGTGAATATCGCTTGAACATTACCTTGCGTCAACTATCCGACATTATTCAAAAAGCCAAAGTCGAAGCGGTGGCCGAAAATCGTAAAGCGTCGCTGGTCGTTGACTCGACCAATCGTAAGGTGGGATTGATTGTTTATGATGCCAACCTCACGGTCATCCGCACCGAATATATACCGCTTCCTCAAGGGGTAGTTTTTGTAAGACCGGCCAACCTTACGCCTCCCATATCAGGCGCACCGACAAACAAAGATATTTCATTTCCTGGGCAAAACGGCTCGACAACGGTTTTTCAACAGGATTTCACTTCCAGAGGTTTTCCGAGCGTGGCTTCCGCCGGAGCGATTAATGCCATTTATTTGGGCGACGGAACCAATTATCGCGCCCTGACTTTAACCAGCGTCGGAGGAATTGGTACCTGGCAATGGCGCGACAATACTTGGAAAAGCTTGAAAGGGTAGGGCCGCCGATAACGGAAAGGCGCTTGCTGGAGAAAGGATTTGACTTAATATGAGGGACTTAAAATTCAACATTTCAACGCGCCCACTGAGCGATCAAGAGCGCGGCTTCACAATCATTGAAGTCTCGGTCGCATCCGTAATAACGATGGTGGGATTGATGCTGTTGGCGGGGCTATTCACTTTAGCCATAAACCAAAACCGCACGGTTAAACAATTCACTGCGACGACCGCCCTCGGTCAACAAAAGATGGAAGAGTTGAACGCCATAGATAAAAACGATACCCGCATTAGCGTGGGCGGCGGGTTGAATGAAGCTTCCAAACAGACCGGCTATTGGGACTATGTTTACGTAGACGATGCGGGAACGGTCACCACGACGATTCCGCCAGGTCAAGTGCCGAACTATGTACGCTATTGGAAGATAGAAAACGATCCTTCAATTGACCGCACCATCATTGTCAGTGTTCGCGCTGTCACCTTGCATCCGGGTCATAGCAAAAAACCTGAAGAAACCGTCTTGGTTTCTGTGCGGTCATGGTAATTCAAGGGGAATGATTAAAATGAGCGATAAAAAGAAGACGATCAATCAACTCGGAGAACAGGGCTTTTCGCTTCTCGAACTCATGCTTGCGGTGGTGCTCACGGTAGGGTTATTGGGAGTGGTTTTTTCCATTGTCAGTCGCAATCAAAATATCTTTGTTACGGAAGCCGGGGTCACGGATATGAACCAGAATGTCCGCACCGCAGCTGACCTTTTAACTCAGGATATTCAATCGGCGGGAATGGGACTGCCGCGCGGGCGCGGCACCTTTGCGGCCATCTTTTATACGAACGGGGCGAACAGCGCACCCGACAAAATTCTGATTATGAATGGCGACCCGTTTGCGCCGACTGCGGACGTAACGGACCGCGCCGCCGGCAGCGCCGAATTTTTCTGCATCCCACCACCGGACGTAACGGTCAGCGGAAATGGCGCCAATCAAACCATGACCTATCTTGATAAAAACGGCCAACCCAAACCGATTTACCAGGATTATGATACTCAACCGTCGCTTTACATCTGCTATGACGATACGCATGCCATGGTGTTGGCGCTCACACAGGACGGGCAAATCGTCGGCAATGGCGGCAACACCCGCTTGCGTTTGCAACATAACCCATCCAATTACATGAATCCCCCCAGCGTTTTTGGCACGACGCTCGATACGGCGGAACCCGATTATGCTCAATCAAAAATTGCCAAACTGAGCAATATGCTCGCCTACCGCGTCAATTCCCAGACGCACGAGCTCGAACGCACAGAAGATTTGGTGAATTGGTATGCGGTGGCCAGAGGCATTCTCAATGTTCAGTTTGAATATCGAACCATCGGCATCAATAATGGCGCCGTTGTCGAAACCAATACCAGCACGCCGAGCGACCGCGACAATATACGCGCCGTCGTGGTGACCATCACGGCTGAAACCCCGGACCTTGATGCCAGCGCCAAAGGCTATCGTCGGGTAACCCACAAATTCGAGGTTGCTCCGCGAAACTTCAACCTGTTGAACAATACCAATCTCAGTTCAAATTTGAACTAAGCCATTTTGAAGGTGAATTATGAATAGCGGATTTCATCAGATAAAGAGAACCGAAAACGGAATTGCGCTGGTTACCACGCTGTTGGCGATGACCATGATTTTGGCGCTTGGATTAGCGTTGGTTTTTTCCGTTAGTACCGATACCACAAGCAGCAAAGTTCACCGATCCGGTGAGGGCGCCTTCTATGTTGCTGATGCGGGCGTAGGCATTGCCAGACGCGCCTTAACGCA
>JBIOWC010000013.1:0-3301 GCA_044868105.1 Blastocatellia bacterium
AAATATGTTTTCCAGCGCCGGAATGACGGCGCGTTCAGATGGCGTGCGTCCTGGGCGTTCGGCATTTGTCGAATCGGCAAGTAGCGCCAGCACACCTTTATCACCCAACTCCGTCAATCGTTTCAAATCAATGGTCTCGCCGACAACCGGGGTATCATCAACTTTGAAATCACCCGAATGAATGACGACACCAACCGGCGTCGTGATGGCAACCGCCGTGCAGGCGGTCAAACTATGCGACACATGAATCCATTCAATTTCAAAATTGCCGAGTTTAACTTTTTCGAGTGGTTCAACGGCGTGAACGGTAGTGGAATCCAATAGTCCATGTTCGTTTAGCTTGTTTTCCAACAAGGCAAGAGTGAAATGTGTCCCGAATAACGGCGCGTCAATCTCTTTCAAAAGAAACGGCACCGCGCCGATATGGTCTTCGTGCCCATGGGTTAAGATGATGGCTGAAATCTCTTCAAGGTAATTATCTATGAAGGTGAAGTCGGGAATGATGATGTCAACACCGGGCAGGTCTTCATTCGGAAATGCCATTCCGGCATCAATGATGATGACTTCGTTGCCGTAACGCATCGCCATCATGTTCATTCCAAAATGTCCGACCCCGCCGAGCGGAATGATTTCTAATTTACCGTCTGTCATAAGTATTTATTGGCTGAATATCAGTCTGTGCAGGAAAGCGGTACCGCACACAAATTTTGAGTATAGCAATTTGGCTATGATGTTTCTAATTTAATCAGAAAATAGCCCGCCATAAAGACCAGCGAATTCTTCAAGCGATAAGGTTTCGGCGCGGCGTTTTGCATCAATATGGGCTTGCATCAGTGCCTGGTCTATCGCTGATGCGAATTGCAAGGATGATGCCGCTTTCAAATTATTTAATATTGTTTTTCGCCGTTGCGCGAATGCCGCACTTACCAAAGCAAAAAATTTCGCTTCGTCTCGAACGGCAACCGCTGGGGTTGGGCGATTGTTCAATCGCAATATGGCCGACCAGACTTTCGGCACCGGTTGAAAGGCGGTCGGCGGCACACGAAACAGCTTTGTCGCTTCCGCGTGATATTGCACGACCACGGACAAGTAACCGTACGCTTTGCCTCCCGGTGCGCTGACGATGCGGTCAACGACCTCTTCCTGTAACATCAAGGTCATATCAAAGATTTGCTTGCCCAATTTAATCAACCGCTCGATGATTGGCGTTGAAATATAATAAGGTAAATTTGCAACCAGGCGCACACGTGGCGCTTCATTAATTCCCGGGTACAATTTACGCCATTCATTAATTGAATATTGAATCGCCGCTTGCCAATTCACATTCAACACATCAGCGACGATTAAATTAAAGTTGGCGCTCGGAATGTCGCGGCGCAGTTGTTCAACAAATCGCGGGTCAATTTCAATTGCCGTTAAATAGCCGCAACTTCCCAAAAGTAGTCTGGTGATTGCCCCGTTGCCAGGCCCGATTTCAATCAAGATGTCCCGCTCGGTTGGCGAGACCGCCTCAACTATTCGACGCGAGAAGCGATCATCAATAAGAAAATGTTGTCCTAAACTTTTTTTGGCTTTTATCAAATTCGCTGAACTCGCTCAGGCTTGTTTACCCGCCTTCTCGTCTCTCGAAAGAAAATAGTCGCGGTTGAGTTCGTAAGCTTCCTGCTCACAAACACCCACGATGACCTCAACTCCGGCTTCACGCAATTGTTCGATACCTCGACCGCTCACGCGCCGGTCATTATCAACAATCGCGATGAAGGCGCGGGTTATTCCCGCTTGAATGATGGCATCTGTGCAAGGTGAGGTGCGACCATAATGACAACAGGGTTCAAGGCTACAGTAAAGCGTAGACCCTTGCGCCAAAGTTCCGGCTTCTTCAATGGCTAACACCTCGGCGTGTTTTAAGTTTTCATAAATGTGGTAGCCTTCGCCAATTATCTGCTCTTCGCGTACCAGAACCGCGCCGACCATGGGGTTGGGTTGCGCCAAGCCTTCGCCCTTGCGCGCAAGCTCAATCGCCCGTTGCATGAGATTAATATCTTTTTCTGTAATGGAAGTTGATTCGGACATTATTTATTAATAATTCTGCTTTCAGGTTCGATAATGAACTCTTTTAGGAGTTTCGTATCCTTCTAAAACCAGATTCTCTAATTTCATCGAAGCGCTGGCATTGAAATCGAGTCCATGATTTTCACCGCGCAAAAGTTTTGGATAACCGGCTGCCGCAATCATTGCCGCATTATCAGTGGTCAAAATCGGGCTCGGATAATAGACCGGCGCGCCGAAATCCGTTTCTCGTATCCGTGCTCTTAACGCGCTATTGCAAGCCACACCTCCCGCCAAAATTATGGAGCGTGGATGATGGCGACGCGCCGCTTCACTGAGCCTCACAAGTAATGAACGAATCACTTTATCCTGAAAACTGGCGACTAAATCAAGAATTTGCTGGCTTGCATCATCAATCTGCTTGACCGGTTTTATGTCGTGCTCTTTCACAAAACGCAGCACAGCGGTTTTCAACCCGCTGAAACTGAAATCCAGATTTGTCGAATCAATGCGTGGGAGAGTGAAAACCAACTGAGCGGCTTTCGGGTCTCCCGATTTCGCCAGTCGGTCAATCACCGGCCCGCCCGGATAACCCAGCCCCAAAAGCTTGGCTACTTTATCGTAGGCCTCACCCGCCGCATCATCCCGCGTCCGTCCAAGTGCCGCATATTCCCTTTCCCGCGGTATCAGGAAAAGCGTAGTGTGACCGCCGGAAACTACTAATGCAAGAGCCGGATATTCAAGCGGCGGATTTTCGAGGGCTACCGAATAGACGTGACCTTCGATGTGATTCACGCCGACCAAAGGTTTACCGGTGACATAGGCCAACGATTTCGCATAACTCACACCAACCAGCAAAGAGCCAATCAACCCGGGTCCGCGAGTCACTGCAATGCCGTCAATCTGCTTGAGCGTAACCGCAGCTTGATTGAGCGCAGCATCTACGACGGGTGAAATGTTATTGAGGTGTTCGCGTGAAGCAAGTTCTGGAACGACGCCTCCGTAGGGTGCGTGTGTGGTTATCTGAGAAGCGATGATATTGGATTTGATTATCGTTCCATCTTCAATGACCGCCGCCGCTGTTTCATCACATGAACTTTCTATCCCTAAGGTCAACATTACATTTTTATTTTACACATCGCAGGGGTATCGGCAAATATTTTGATATTTATGAACAAAGTGCTATTGTTGAGATGCCATCATAATTCATTCTACTTAAACGCATCATTGCAATAATTGTCATCGCTGTGTG
>JBIOWC010000014.1:0-9381 GCA_044868105.1 Blastocatellia bacterium
GTGTCAATTCTCTGTCGTTTGATTTGCATTTATGAATATATGCCAGCAAAGTATTTCGATAGTTAGCGAGAGCGCGTCTAACCAGCGATTCGACCGGAGCGCGGGCACAACGATTCACATGCAATCAATGATTACCGCGCCCGGTCAATCGGGTCGTTAGACGGTTCCGAGATACCTGCTTGGATTGGATTAGAAGCAATGATTAAGAAAACCATATTATCATCGCTTAGCTTGCCGGTGTTTCTTTTATTTCTCTCCTCTGCTCAAGCACAATCTTTTAAAGAAAGGGAGAAGTTCGTTGGCCCCGTAAAATCCATACGAATCGAAATGATATACTTGGATAATACGGGGGCACTTGCTGGGCGCAAACGCCACCTGAGCGGACTGAGAGCTTATGATGTAAAGGGAAATCTGACCCTTTATGAGGATTTTTTCTCATATGGCGAGCTTTCGTATGGCAAAGAAACCTACACATACGACTCAGCCGGGAAGCTGATCGAAAAGACCCATGATCTCGGTAATGACCGAGTATTAAAAACCACTTACACTTATAATCAAACGGGGCAACTCTTCAAGGAGACAGATATCTATTTCAATCAGGTTAAGGAATATATCTACAATCCAGAAGGCAAACTGATTGAAGTGAGACGCTCCTATATCAATGGGATTGATGGTGGAAGAGAAGTCATCTCATACGATGATGCCGGGAGAGAAACTGAGCGCATTTATTACGACAGAAACGGATTGCCTGAAGCGAAGGAAACCAAATCATACAATGCTGGGGGACGCCTTCTAAATGAAGTCAATCGCTATGATACGAAAACCTACAATGAAAAAGGGCAACTTCTCACGGAAAGTAGTGGCAAAGATACAAATGATCGTAATTATCGAAAGGTCGTGTACGAATACGATGACCGAGGGCATATCGTGAAAGAGGAAACCTATACGAATAAGGGACTGATAGAAACATCTCTATATGTATATGAGTTTGACTTGGTAGGAAATTGGACGAAACGAGTAACCACAGAAAAGCACGCTGACAGAAAGAATCAGGTTTGGGAAACATATCGAGTCATCGAATATTATTGATGACTTCCCAAAAGCCAATGGATCGAAGAACCGTCTAACCAGCGATTCGACCGGAGCGCGAGCACAACGATTTTCATGCAACCAGTGTTTTTCGCGCCCGGTCAACCGGGTCGTTATGCCGCTTAACTTGAAAAGTTAAATATCAATTAAAAATGTTTCACATCTACGATACATTTGAAATCACAGGCACAATGTTAAATCGGTATAAAGAGTTGATGACCGGCTTGGAAGAAGGGTTGATGGTTGTCTTCGATTATCACGAGTCTTTTGACCCCGCAAATTTTGTCGGGCGTATGGTGGAAATCAGAAAGCCTAATGGTGAAATCATACGGCATCGAATTGCGCAGGCGCAGATTCGCGGTTCAGCCTTAGGCTTATTGCTCAGTGGATTAAAAAGGGGCGATGTGCCGGCTGGTTCTGAGTTGTTGCTAGTGTAGATTTCATTTGGCACTCTTAGTTTTGTGAATAGGCCCGCGGCATAACAGGTCATTCGACCGCAGCCGTAACTTGTGGGTTGCTATCCATCAATGGGCTTCGGCGCGGTCAATTCGGTCGTTAGACGGACAAGTGACCATCTGTAAACGAGGTGCAAGCATGAAGAAATCAATACGAAGGACATTAACGGCTTCCCTCCTTATTTCAACAATCGGTTTCTCATATCTGCTTTGGGCCGCACCGGCTTTAACCAATAAGCTCCGCCTCCATCT
Organism: Blastocatellia bacterium; assembly: GCA_044868105.1. Lineage (GTDB taxonomy): Bacteria > Acidobacteriota > Blastocatellia > UBA7656 > UBA7656 > JBFMDH01. The sequence goes on from JBIOWC010000014.1 coordinate 1,797, forward strand.
CACTGTGCAAAACACATCCATAAGACCCGACGAATACATAAGCGCCAGCGTCTCAATTACGAATGACGGCAATAGACCCGTTACTCTGGTCAAGCCCGGAGATGGAAGCGAATGTGGATGGCGTACGCCAGTCATCAAGTGGATAGTGACTCAAATTCGGAATGACAGTGAAGAGCGGTCAACCCCTGAATCAGAAGAACCAATCTACCGGTGTGGCAATATCAACAGTTTGGGCCTTGATGAAGTGTTCATCCTTCACCCAGGAAAAACAAGAGAGTTTACGGAATGGATCGATCATCCAGGTTTGCGCAAACCGGGCGTTTACAAATTGGCTTTCTCGTATGAAAACGACCCGTCCGTGGAATGGCAGGGGGTGCCACTCGGGTTACATAATCCAATTGCGATGCTCTGGGCAAAAAACAGTACAAGGTGCGAGTTAGAAAGCAATGAAATAATCATTGAGATTAGAGGAGAATGATGTGCGGGTCCGCCTAACATCGCGATGCAGCCGAGCGCGGTACTCGCCTTTCACATGGCGTGCTCCGGCGCAGTTAATTTTCAGCAACGCGCCGGCTGATCGCAGGCGTTCGACCGACCAGAGTCGCGCCTGGTCGGCATAGGAAGGAGGCGCGGAGACTCCGGTCGGTCGAACGGGGTTCGCCGATTCGCCTCCCCGAGCGCGGCGGATCGCCGCGTGCGCCGTTACTATAACCACTATCCCGCCGCGCTCGACGGCTTCTGGGGAAGCCGAGGCGCGTGGCGGTCGAACCCGCCGATGGAGCTGGCCCGACCTGAGTCGAGCGTACAAGCCGAGACTTGCCGGGCAGCTCATCGGCGAACCCCGTTAGGCAGATAATGGGATGCCGTCGCCTGAATCGTTTATGAGCGAGAACGAACATAAATGGCAGGGTCTTATCGCCGCCGGGAAAGAGGCTTGCCAACACCATAATCTTAGCCTTGCAGAAAAGTATTTTCTGGATGCAATGCATCTAGCTGAAGAACTGCCCGGTTTTCAAGAAAACTTGGAAGAAAGTGTGAATACGTTAGCCGTTTTCTACTATGCTTATGGTTTCTACGAGAAAGCCGAGCCCTATTGGGATCGTGGGCTGAGCTTCCTGGAAATGAAATGTGGGCCTGCGAGTCGAGAAGTGGGAACATACATATACAATATGGCGGAAGGCATCTATCGTCCCCAAGGAAAAGTTGAGAAAGCAGACGGTTTGCGCAAGCAAGCAATCGAAATATGTGGCGAAGGCTTCTTCAAAAAGAATTTGTGAACTCCTGAATCTGCCTAACAAACGATTCGACCTCAGATTTTGTGCAAACAGGTCACCCATGACAGAGGTAAATAATTTAAATAAAAAGTTTATAGCCAACTCCAAGAAGATCATAATTGGGGCAGATTTTGGCCTTTGGTCGTTTGGGCTCTGCCCTTGTCTGGCTGGCAGTCCAAGAGTCGGGAAAAGGGTGTTGAGTCGGTCTGTAAGTTATTGATTTCTGGTTGAGCCCAATAGCTGTAGGGTCATTATTAAACGGAGGAAACTGCTACCTGTTTGCGCAAAATCTGAGTTCGACCGGAGCGCGAGCACAACGGCTTTCATGCATCCAGTGTTGTTCGCGCCCGGTCAATCAAGGCGTTAGGCGTATGAGCATACCCACCGAAAACGAGACTTGGATCATCGAAGCAGGAGACGCCATCATCCAGAAGATGGCATCCGCAGGCATCCAGGGGTTATCGCCGATGGAGCGGCTGATTTATTGCGTGTGGGTCGCCGATTACGGAATGCGCAACGCGGGCGATCTTGAGACGGCGCGTGACGTTTACGCTGACTTTCAGACAGAGGCCGCGCGGCTCGCGAGCCAGCTCGGGTTGCAGACGACCCAGCGGACATTTGCATTGCCGACCGCGGAGTTGCAGCGTTCATTTCTCGCGAGCTTCGAGGAGATATGCGATGAGATTCGACAATACGCCTAACCCGGCGTTCGACCGCAGCCGCAACTTGTGGGTTGTTATCTTTCCAGTGGGTTCGCGGCGCGGTCAACGCCATCGTTAGGCGGCCACCTCAGTATATGGAGCTTAATGAGCGCATTTGGCGTCTAGAAAGAGAGGCTAGATGGGATCCCGACTAATCTTTCTACAATTCGTGCTTGGCCTGAATCATTTTCTGTTTTGGCTAGCAGGCGGACTGATTCTAAAAGGCCCAAGCAATTCCCGAAATAAACTTGGCTGTGCAATTCTGGCTGGTTTCGTTTTCGGTTTCGCGAGCGTTGGGATCGGAAATCAACTGAGACAAGAAGGGCACTTTAATTCCGTAGTTTGGGTGCTGATCCTATCGGGTGTATTGGGCCTGCTGGCAGGGTTAGCGGGTAGAAGGTCAGGCCGCGAATCTGTCATCCCATGGGAGGAACTGGAATCAGCATTATCGCGCCATGCTGGTAAAAAGGTACATCTTGCATACCAGCTTAGAGTTGACGGTCCAAACACGGCAGCGAGATTAATTTCACAGACACTAGATCGTCTCGGCCTTGAGATAAACCAGTCTGGGGCCGAAAGCGATCCTTGGGAGGATTCTAAGAATCTACCAGATACAGATATTGTAGTTTGGATTTACGGTCAAGGCGTTGACCGAGCCGGTAATCCGGCGACGCTTTGTTACACAGTTTTGCATCCGAAGAGTGGCATTAAGTTAACCGACACTGTCTTTGATCTACGGAAGACGACGGCGTCCATTATGACGTCAATCTACAGATGCTTGGAGGAGGCAGGAAAGGATGATGGCACTCATGCCGCCTAACAACGACATGCACCGGAGCCGCCGAACCGCAGTTCACGTGATTCCCCACGATGCCGCTCGGCGGCCCGGTGATGTCGAGCGTTAGGCGGAAATAGATGATCGCGGTCGATTAGCAATGAGTGAGGTAAGGATTCAGGGTTGGCTACTTGAATGTGACCTGGAGGCTACACGCCGAGCCTATGCCTTAATCTCAATCGGCGACCCGGAGACCTGCGGCTGCCTCTATTGCCAGAACTTTGTGGCAGCACGGTCGCTCGCATATCCTGAGGCTGCGCTCTGGCTGTACGAGTTGCTGGGTATTAACCATAGCCGTGAAGCTGAGACCTATGAAGTTGGGACTGACGAAGACGGATTGCACCTCTACGGCGGGTGGCATCACTTCGTCGGCAGGATCGATGAGTACTCAGGCGTGGCACTATATCTGACAGAACAATTTAGTATTTCGTTCCATGAGAGTCGATCCTGTGCTGAACCTGTATTTGACAATCAACCGCTGGTTCAGGTTGAGTTCTTCACGCGGATACCTTGGGTATTAGCAGATAGGCCGGAAGTGACTCGCTAACGGTTTTCGCCTAACCATGTGTTCGACCGGAGCGCGAGCCGCGAGTTTCTTATCGTTCTTCCAATGGGTTTGCCCGCGCCCGGTCAACACGGTCGTTAGACGGCTAAATGCGTGTTCTGTCGAATCGGTCTATGGAGAGATTGGCTGAAAGATTAAAAAGCTATTGGTCTGCGATTGGTGCGTCTATGCGTCCTGGCGCTGATCGTTCTACGATTGCCTCATTCGAAGCTCATTATGACGTTAGAATCCCTGAAGACTTCTGCGACTATATCTCCACAATAGATGGGATAGATGATGGGAATTGGGATAATGAAATGATTTCATTTTGGCCGCTCCATTCGGTTAAGAGCGTACCCGAAGCATTAACCCCTTTCGCCGGGATTCCAAACTATAGCCAAATCACACATTGTTTGCGTGAAGCCGGTTCTTATTTTGTATTTGCCGACTTTCTTATTTGGTCGCACGTTTATGCAATCCGGTTTGGGAAAGGGGCATCAGATAAGAGCCAGGTGCTTTGGATTTGCGGTTCAACGTATTATTCGGTAGCGGAGTCCTTTTCTGACTTTTTGCAGATGTATTTGGATAAACCCGAAAGCATCGTATTCCCGAAAAGGTGAAAGGCAACAATCTATTGTGAGCAACGCCGTCTAACCAGCGATTGGACCGGAGCGCCGGCCCAACGGCTCTCATTCAATCAGTGCTTATCGCGCCCGGTCAATCACGGCGTTAGGCGCTGAAACGTATCGCTCGACATCAAATAGAGGGTAGGAAGATGGAGCAAAGAAAATACCCGGGGTTGAGGCGTAAAAGGATTTTGGTAGAGACTATCGGTTTTATAGTTGGCTTTCTGTTGGGCATTCCAATCACTTATATGCTGTACGGTTGGCCAGTAAACTTCACAACCTTTAGTTGTGGGTTGGCCGGAGCCGCATTGGCCTTGCTTTATGCAGAACGCAAGAGGCGATTACCAACTCGTGAGGATGTTGAAGCCGTACGATTTGAAGAGGGACTGAAACCCTTATCATTGGCAACGGCTGAAAAAGTCGACAAGAAAGATAATTTGCGGCATGGGGTAAGCAGATAGCAGAGGAAGCATCTCAGAAGAGGAGCAGATTGACAAAATTATGAACCGGAATTTAAGGATAGACGTGAATCAGCGCCTAACAACCCAATGCAGCGGAGCGCGGGCAGCGCAGCTCTCATGCATACTTGTGAGACTGTTCCCGCGCCCGCTGAACCGGAGCGTTGGATTGCTTACTTTGATTACGAGTCGAGGAAAATCATGCGACATATGAAGAACCTAAACTCACTCGTGCTGTCGTTGTTCTTGACAACCACGCTGACGACGAGTTGCCAGGCGAAGACACATGAAATAAGCGAAGGGAGTAACAAGCTGTCAGCCACTACGGATGCCAGTTCTATTTCCCCTACAAGTAATATGACGGCACCGCGCTCCGGCCACACGGCGACGTTGTTACCCAATGGTCAAGTTCTGATTGCAGGCGGTATGGAACGTAACGGGGTCCTTTTCAACAGCGCCGAGCTTTATGATCCGACGACGGGAAGATTCACCGCTACTACTCGAAGTATGAAAACTCAGCGCGTCGGCCATAGCGCCACCCTGTTGCCGAGCGGCAGAGTTCTCATTGCCGGAGGCTGGAGCCGCGAAGGGGCGCTTGCAAGCGCCGAACTTTACGAGCCCAAGACCGGCGTGTTTACCTCCGCCGGCACAATGTCCAGCGCGCGTGGCGACTTTACCGCAACTTTGCTTTCAAATGGCAAGGTGTTGGTTGCCGGCGGCGCAGGCGAAGGTGACCGCGCGGTTGCCACCGCAGAAGTTTATGATCCGGCTTCGGGGACGTTCACGGCGACTGGGAAAATGGATACTGTGCGTACCATGCACACCGCCGTCCTTCTGCCTGACGGCAAAGTGTTAGTTGCGGGTGGCGGGGAATATCAACATCCGCTGGCTACCGCCGAATTATATGATCCGACAAGCGGCCTTTTTGCAAGAACCGGCAACATGACCGTGCCGCGTTATAAGCAGGCGGCGATCTTGCTGACTGATGGAAATGTTCTGGTCGTTGGTGGATCGGACGGACGTGATTGGCAGGGGCGATATGCTAATGCGGAAATATTTCGTCCAGCAAAAGGTGATTTTTCAGCTATCGGCAATATGAACACGGCACGTTTCAAATTACCGGAGGCGGTTGCACTGCTGAAAGATGGCAAGGTCTTGATTGCTGGCGGTGGTGAACAGGTAGAAATCTATGATCCTGCGTCTAAATCGTTTAGCGTAGCCGCAGGTCGAATGGATGCGGCAAGATTCTACTCGACGGCGACCCTGCTGACAGATGGTAGAGTTCTGGTTGCAGGCGGCTACGATAATCACAGCGTCGCCACTGCAAAAGCGTGGACGTATAAATCCTAAACCGCAATCCAACAAACGCATGCAGTGGAGCGCGGCGAGCGAGTTTCGCATGGTTCTACCAGCGTCGTGCGCCGCGCCCACTGATGCGAAGCGTTGGGCGTCGCGAGAGACTCTTTGACAGTTAATGGGTTTGTCACCACGCTCCGCGAATCGCAGCTTGCGTGTTGAATCGCGGCGAAGAAAACTAGCAGCGCGTGCTTCAACGACGCTGCCCAACAACTGGTTGGAAGCGAGCCCCGAAGAAATAGTTATGAGTTGGCGCTAGCGCCCCGAACTTTTCACACTCTACTTAGCTTTTGCTTCGTTGGTGTTCTATCCTTGGCTGACTTTCTGGACGAACGAACTGATTGCTGTTCGTAAACCAATGGATGGGCTTGACGGAAGTACCCTTTTGCGCACCTGGGGTGGGTGCACGAGGTGCACGGTCATTACAGAAGAAGACTTGAAAGGAGCAACGATGGCAGAGACAACTTTTGCAGTTACTCAGGACAACCAGGTGATTTGGCTCGATTCAGATGGCAATCAGCAGGTCCTTTCCCCTAAGGATTTCGCATTATCCGTGACGTGCGATATCGAGGGAACCATTTGGATTGTGAGCACGGATTATGGGCCGAATGGAAATGTCATCAAGTACTATCAGGGATTTCCCAACCAGTCCAAGTGGGTGTCGCTGGATTCATCGCTAGGAGCGATCCAGGTCGTGGGGCGATCCCAAGGCCGTTGCGTTTTTTTGGCGCCGGATGGATCGGTCCATTTAGCCAATACTTCGGGCGGGCATTCTCAAATAACCAAGCTTGGCGCGGCGAGCTTCGTGGCGGCGCTGGGAGACTTCCCGATCTACATTCTCACCAACACAGTTGTGAAGGGTGGCGGAAACGTCATTGAATCAACCGATGACGAAGGACAGACCTGGACGGTTGTTCCGAATGGCGAGGCAGCTCGGGCGACACAGATTTTTGTTCAGATTTACAACTTTGTCGTGTTTCTGAATGACGATGGTGCGGCGGGATTTCTGGACGGAACGCAGAACAATCAGGTTCGACTAGTGTCACCGCCGAACCTGGCCTTGGCGCTGGGAATCTCTGGCGCGAACTTTTGGTGGGTTGTTTCCACCGATGTAGATCCTCAGACCGGCGGCAATTTTTTGAAATACTGGGACGGCGGTGGCACCGATGGATCTAACTGGAAGACGACCACGCCACCGATACCGGGGGTCGCCGTCGGGCCTCGCTAGTTTTATCATTTAATTAGGTCGAAAGGCTCAGCAACTGCTCATGATTGAGTCGCGCCCAACAACTCGTTGGACCGGAGCGGCGGTAGCGTGTTTCGGATCAAACGTGGTACGGCGAGGGGTGAGTGAATTTGCGCCGCCCGGTCAACGTGGGCGTTAGACGCTTCGCCGTGCCACCAGCCAATGGGAGAATTAAAAGTATGCATCAAGGGAGATTCATTCTGATTCTGGTCTTCTCAGCCTGGCAACTGGCTCCTACCGTAATTGCTGTAGCTGTTGCCCAAAGCGATAGAAAGGAAGTCATAGTTAGAGGAGAATACTACAACTATGACTATGCCTACTCGGTATTAGTTCCTAAAGGGCTGACAGGCTTTAGGCCACCTGCTCCAATGCCGAACACTGGCTTTGGCATCGACTTATCAAAGCACCCGAAGTCGTATCTCTGGGTAAATGCGAACTATAATGCTCTCGAATGGAAGACCTTCGATGAAGCAATAGAGGCACATATCGGTTTCATTAAAGAAGATCGCGCGACTAAGGTGCGGTTGATCAAAAAGTCACCAACC
>JBIOWC010000015.1:0-4269 GCA_044868105.1 Blastocatellia bacterium
AAGTAACGTCATATGGAGGTTCTTTTAATGAAGATTAAGCAAAAAAAATTCAAAGCGGCTTTAGCCGGTTTTCTGGCGAGCTTGCTGTTACTTTCAATAGCTCCCTGGTCCGCGTTCGGACAGACCGAAACCGGACAAATTACCATTAAGGCCCTTGATGCGCAGGGCGCCCTGATTAGCGGCGCTACGGTAGCCGTAAAATCGGTTGAGCGCGGAACGCAACAGACCTTTACGACCAATGATGAAGGCATTGCGGTGGTGACCAATTTACAACCTGGATTGTACGAAGTCATCGTTCAAGGTTCAGGTTTTGCGCCCAACACCCAACGCGCGCAAATTACCGCCGGAGCCAAGCTTTCAATTGATGCCACGCTATCGGTCACCGTCTCCGGTGAAGTCGTTAATGTGGTTGCCGGTGAAGGCGGCGTCGAAGTCAACACTCAAACCCAGGAATTATCGAACGTCGTTTCCGCCACTCAAATACGCGAGTTGCCGACGCTCACGCGCAACCCTTACGCGTTGGTCGGTCTCTCCGGCAATGTCAGTGATGGTGACACTGCTAATCAAACCATGCGTGGCGCCGGTTTTAATATCAACGGACAGCGCTCGGCTTCGACCAACATCCTGCTCGATGGCGGTGAAAATGTCGATACCTTTAGCGCTACGGTCGGGCAGAGCGTGCCGCTCGATTCCGTGCAGGAATTTCGCGTCATCACCAGCAATTTCTCGGCCGAATATGGGCGCGCCACTGGCGGTATCGTCAATGTCACGACGCGCGCCGGGGCGAATGATTTTCACGGTACGCTGTTTGAATTCAATCGCGTATCGGCACTGGCTTCGAACGACTTTGACAACAATGCCAGAGGCTTCGACAAAGATGTGTTTACCCGCAATCAATTCGGCTATTCGCTCGGCGGGCGGCTTATCCGAGATAAACTGTTTTTCTTTAGCAGCACCGAATGGAGCCGCGTGCGCAGCCAATCATCGCAGGCTATCTTTGTTCCCGCACCGGAACTGATTGCCGCATCGAATGCCCGAACGCAGTCCATCTTCAACCAATTTCCGCTGCGCTCCGGCGCCAGCATTGGCAATATTCTCACCGTCGGCGATGTGGTCAACGAACTTGGCATTGGCGGGGGCGCTTTCGCCTCATTGCCGGCCGGACTGCCGGCTTTTCAGGAAGTGCGCTTTACCACGCCGGCCGATGTTGGCGGTGGTTTGCCGCAGAATTCCTATCAAACCGTCGCCCGTATAGATTGGAATGCCACCGACAAGACCCAGCTTTATGGGCGCTATGCCCTGGAAAGCCAGGACTTCTTCCCGGGCACGAATGCCTTCAGCCCGTTTGCCGGCTTTGATACCGGCTCAACCAATTTCAATAACAACTTTCTGCTCAACCTGACGCACACCTGGGCGCCAACCCTGGTGTCGCAAAGCAAACTGGTTTTCAACCGGTTGAATAATCAGCAACCGCTCAATTCGGATCAACCGCCGACGCCGACCTTTTTCTTCCGCAACAATGTCGTGCTTACGCTGGCCGGTTCTGCGGTAGCGCTTCCGGGCTATCTGCCGTTTTCACCCGGCGCGGCGATTCCGTTTGGCGGCCCGCAGAATTTCCTGCAAGCCTATCAAGACATGAACTGGACGCGAGGCAATCATCAGTTCCGGTTTGGCGGACTCTATATCCATATTCGTGACAATCGCACCTTTGGCGCCTTTCAAAATGCGGTTGCGGCGTTTGGCACGACCAGCACCACGACCGGGTTAAACAATTTTGTCGAAGGCAATCTGCGAAGATTACAGGTTGCCATAGACCCGCAAGGCGCGACCACGCCCGGTTCGCAGATTTCGCTGCCGGTCACGCCGCCGAATTTCAGTCGTTCAAATCGTTATCACGAATGGGCCGGCTACTTTAATGATGGCTGGCGTATTCGTCAAAATGTCACGCTCAATCTGGGCTTGCGTTATGAATACTTCGGGGTTCAGCACAATGCCCGACAAGAGCTGGATTCGAACTTCTATCTTGGGGCGGGCAGCACGCTTCAGGAACAGATTAGAAATGGTTCGGCGCAACGCGCCATCGACAGTCCAATTGGCGCGTTGTGGAAACCCGATAAAAACAACTTCGCGCCGCGTGTGGGCTTTGCCTGGGACGTATTCGGTGATGGCAAGACCAGCCTGCGGGGTGGTTATGGTATGGCTTATGAACGGAACTTCGGTAATGTCACCTTTAACGTCATTCAAAACCCCCCCGGCACGGCCGTGGTCACCATAGACCCGGGAGCTCCCGGTTTTCCGACCGTTCCGGTTCCGAGCAGCAATTTTGGTATCTTCCCCAACTCAGGCTCCGTGGCCTTGCCCGGTTTAATTAACATTCGCCACGTGGATGAGAACATCAAGAATGCCTATTCGCATTTCTGGAGCGCCGCTATTGAACGCGAACTCTTCCCGCGCACCGTCGCGTCGGTTGAATATTCGGGTTCGGCAGGACGTAAGCTTTACGACCTGACCAACGACAATCGCATCGGCTATGCCTTCCGATTTTTTGGCGAAGAACCCACCGCCAACAATCCAAATAACCTGCTCAATAGTCAGTTTTTCCCGCTCAACACCCGCGGCAATCGCGGGCGATCCAACTATAATGCGCTGATTCTGTCGCTCGATAGCAGCAATCTGCATGAGTGGGGATTACAATTCACGGCTCGTTACACCTGGTCACATACGCTCGACAATCTCAGTTCGACCTTCAGCGAGTCAAACAACAACTTTGATTTGGGCTTACTCGATCCGTTCAATCCGAACCTCGATTATGGCGCCGCCGATTTTGATGTTCGCCATCGTTTCGTCGCCAGTTTCAACTGGTCAATTGGTGGCAACCGGCCAATCGGTTCGGGGTTTACCAATCAGGCCTTCGGCGGCTGGACGCTCACCGGTATCTTTACTGCCCGAACCGGCACCCCGTTTACCATCTTTGACTGCTTCAATGCTGCAGAGGTCTGTCCGCGGGTCGTGCCGACTTCGGCATTGCCACGCAATACGGCGAGTAACCCGGCACAAAATCCGAGTCCAAACGCGCCGAATAGTTTCAATCTCATTGATCTCAGTAACCAAGTCCCCATTGATCCGACAGTGCCGGAACTGGGCATTACGGATTTTAATTTCTTACCCGGTATGACGGGGCGCAACATTTTTCGCGGTCCGGGATTCTGGAACATTGATGCCGGACTTTACAAGAACTTTAGAATCACTGAAGGCACGACCTTGCAATTTCGTGGCGAGGTCTACAACATTTTCAATCATGCGAATCTCTTTGTGAATGGAGCCAGCACCGAAATCTCGTCAAGCTCATTTGTTGAGGGTTTCCGTGGCGGTCGCCGTAATGTGCAACTCGCCTTGAAATTCATCTTCTAGTTTCGTTGAATTGAAAATTCCATTTCGGGGAGCCTACGGGCTCCCTTTTTTATGCCTGAAAAAGCTCACAACCTAATTTGAAATACTGCTCGATAATAGAATGGAATCAAAAGTCGAACGGTTAAGATACGATTTTGGTATCCAATTTTTTGGATATATTCCAAATTTTTGTAATAAACCCTTATAAAAGAAAACCGGGAAGCGACGACAAATTTTGCGCAGGCTAGATTTAGTTGCTGTTTGCCGACAAGGTCTAAGATTTGCTCTATATCTAAACTCTCTCAATAATAAACAACCTGCTCAGAGTTGGCTATGGAAAACAAACGCAATCTCAACATATACCGTGCAGTGGGATACAGACTTCCTAGAAGTATTTGTCAACCATTGTTTTAAACAATCGCTCTAGGTGATTTAAGCGTCAGCCTTTGACATTGTTTAGAACGCACCCTAATACCTTTTCACTGTCTTAGGAGGAAAATAATGAAAGTTAAGCAAAAATCCCTACAAGCAGTATTTTCAGGGGTACTTTCGGTTTTACTTTTGCTGTCTATGCTGCCGTTAGCAGCTTGGGGACAGACCGAAACCGGACAAATTACGATCAGAGCTATTGATTCTCAGGGCGCCGTAGTTGGCGGCGCCACCGTAACCGTTAAATCGGTTGAACGCGGGAGTCAACAGGTTGGTAAAACCAATGAAGAAGGCATCGTGACGATCATCAGTTTGCAATCGGGACTTTATGATGTCACCGTGCAAGGCACAGGTTTTGCCGCAAACACTCAACGGGTGCAGGTAACCGTTGGCGCCAAAATTTCTCTGGACGCCACGCTTTCGGCAACCGCCACGAATGAAGTGGTCAAT
>JBIOWC010000016.1:0-9631 GCA_044868105.1 Blastocatellia bacterium
CGTCTTAACCTTCACCGCGCCGAAAGCCGCCGCTTGTCGCGCGCACCGTTTGCTCTGGTTGTGCCGCACCCTTGCTGCAAGCCCGGAAGTCTCTTTGTGATTTTTGTGTTCTTGGTGAGCGTTGTGAGAACTCCTCTTTGAAAGGGTGAGCGATTCACTCTTCAAGAGAGGTTCTCACAAAGACCGCAAAGATCACGAAGGACACAAAGTTTTTCCTTCTCGATCAACCGGCGCGCCTCATTTGTAAAACATCACCCTCGCCCTAACGGATATAAGCGCCGCCCGGCAGCAAAAATTGAATCGGCCAGCGCTCGCGTTTTTGCTCGACAAGTTCAGACCAGGCAATTGGCTGTGCCTTCGGGTGCGACTGAAGTCTGACGCCGGGGATGGTTTGAGCAATGCTGTGAGCGAGCGTGTAAGCTTCACCCTCGGCGGTCACCCTGAGCGCTTTCGCGCCCAATTTGACGCTCGAAAAACGCGCGGCGATTTCGGCGTCTTCAATCATCTGCAAAAAGTACGGCCGGCCGACGAGCAGCGAGTTGTAGACATAATTCGCCAGCACGCCGGAGAGCGGGTTTACGTAAGCTTGATCGAAATCCACTTTTGCCAGAGCCGGGTCATCGCCGGACACCGCTTTGTACGGCATGCGCGTTTCTCCGAGCCCGCGAAAATCGAAGGAGACAATGTCGTAACCGGCGTTAACATGCTTCAGCAGTTCAGCCCAATTTTCCGCCGCGGCTTTGCCCTTGTCGCTAAACCACAGGAGAACTTGCTGGTGATTACTCGCGGATTTGTGAATATGCAGCAAGGGCATCTCCAGTTGCCGGCTGTGACGCAGCACATATTTATCAATGATGATGTCTTCGAATTTCGAACTGCCGACGGCTTGCCAGCCGATCTGAGCCGACGCGGGAGGCGCGCCATGGTATTCGGCAACGTTCCAGTTTTTGATGCCGGGGTAGCGGTCGCCGTAATACATATGCGCTAAGGTGAAGGTCGGCCTGTTCTCATGCTCGATGTAATAATCTCTAATCACATCCATCAACGATCTGGCATTGGCGAAATCGAGCATCACTTGCCCTGTGCGGGTGCATTGCACGGTTTTATCATCAAGCTCCTTGACCGGCGGCAAGCCTTGGCGGGCCGGCAGGCGGTTGAAGCGGTCTAAGAAATTGATGGCGGCCTCTTGGTTTTCCGGCGAGTATTGATGCTCGTGATAGCCTTCGACCATGGCGATGCGGTCGGCGTGATGAAATTTGTTATAGAGGTCTGCGACCTCGCGGAAGGTTTGGTGCGTGCCTTCGATGGGAAAGAAATCCAGAACCGCCGAGGCGACAAAGAGCGGGCGCGGATAGATTAAAAGTAGCAGGCCCGCGTGATCGACGCCGTTTGCGATCATCCCATAAAGGTCTTGTTCGGGATCACTGTCGGGGTCTTTGAAGATGCGGTTATACATGCGCATCGGGAGCGCCGAAATGTAGCAAGAGGGCGCCGCAACTTTAATGCGCCCGTCCAGGGCAGCAATGTGCGCGGTCTGAAAACCGCCGCCGCTGGTGCCGGTGATGTTGATGCGGTCGGGAGCGACTTCGGGGCGCGAGAGCAAGTAGTCCAGCGCCCGCATACCGTCCCAGATTTCCCAGCGCGCCAGATTGGCGCCCGCCAGATAGGCCAGATTGCCCATCACGGCATGTTCGGCGCAGATTAAATTGTAACGACTGCGCCCGGATTCGGCGTCCCAGAATTGACTGCGTTCCCCCTGACCAACGGGGTCCCAACAGAGGGCGACGTAGCCGCGTTTGACCAGCCTCTGGCAGAGCGCCTGATAGCGCACCTTGCCGTTTGAGGAATGCCCGCAGGGCACCAGCACCGCTGGGTGCGGCGCGCTGCCGCCATCGGGCAGGTAAAGCAGGGCCGGGACATAAATCCCTGGCAGACTCTCGAAGATCACCTTCTCAATATGAAACCCATCCATCTGAATTTTGCCGGTGGTGCGCGCATTGAGCGGTGTTCTCTTGTCGGGAAGCCCGCCAATCATCTCTAACAGTTTGCGGCGTAATTCGCCCTGCAGTCGGCGCAAATCGTCTTCGTCGCGAATGCTTTCGATAGCCTTGCGGCGCGCCTCGTCCTCGCGCCAGGCGGTTGTTGTTTGATAGGTAAGATAGGGTGTAATGCGCGGGCCCTGCGCCGCCGGCGTCCCGAGTACATTGAAGGCTTCGGCGGGCGGCGCATCTGAAGCCAGTGCATTGACGGCGACGGTCACGAGTAAAGCGAGCGTGAAAAATAGTTTGCTCACGGATGAATCCTTCTTCATTTGACTTGATAAGAGCGTGTTTGAAATCCAGAACCATTGCCACGAAGAGGCACAGAAAATAAGAAGGGGAGAAGGGGAGAAAGGGAGAAGGGGAGACTAAGGTTGAGTGTGCTTGTTCAAATCAACGTCTCTCAAATTCAAAGCCCATCATTGCCTTGGGGATTTGGAGAAGGGATGAATTCTTTTTCTCCCCCTCTCCCCTTCTCCCCTTCTCCCTTTCTCCCCTTCTCCCTTTCATCTTCTTAAAATACCCTCTAAGCATTGAGGCGCTCCTGAATCAGCCCGAAGACCGAATCGCGAATCGCCTTGACCTCTTCTTCGGTCGCGGCTTCCGCTGCCAGGCGAATGATCGGTTCGGTATTGGAGCCGCGCACATGTAGCCAGCCATTCGGGAGCAAGACTTTTACCCCGTCACGCAAATCCATCTGCGCGCCCGCATAGACCTGACGAATTGCTTTCAGAACCTCGGCGATTTTGTGCGACGGGCAGGGCCACTTCTCTTTTATCATCTGCAAGCGCGGAAGCTTTGAGAGGATGCTCGAGATTGACCGCCCCTGTTCGACCATCAGGTGCAGGATGAGCGCCATGCCGACCAGACTGTCGCGCGCGAAATTAATGCGCGGATAGATGACCCCGCCGTTGCCTTCGCCGCCGATGACGGCGCCTTCAAGCCGCATCCGTTCCGTGACGTTGGCCTCGCCAATCTTGGAGCGGAACAGCGGACAGCCAAAAGACTCGGCCACGACTTCGAGCGCGTGGGTCGTTGATAGATTGGTGACCACCGCACCGCGCTCTTTACCGAGCAGGTACTGCACCGCTAAAACCAGGGTGTAATCTTCGCCGATGGGCACGCCTTTATCCGACACCACAGCCAGCCGGTCGGCGTCCATGTCTTGAGCAAAGCCGATGTCTGCGTGATGGTCTTTGACTGCCTGGCAAAGGTCACCGAGGTTTTCGGCGATGGGCTCGGCGGGACGCGGGAAGGTGCCGTTCGGGGTGATATTGATCGGGATGACTTCAGCGCCCAGGGCCTTGAGAAGCTGCGGGCCGACAATGGACGCTGCGCCATTGCAGGAATCGAGTACGACGCGCACCTTACTGCTGCTTTCCGGCAACGGACCGAGGGTTTTGAGGATGGCCTCGACATGAAGGTCGAGCGCGCCGGCCACGACCTCGACCTCGCGCATGGCGGCGCCGGGAACTTTTATGTATTCGCCCTGATGGTAAATATCTAATAGCTCGCGCGCCTGGCCGGCGCTGAGAAAAAGGCCGTCTGAGTTGATGAACTTGAGGGCGTTCCATTCCGCGGGGTTGTGGCTGGCGGTGATGGCAATGCCGCCGCCGGCGCGCGCCTGGCGAACCAGCAATTGCACGGTGGGGACTGGACAGACCCCCAGATCGAGTACCCGGCAGCCGCTCGACAGCAGTCCGGCGATGACCGCCTGGCGAACCATCTCGCCGGAGGTTCGCGGGTCGCGCCCGATGACAATGGTGCCGGCGCCGACGTAGGTTCCGAAGGCTTGCGCGAAGCGTGTGAGCAGAACGGGCGTCAAGGAATCGCCCACCACGCCGCGCACGCCGGAGATGCTGATTTTTAATGTCGGTATAGCTCTCATCGGTAATATCGTTGATTGACAAGGGCGCGGATAAACCGCCGCCCGCCGATCAAGGTTTTAATCGGTCTTGCGCCCAGGATAACAGCTCGAGAGCGCGCTGCTCATTCGCCGCTTCGGCGATGAGACGGATCATTGATTCGGTATTTGAAACCCGCACATGCACCCAACTGCCGTCAGCCCTTGAGACTTTGATTCCGTCGGTCGTATCGTAGGTGGCTGTGCCTTCACCTTCGATTTCACGTCGGAAGCCTTGCAGCAGGCTGTAGATTCGATTCGGTTCGATGGCGACGTTGCGTTTCAGCATCGTCACCATCGGCAGCCGTTCGCAAAGCGCCGAAATGCTATCGCCGGTCTTCGCCAGGTGTTCGAGAATCAACCCGATGGTTGCCGCACTGTCGTTGCTCGCCTGGACTTCGGGAATGGCGACGCCGCCGCTGCCTTCTCCGCCAAGCACCGCGTCATACTCCAGCATCGCTTCGGAGATATAAGCCTGCCCGACAGGCGTGCGCGCGACACTTGTACCAAAGGGCTCGGCAATGTAGTCAATGATGCTGCTCGTCGAAATATTGGTGACGATGGTACCGGGCTTTTGTTGGAGCTTGATTAGGGCGGCAAGGGCGAGCGTCAACTCTTCGGAAAGCGGCTCACCCTTGTCTGTGACAATTCCCAGGCGCTCACCGTCCGCATCATGCGCAAAGCCTATGTGAGCCCGTCCGGCTTTGACAACGGCTCGCAACTGCGCCATGGTCTCACGCCTAGGCTCAGGGTTGTGCGGGAAGGGAGCCAAAGGGTCGTCGTTTATGGCGAGGACTTCACAACCGAGTTCCGCGAGCCAGCGCGGCGTAAGAAGCGAACATGCCCCGTTACAACAATCGACAGCTACTGTGAAATGCCGGGCCCGCACTGCTTCAATGTCGAAGGCCGTCTTTAAGACTTCAATGTGGTGGCTGATCGCGTCCCCACCCTCAATCGTTGTCCTGATGGTGTCCCAGTGCGCTTTAATAAATTCGCCTTGATGAAAGATGTCCAGTAACTCTTCGGCCTGAGTGGCGTTGAGATAAAGCCCGTCACCGCGAACGAATTTGAGCGCATTCCAGGGCGCAGGGTTGTGCCCGGCGGTTACGGCAATCCCGCCTTGCGCTCCGAGGAAGGTCACCGCCAGTTGCAAACTCGGCGTTGGGCAGACACCCAGATCTAGCACTTCACAGCCGGCAGCCAGTAGCCCTGCGGCCACCGCCGCACTAAGCATTGGTCCGGAGGGCCGCGTGTCACGACAGATGAGAATGCGGCCGGCGTCAAGGTAAGTGGCGAAGGCTTGCGCCAGGCTCACGACCAGTTCGGGCGTCAAGGTTTCGCCGACAATCCCGCGCACGCCACCAATGCCGATTTTTAAAGGTTTCATATGCGCCGTAAAACTCCTTTATCATCTGCCTGCCGGTTGCGCACCAGTAGCAGGACAAGCACCATCCCGACCAGCGGAATCAAACTCGCAGTGATCAGAATGGGCGCGAACGAGTAGCGGTCTGCAACATAGCCGATCAGGAATGTTGAAATGATTGTGCCTACGCCTGCGCCCGTGCCACTCATGCCGCTTACAGTCGCTACCGATTCGCTCCTGAACAGATCGGAGGGCAGAACCAGCGCCATGGTTGAAAAAGCCGCGTAAGCGAAGGTCGAGAAAGCGAAGAGACCGGTCAGGGCATAGAGGTTCGACGTGAAAATCGTCGGAATGAGCAAGGTCATGCCAAGTCCACCGAAGATCACCACGGCCTTGCGCGCCCGCCCCACACTCCAGCCGCGTTTAATGAGCCAGCTCGACAACCCACCGCCGAAGAAGTTGCCCAGGTCGGCGGCCAAAAAGGTGGCGACAAAAGCGATCAACCAACCGTCTGGGTTTACGCCTTTGGCGAGAAGATAGATGGCGTACCAGTCGGTAATGAAGAACCACACCGGGTCGGTCAGCGCCCGCGCAAAGATGACGCCCCAGGTTTGCGGGAGCGAGAGGAGTTCGCCCCAACTCGCCTGCTGTTGAGAAGGTCGTTTCAGGTCGCGCTCATCCTCTTGCCGGTCACGCAAAATCATGTCGCGCTCTTTGTCGCTGACGCGCGGATGTTCTTCTAGCGGCCGATAAATGATGCGCCAGGCGACAATCCACAGCAGTCCGAGAATTCCCGGTACGATGAAGGCGGCTCGCCAGCCGAAGTGGTAATAGACCCAGAGCACCAGGCCGGAAGCGACCGCGCCGCCGATAGAAGAGCCGCTATCAAAAAGCGCCACCGCCCAACCGCGTTCGTGTTTCGGAAACCATTCGGATACCGCTTTGGTTGCCGCCGGCCAATTGGCGCTTTCGCCGGCACCTAATAGAAAACGGAAAAATGCAAAACTCCGTAACCCGGTTGCCAGGGAGGTCAGCATAGAGGCCAGGGAGTACCAGATGACGGTTAGCGTCAACCCGCGCCGGGTTCCTATGCGATCCATCAAGCGTCCGAAGACGGTCTGTCCGATGGTATAGGCTACGCGAAAGGCAATGACAATCAGCGCATAATCGGAATTGGACCAGCGGAAGTTGTCTTTTAAGAATGGCGCGAGAACCGAGAGCGTTTGGCGGTCAATGTAGTTGATGACTGTCGAAGCGAAGAGTAGCCCGGCAATCCACCAGCGCAGGTTCGCCAGCGGTCGCTGCTTGAGTGAAGGTATTTCTTGTATCGTCGCCATAGGTAGCAATCCGCCATGCGTGCAGTAAGAGATTCACCCCGTGAACGCCAACGTCATCTATTACCATCCATCTCGCGGATGAACTGCTCGCACCGTTCAACATCCGCGCGGCTCTTGATGCCCTGCTGTTCGCGCCAATCGGCAATCGGAGAAGCCAAGACGCCGCTTTCGAGTTGAGCCAGCGCCGTAATCAATTCATTCGGGAATCCGAGTTCATTGCCGGGTCGGTCGTAACGCGATTCGTCAGCGCGCCAATATTGCTCTTTCAGTTTTTGCAGAGTTTCAAACATCGTTTGACTGTTAAGCATAAACAGTCCGATGTTGGTCTCGCCAAAGCGCGCGGCCTGTACCCCTTCCAGATGCGTTTCGCGCGCCCCACACACTTGCCCATGATGATCCCGGTGCAACGGGGCGTATGGTTGTCGGCTAAGGGCGGTTGGCACAATCATCTGGTAATCGTTAAATATGGTGGCCAGTTGCAAAGTCTGGTGGATAGTCTGCGAGCGAATCACCGGCTGGGTACTCCAGATTACCAACGCCCGCCCGGCAAATCCGCTCATCCGTTCAAAGGCACATAAAACGGCATCACCCGTGCCACGCGCCTCGCGCTGGAGAATGAACTCAACCGTTTCGCCAGATAAAGCTTCACGCATCGGCTCTTCAATTTCCGGCGAAATAATCACAATCGGTGTACGTGAATTTCCACACGCTGCTTTTACGTTATGCAGGACACGCATAATCGCTGGAATGCCGGAAACTTCTGCCAGAGGTTTGGGCGTCGTCAAGCCACTTGAAGCCGCCCGTGTCCCTTTGCCTGCCGCCACGATAACCGGCCATACCGGCGAAGCGTCTTTATTAGAAGGGAAGGCCTCAAGCAGGTCGCCTATCGGTTGGCGATAACGGTCGGCCTCCCACCAGTTCGCATTAAAGGCCTGAATTGCCTGCCGCCATACGTCTTCCGGGTCGAGCACCGAGAGTCCAGCGCCCGGTGTTGAAACCATGATTGAACCTTCGGTTAATCCCGCGCGGCCCCGAGGGCTGTAATAGGCGGATTGCACTCTTTCAATAAGCGGCGACAGATGTTCCTGTGTGGTGAGGGCGAGCACGTTGCCGCCGAAGCCGCCGCCCATCAAGCGTGTCCCATAGACTTGAGGGTCTGCGCCTACGATTCCGACAAGCTCTTTCACTTCCGGCGTGCAGACTTCGTAAAGCGAGCATAGGCTCTCCTGTGACTGATCCAAGAGTTCACCGATGGCTCGCATACGAGCCCGCTCGAATTCTTCTCCTGCGCTCTGTTGAGCAACCTTATCGCGCAAAATCTCGACGGCGGAAGCGACACGGCGGACTTCGCCAATGTGATGAAGGGCGCGGTCGCGGATTTTTAGCGGATGATGGAACCTATCTGTGACGAGCGCGGGAAACGCCAGACTGCACTGGTGGAAAGCCTCTGGCAGTTCGCGCTCCAACTGTGCCAGGCTCAAAGCTTCGGGAAGGTGCATCAGCATTTGTTGTAAATCATCAAGGTGTGTTTCCGGTTTTTGGTCTGTCTTAATCTTTTCCCATTGCTTAAGAAGATTAGGACGAGTTTGTCCCCATTGTTCGATAAGCGCCGGAATGATGAGGCGCGACACGGCGGCGCGCTCGTTATATTCGAGCATCACTTCGCGACCCTTATCCGCCGGGTGAGAGAAAAAAGTCACCCATCGAAATTCCCGGCCAGGCATCGTAACGGCTTCGGCTTTGCCCTTACCGTGGGAGATGTGGATGGCACACTGTGGCTGCGCCATGCAGATGGTTACATGATCCATCGCCCCCCCACGTGTTCCTATGAACCACTCGGCCCGTGACGACTCCTGGGCAAGTTCGATTGGTGTGTAGGGGATATGATTGATGAGGCGAATAGCCGCGCCCGCCAATACGTTAAGCGCGGAGGAAGAAGATGCCCCTCCGCCTGGTGGGATATTAGAATCAACGACGAAATCGAGGCCGTTCTTGAGCCGTTCGCCATATTTCAAAAAGGCATAGAGAACTGAGCCTTTGACATAATTGTCCCAGCCCGGAGATGGGGCGGGGCGTGAAAAAAGATAGGCCAGCCAACGGTCTTCAATTTCTGCCTCACTGCCGCCGCTGAACCTCTCCGTTCCGAAATCAAACTGGAAGGGATAGTAATCGCCTCCCAATGTAGAAGCTCCGCGAACGCTCGCTGGTTCAGACGTCCGGCAAAGCATCAACATATCGTGTTCGCGGCTGCCGAAAGGAATAGAGGCAGTCGGAAGATATGAAACATAATCAATATGCTCTCCAAGAATGTTAATGCGCGCCGGGGCGCGCAGGATGGTCACCTCCCCATCTCCATAGAGATCGAGGAAAAGGTTACAAAGGCGTAGCAATCGAACGACCTGAGTTTTGCGCCGATCTACATTGCCGCCATAGGTCTGCTGAAATAGTTGATTGAGTACGCGGGCGTTTAGCGAACCTTCACCGGAAAATAGCGAATCAAGAAACGTGGGCGCAACGGGGGGCGCTGCGGCACGGCTTTTATAATTTAAAAACTCGGATAAACTGTATTTTAATTCGCTCAAGATCATTGGCTTGACTCTTTCGAAAACAATTTAATTTCGATTATCAGCGCCAGGTCCGTTCACGCTTCACAACAGCTGCTTGCTCCCCTCAAATAACCAGGTTCAGTCTAGGACTGGTTAGTTTATGTTATTTACAAACAGTTGTTGGCATATACGGGTTCCCCCTGATTATTCTACTGTACCCTATTATTTCATCGCAGTGAGGCATTTAAGATTCGTAGCCATTTTTTAATTAAGCGCTACAATCTACCAAATAACATAAGTAATTTTCTATTGTCAAACTTATTCAAATGAGAAGACGCCAGTCTCTCCTGAACTAAAGCTGGTTTATCGTGAGTATTATGCTTGGGCAACTATGTTTAAGTTAAAAACTAACATAATTATTTTTATCATAATAAAATATGTGA
>JBIOWC010000017.1:0-27035 GCA_044868105.1 Blastocatellia bacterium
CTGATTGCGCGAACTGCTACGCGCTGTGCGAATAACCATTTCGGTTCCTGTGCCTAAAATCAAATCTTTGCTGCCTTCAATGGCGACGGTAGCAACACCCGCACCGCCGCCGATGACGGCGCCTAAAATTGCGCCTTTGATGCCCCCCGCGATGCCGCCGATGACGGCGCCGGCGGCCGCGCCGATGCCGCCGCGTTTTTGCGAATCCGAGGTGCGACTGCCGGATTGAATATTGCCTTCTTCATCTATGGTTTTCACGCTATCGGATTCAACGATTCGTTCAAGGTCGGCCGTGAGCGGGCCCTTGCGGCCATCTTCGAGAGTGATGGAATCAAAAGTTAAACTCATTTCGGTTTTGCCACTGACTCGACCGGAATTGTTGATGCTTGAAACATGCCCTTCAACAACGGCATTGACATAGGGGTCAGGCGAGGTAACGGTCGCCGTAAAACGGTCGCCGACGCGCGCCGTTTTTGTGCTGATTTCTGAGGTCAACTGAATGCGCATTTTGGTATCTACCGGAACGTTGACCGACATCGCGCTTCGGCTTGATGACGTATCGCGGCGCGCCGGAGGTTGCGGTTGCGTATTCACAGGGGGCGGATTTTCAGCCGGCGTCTCCCGGCTTCTATCCGGTTCCTGCTGCCCGGAAGCTTGGGCAATCACTTCACCATTGGCGGGGACCTCCGCATTGCGGGCGCGTCCGAAATAAGCGTCCGTGTAACCCAGTTCGAAGCCTAAATCGTACCCTTGACGATAGGCCTCCGAATCGGCGAGTTGTGGGTCGTAGAGGCGTTCGCGCCGTTGATAGGCATCCGAGTTTTTGTAATCGCGCGGATATTTGGCGCGCCAATCCTGATTGCCTTGTCCATAGCCGTCCCCGTAACCGCTCGCATAACCTTTGGCATAAGGGGTTGCGGGTTGCTGCGCAGGGGTCGGTTTACTAGCCGTAGTTTTTGCAGGGGCCGCGGTCTTCGCGGTTGTTGAATTTTTCGTCGTCGCCGCTTTTGTTGCCGTGGTTTTTTTCTGCGGCGCGGCCAGAAGCGGGATTTCCAGCCCCAGACCTAAAGCCAATATCATTATCGCTGTGGTTAGCGAACGAACTACAGATTTATGGTTCATCTCTACCTCTTTTCCTCAGTTGTATAAAATGAAAATTAAGACAGGCTCGAACACCCACGCTGATTCTTCCATCACATTCTGTTCAAGAAGCAAAAGTCTATCACTCTTTACCGGCTTCGTACATCGCAACCAGGGGCGATTTTCTCTAGCCTTTAATGGTCAGGCGAACGCTCTGCAAAGCGGTCAAGTTAAGTGAAAAATGAGTAGCGGGTCATTATGAAATAGGTTGGTATTCGATGGGCGCTAAAAAAGTAAAGTCCCGCCTAACGACCAGTAAATAGTGATCTCGGGACAAGTAAAAATTTATCTTCTGATTAGACGGAAAAGGCGGATAGCCCGCAATCCGCCCCATCAGAAGATGACCTTGTCCCTGACGACAGACCGCCGTTCTTTTACCGATAAATAATTTCATCCCCCTAATTTCACACTGACCCATTACCGAAAAATGTGGATG
Source organism: Blastocatellia bacterium (assembly GCA_044868105.1). Lineage (GTDB taxonomy): Bacteria > Acidobacteriota > Blastocatellia > UBA7656 > UBA7656 > JBFMDH01. The sequence goes on from JBIOWC010000017.1 coordinate 1,577, forward strand.
AAGTCTGGCCCGTTAACGCGGCGGACTGGCGAGCCCTTTTTTGTAGGCGTAAAGAATTAATTCAACGCGGTCTGAAACTTCAAGCTTTGAAAAAATCGAGGTGATATGATGGCGCACCGTCCACTCGCTGATGAAGAGTTTATCGGCAATCTCTTTATTCTTTAACCCTTGACCGATAAGCGTGAGCACCTCGCGTTCTCTTTCCGTAAGCGTCGCAATCTTCGCTTCTTCGTGGTCAACTTTTTTAGACTTCCCGGCGCTCGACATCTGGCTTAACACTTTCGCCATCAGTGAAGGATCGAGCCACGCTTCCCCGGCATTGACCCGTTTAATGGCGTCTACCAAAACATCAAAAGCGCGCTCTTTTTGCACAATACCCAAGGCGCCTAAACTGACCGCTTGTTGATGAACCTGTTGGTCGCGCACGCCGGTCAGCACCACAATGCGCGCGTCGTTCGCGACATTTTGAAAATCGGCAATCAGGTCTAACCCGCTTTCGCCGCCTAAATCAATATCAAGCAGAATTACATTCGGCTTTTCGCGTTCGGCAATTTCAAGCGCCTCCTGGCGATTGCCGGCTTCGCCAACCATCGTCAAGTTTGCCTGACTCTCAATCAACGCACGCAGAGCTGTGCGAACAACGACATGATCATCAACAATGAGAATTCTGATGGGCTGTGCAGAAGATCCACTCATAATAAATTAATTCAGTAAGGGGATTGTAATTCACCGTTAATTTGTCAAACAAGATTAAACTACCTGCCGCTGAAATAACTTCCACGGTTGGTATTGCGAAAATCAGACTCCTCAGCCCGCTTCGAGCATAACAAAACCCCCGGGCCTTGAAAACCGAGGCGCTGGACAATGATTTCATTGCGCTGCTAAAATCTGCGGCTTTGAAATTAAGTGATACATCTGAGAGTGAAGAGGCAAACTCAAAGGATTTGCAAAGCGCACAAGCTCAGGATGATTTTACCCATCCTGAATTGGTTGAACGCCGGGTCTGGCGCAATAGCTTCGCCGTGATTGGGCTGGCCATTATTATCGCCGCCTGGCTCGCAAATCTGAAATTCACTCTCGGTCTGATGGTCGGCAGCGCTCTGAGCCTCTTCAATTACCGGTGGTTGCACACCTCGGTAAAAGATATTCTGAGCGAAAGCACCGGCAAAGCCCCGCCGGGAACGGCCATGATGTTTATCATTCGTTGGCTTGTGATCGGCCTGGTCATTTATCTATTGAATTTGACCGGCTGGTTTGACCCGGCAGGCATGCTCGCGGGTTTATTTGCGCCCGCGCTTGCCGTAATGATAGAGGCTGGTTACGTTACCTATAAGACAATCACGCAACCTGGAGATCATAAATAATGATGGCGATTTTACTTGCATTACTACAAGCCGAACACGGCGGCGGTGAACATGGCGGTGGCGGCGGTCACGAAGAACCACCATTTATCATTGAACAGATTAATCATCTGCTGGGCGGCAAAGTTCCCGAACACCTCATTACCACAGGGTTGTTGTTTCTCTTCGTGATTATCCTGGTGTTGGCGCTGCGCGGCAAACTTTCAGTTGATAAACCGTCGAAAGGCCAACAACTGCTTGAAGTCGTCGTCGAACAACTGCGCACCATGCTCGATCAAGTCGTCGGCCCCTATGGTCGTCGTTACCTTCCGGTCGTCGGTTCATTTGCCCTGTTTATCCTCTTCGGCAATTTGATGGGACTCATTCCCGGGTTTGGAGCGCCAACCGACAACATCAATGTGACCGGGGCGCTGGGAATCACCTCATTTCTTTATTATATGTTCATGGGCTTTCGCCAGCAGGGTATCGGCTATCTGAAACATTTCACCGGCGGCCTAACCTCAGGACCTCTGGTTATCATTGGCGTGTTGATTTTCTTCGTCGAGTTGCTGTCAAACAGCGTGCGCCCCGTCACCCTGGCGCTTCGTTTATTTGTTAATATGTTCGCCGACCATCAGATTGCCAAATCGTTCCTTGATCTTGCGCCGCCCCTGGTGCCGATATTCACCATCGTGCTGGGCGTCTTTGTCGCCTTCGTACAAACCTTTATTTTCATCATGCTTTCGATGGTCTATTTATCCGAGACGGTGCCGCACGAAGAACATGATCACGAAGAACCCGGGCACCATGAAGCGGCCGCCGCGCACTGATTTCGATTTTAGATTTTGGCTTACTGCATCAAAGTCGCTGAGTTAATCGGCAGTTGCAGCTTTGGAGATAGGGCGTAATCAAACAGCAGATTCATCTCTGTTAATCCAAAATCCAAAATTCTTAAAATGGTTGGAGAGAACCAAGAAACTCGTTTATCAGAAGTTCAATGAGACACTTTGTTGTTGGAGCCTTGCCAACAGTTAGGGGGAAAGGCAAGTGAATACCAAACGGGTGGAAATAATCCCTGAGTTTTCTGAACGCTCTCCGTTGACAATAACCCGAACAACTGGAAGCGGAAGTTAGAAGTCCGTAGTCATTTTTATAACCTTTTAATATCTTTACTGACTACCGACTACCGATTGCCGAGCCCCGTTGTTCCCAGCTTTGGAGACAACCTCAATGATTAAAGCAAGATTATTTTTAATGTCGTTTACCATGATGCTGTTGACCGTTGCCAGCGCCTTAGCGCAAGACACGCATGCGGCAGCCGCGGGCAGCAGTTCCTGGTTTTTTCCCAATGACGCAGCCTTTGCCGTGGCGATTGCGGCGCTCGGCGGCGCACTCGGCGACGGCAAAGCGATTGCCGCAGCTTGCGAAGGCACAGCCCGCAATCCCGGCGCCGGCGGACGGATCTTCACGATGTTGATTCTGGGTCTCGCGCTCATCGAAACGCTCGTGCTCTTTACGTTCCTTACGCTCTTCATCAAACCGAACCGTTAATTTGATGAAGATGGAAATCTGACAAGGGGAGGCCGGTTGCGCCTCCCTTTTTCTTTTCGGTTATTAACGCTAGACTAACGCCACATGAACGGATGAACGATGAAGGCTGCGCAGCGGGTATTCAAAACCATTCATCGTTTTAAAATTCTGAATTTATCTGAGGGAATTATTTATGCACGCATTCAAAAACAGTATGCTTGAATTGATTAGCCAAACCTCAACCAATTTACCGCCCGATGTGCGCCAGGCCATGGCGCAGGCGCTGGGCGCAGAAGACCCGGCTTCGCGCGCCGGCACCGCTTTGAATGTAATCGCCAGCAACATTGATATGGCGTGCGATGATGAAGGGCCGATTTGCCAGGACACCGGCTATCCGACTTTCAAAATCAAAACCCCGGTCGGCGCCAATCAAATCGTGATGAAGCGCGAAATTTATGAAGCCATCGAAGCCGCAACCAAAGGCGGTAAACTGCGCCCCAATTCGGTTGATTCAATCACCGGCGAAAACTCCGGCAACAACCTCGGACCCGGTACGCCCGCCCTGTATTTCGAGCAATGGGAAAACGCTGATGAAATCGAAGTGAAACTCCTGCTTAAAGGCGGCGGGTGCGAAAATAAAAATGCTCAGTACGCCTTGCCTGCAGAGCTTCCGCATCTGGGGCGCGCCGGACGCGACCTCGATGGGGTTCGCAAATGTATTTTGCATGCCATCTGGGCGGCGCAGGGGCAAGGTTGCAGCGCCGGCGCTATCGGCGTTTGCATCGGCGGCGATAGAACCAGCGGCTATTCGCATGCGAAAGAACAACTCTTCCGCACGCTTGATGACACCAACCCGGACGAGAAACTCGCGGCGCTCGAAGATTACATTCTGCAAGCCGCCAACACGCTCGGCATCGGCACCATGGGATTTTCGGGCGGCGTGACCTTGATTGGTTGCAAGGTAGGCGCCCTCAATCGCTTGCCGGCGAGCTTTTTTGTTTCTGTTGCCTATGACTGCTGGGCCTTCAGAAGACTGGGTGTCGTGCTGGACGCTAACACCGGGGAAATCAAACGCTGGCTCTACCTGGATGAAAAAGTCGCGCCGCAAAAAATGGCGGCCGGCGCCGGTTTTGCCCTGACCGGAAAGGAAAAACATCTGGTCGCGCCGCTTACCGAAGCCGAAGTGCGTGAACTGAAAGTCGGCGATGTGGTTTTAGTTTCGGGCGAGATGTTTACCGGGCGCGACGCCGTGCATTCTTATTTGATGAAACACCAGCCGCCCTATGATTTGAAGGGTTCCGTGCTCTATCACTGTGGTCCTGTGGTTATGAAAAATAATGGACATTATCAAATCACCGCCGCCGGCCCGACGACCAGTATTCGCGAAGAACCTTACCAAGCCGACATCATCAAACGCTATGGGGTTCGCGCGGTTATCGGCAAAGGGGGAATGGGCAAAAAGACACTCGAAGGCATGCAGGAAGCGGGGGCGGTTTATTTGAATGCGATTGGCGGCGCGGCACAATATTATTCGCGTTGTATCGAAGAGGTGATTGATGTGGAACTCCTCGATTTCGGTATTCCCGAAGCCATGTGGCATTTGCGCGTCAAAGAGTTTCCGGCAATTGTGACGATGGACGCCGACGGCCATTCGCTGCATGCGGATATTGAACAAAGCTCGGCCTTGATGCTGCAAAAACTTGCCGACCCGGTATTTTGAAAATCAAGAACCGGGAAACCTAAGGGTTCAAAAATAAAAGGCGGTGAACATATGTCAACACAACAACCAGGCGTCATCGGTCAAACAGGATTTGCCAGTGAACTGCTGGCCATCCTCAGCCAGGACACCACGCGTGACCCGATCTTTGAGGCGATTCGTACCGGGCAGATTAGTCGCGCCGGGTTAAAACTCTGGACCTTGCAAGCCTCGCTTATCGTCTACCCTTTCACGCGCTTCGTAAGCGGCATTCACGCCAACTGCTCGCATCGTGACGCGCAGGCCCTGATGGCGGAAAATCTCTGGGAAGAACATGGCAAAGGGAAAAGCGAACGCGATCATTATCAGTTGATTCGCAGATTGGCGAAAAGTCTGGGCGCAAGCGATGAAGAGCTCGATACCGTTTGCCCGCTTCCTGAGGCAACCGATTATATTAACTATTGCCTGCGCATCACTCACGACCATTCCTTTATCGAAGGCATGGCGGCAATCGGCGTTGGCATCGAATATTCCATTCCGCAATTTTTTGGCATGTTCGCTGAATCTTTGCAAAACAACTACGGCTTAACAAAAGAAGAGGTCGAGTATCTGCTCATTCACGTCGGTGAAGATGAAGACCATGCGGAGCGCTCGCTTGAACTCATTCAAAAATATGCCGACACGGCAGAGTTGCAGGATAAAGCCAAACAGGCGCTACGCGGCATGCTGGCCGTCAAACGAGAGTTTGCCAAAGCGCTTTATCAGTTATGTGTGAGTGCGGCTTAAGCGCGAAAAATAAAATAGACTCAGGCCTTAGGCCGCCCACCGGTAATCGAGTTTGAGCGGCTGTTGCAAATAGAAAATCGCAAACGGCGCAAAGACGCAAAGCAAATGAATATAAGGCGGTCTTTAGGGTCTGGTCGAGTGAGTCCACTTACCGTCGTGAGTCCACTTACCGTCGTGAGTCCACTTCCTGTCGTGAGTCCACTTCCTGTCTTGAGTCCACTTTCAGTCGTAAGTGTACTCACTCAGTTGCTCCGACGTTCACTCGCAAATCGCTATAGATTTTTGTTTTACGTTTTTGATGGTTTGAAATGACTGGCAAAGAAGCAAAAAGACCAACCCCGTCAACGGGAGAAAAGGCTTTTGAATTAAGGGAGGGAGTGGATTTCTATTTTGAAGGCCACTTCCTGGTTTTCACTGGCGCCTATCTGTTAAAGCGCGGCCACTGTTGCGACTCAGGTTGTCGCCACTGCCCTTACAAAATAAAAAGTGAAAAGTAAAAAGTCATTATCGGCGTTCGCGCTTACCGGTTGACCACCCTCAGACTTTCGCTTATCACGATTTGCTTCGAAGTGAGGTGGCGCGAGGTGGACAAAAATTGCGCTATTTTCCGAACCGTCCTTTCACTTGGCGCACGACTCGATAAGCATTAAATTTCAACGCATCGCGCCACGCCGATTGGCCAAACGGGGTAGGCTGAATACCGTGACGACGCAAATAAGCATTCGTCGCATAGATGAGATTGCGGCGGTCAGATGCCGGGGTGCGAAAGGTGATGCTAAAGGAGATGGAAACTTCGTTGCCATTCTTTACCCAGTGCGGCGCCGTGACCGGAACGTGCAACCCGACGCCCGGCGTAAGTTCAAACTCCCGGGCTTTTTGTTGATACTCATCCTGGTAAACCAGATTGCGATGGCCGCCCGATAAATATCCTTCAAGCGCTTCTTCCGAGAGCACCGTGCGGTCTTGCGGATTCCACACACTCATGGTTTTATGGCCGCGAATCTGCAAAAGAAAATTGTATTCCGGGTCCATATGATAAGGCGTAACCGAACCCGGCGAGGTGATAAAGATAAAGCCTTCGCGTTTAATCATGCCGGGCGCGACCGGTTCCGTTAATCTTTTAATTTCATCGAGACAATTGCCGAGCAGCCTTTTGTATTCCGGGTCAGTTTCGACATACTTCAACACCATCCAGGACTGGCATTCTTCGATACGGCGAATAGTTTCATCAACTGAAAGTCCGGTTTTCGGCGTTCGGATCGGATCTTGATTTACCGGCAATGCGCCGGCGTTATATTCAACAAATTCAGCGGGCAATTTTTTCGCGAGTTCAATCAGTCTGGGAAGTTCAAATAACCGATGGCCGGCGAGGTGATGGCGAATGAAAAACGCTTGCCGATTAAAATTTTTATGAAAGTCGGTTTCGTCCAGTTTGAGCCAAGGGCTTTGCAACGCCTTGAACGAAACATCCGGCAGCCCATTATCCAGCACGACTTGAGTGCTCATGAGGTTCAACGTCCTTTCTTCAACGCTTTAATTTTGCGATTAATCCATCGCAAAAGCGGCAACGCGGAAATCAATAAATCAGCCGGAGATTTGTCTGTCGCGACCACCAGAGTTTCAACGGTTCGCCGCGCCGTCCACAACCGATTGATCATAAAATGTTCAGAAGCGGCGCACGAATCCATCCATTTGACTTCAGACCTGGCCCTGAGGCAATTGATATTCTCCATCTCTAAGAGGACGCCCGGCGAATATTGCGCATAGCCTTCATCAAACGCAATCTTGAAGGCAAACGACCCGCAACCGGAAAGAAAATTACATTTCATCGCAATCGCTTTCCCATCCAGCCTGAGCGCCAGCATCATCAACCGGCGGTTGATAAAAGCGTTTTTTATGACCGCTTCAAAAAATTTTCTATCACAGTTTTCGGAAGCAAAGGCGCTTCCTTCGCGCCCTTTCCAGCCGCTCGCTTCAAGCTGCAAAAATTCTTGAATCCACCCCTCAACATCGCCGTCCGCGTCAAGCGTCGCATATTCAACCCGACCTTGTTCTGCCAGACGATGCTGTTTTCTTCGTAACTCTTTTTTGTGTCGCCCCGAAATCCCTTCAACTATGGCGGGCGCATCGTCACCGGATTTAAAGAGCGCGCGATTGTAGCGCTCGGCAAGAAACCATAGATTCCCGCGCCGGTTGAGTTCGTCAATTAACAATTGATGCACCAATCCATCGCCGGCAACCGCGCGAAACTCCATCAACTTGCCGGGAGAGTCAGCAGATTCAAGCCAATCGAAGAAGGTCGCCAGACACCTTTCGGCAAACTCTGCGCGAATCAGAGGGGTGCATAAAAAAGCATGCAGGTGTTTCCAGAGTGTGAAGGTCGGCACAGGAAATTGTTTGTAACGGCGTGAAAGCTCAAGCGGAAAAAACCCGCATAAAATTTTCTCCCCGAAGGGGCGCAAAGGGTCCGGAGCATAGATGAAAACAAAATATAAATCCGTGTCTTTGCCGAACCATTCCATTGCTGCCGCGAGCATCCACGGTTCATAAAACACATTCGGTTCAAGCGCCTTTTCCGCCAGGCCTTGCCAGGCCTCCAGATGAGCTGGTAAATCCTCAGTCTTGCGAACGACAACAACCGATAGATTGGATGAATGGGTGAGCGAAAGCGATTGCGTCGCCTGGCTAGCCGTTGGTTTGATGAGAGTGCGCTGCCCGTTCAACGCCGTTTGGTTATCAACATCCGATACAATTTTCGTAAGCAGCATACTTATCGTTCACATTTGCAAGGTTCGGCAACTGATGGGAGCCGGTTTAAGAGTTGTTCATTCGGCCGAATAAAGCCGGTCAAACTTATCCAGCATGGCTTGCAAACCGTAAGCTTCAACGGCTCGCTTTGCCTGGGCTTCCATCTTTGAGGAAAGGTCTAAATCGGTCAGAATTTCAATAATTGCCTCGGCAAACCCCAAAGAATTTTTTGCTTCGACGAGACGCCCCGTTTCACCGTCGCGGATGACCGCAGGCAAATCGCCGACCCGAGTGGCAACCACCGGTTTTCCCGCCGCCATCGCTTCAAGCACGGCGATGGGCAAGCCTTCGCGGTCGGATGACAGCACAAAGAGATCGGCAGCCGCCAGCAAGCGCGCCACATCGCGTCGCACGCCTAATACGCGTACGGCGTTTTCTAAATGGAGCTGTTTAATTTGGCTTTCAATCGCTTCGCGTTCGGTGCCCTCGCCAACAATCAGCAATTGCGCGTTGTCTACCCGGCGGGTGACTTCGGCGAAAGCTTCGAGCAACATCAAATGGTTCTTTTCGGGAAACAGGCGAGCCACGATAACCGCAATCTTCGCGTCTTCATCCAGACCCAAAGCGGCCCGCGCCTGGGGTTTCGTTTCACTGTAGAGATGGGGGTCAACCCCTGCGCGAACGATTTCAAGTTTAGATTCGGAAATCTTCACGCGCTCGCGTAAAAACTCTGCGCCGTCGTTACCGATGGCAAGAACTTTATCGCAAAAGAGCGATAAAAATTTCAGTGCGCTGCGTAGTTTGTTACTTTTGAGGTAAGCAATGGAATGCTCCATATGAATAATGCGTGCGCCGGTTAGCTTTGCCGCCAGCACGCTGTAGAGCAGTTGATTGAAATGATGGGTATGAACCACGCGAATTTTATGGGCTTTAAATAAACCAACCATGCGCCATATCAGTGCGAAATCCAGTCCCGAGCGGCGATTCATCACAAAATAAGGAATCGCGCTATTTTTGATTTCCGGTTCGAGCGCGCCGCCTTTATCAATCGCGCAAATCAAGCTGGCATACTTGTTGGCGTCCAAATTGGCGGCAACCGTATAGGCATACATTTCCGAACCACCGGCAACCAGCGACCAGACGACCTGTAAAACGCGCCGCGGTTCTTGGCAAACGGCGCTGGGCGCGGCAACCCCTTGGTTAGGCAAACCGCTTTTACTTTCACTGACTATTTTCACGATAAACTTTTAAGGCTTAGAGCCACTTGCAAAATGCTTGACGGAGTTGAACCGCAGCTATAGACCGCGCCCGTCAGGTCGGCCTGAGGCCGCCGCCCAACTGCCTGTCAGTTAATTGATTGACTAACCGCTGCGGTCCTAACTTCCTTGCGCGACCTCAGAAGAAGATAAGGCGAAATTTTCGCTATATTCCAGAGCCAGATGCGGCCACTGATCGCCGCTCAGCATCAAATTGGGAAACATCAGATTGGCGCGAAACAACCTTTTCGTATATTCGGTTTCCACATGAATGCGGGGAATGGCAAAGCGGTTAAAGGTTTTTTGCGCGACCGCGCCTTCTTCGTAAGAAACGGCGTAATGAAATCCATGTTTGGCCGCCGCCTCTTGCGCCGTCAAACTGAATTTACTTTTGCGCCCCACCGGATAAGCCATCACCACCGCCTCTTTGCCGATATGCTGCTCAATCATTTTTTTGCTTTCGGAAATTTCCCAATGCAAACGGCTTTCGCTGACGTTCGCTAAAATCGGATGGGTGACCGTGTGACTGCCAAATTCGATTTGGTGGGCAGCCATCTCTTTCACCTCCGCCCAGGACAGCAATACCCCTTGGCCCACATCGGCCGACATTGCAACATCGAGTTCGCCAGGCAACTTCTCGACAAATTGACGACTAATATCATCCGGGACATGTTTAATCCATCCGAGAATCATTTGAATGGCAAAGGCTTTGTCGCGCTTATCTGCAAGGCGAAGTTTTTGATGCGAGATTTCGGGAAATACCTTGTCGCCAAGCGGCGTGTGCTTGATGCAATAAGCCACCACATCCCACCAGAATAGGTTGGAGGTTCCGATATGACCGGTGACTAAAAAAATGGTCGCCGGTAAATTCAATTCTTTGAGTATCGGATAGGCATGCGTGTAGTTATCGCGGTAGCCATCATCGAAGGTGATGATTAAACCCCGTTCAGGGAACGGGCGACCCGTCTGTTCACATTCCAGTAAATCGGCAAAAGAGATGACTTCAAAATTGTTGCGCACAAATTTCATCTGCTGATGAAAGGCTTCGCAACTGGCGCTGACGACGGCTTCATCAAAGGGGAAATTCTTTTCGTCATAATCAAAGACGCGATGATAGGCGAGAATGCGAAGCTCGCGTCTGAGCGGCGTCGCCACGCGCCATAAGCCGCGCAGCAGCGGGTTGTCTAAAATTTTTGCAGCAACTTCTCTTTTACTCATAAATCGGAAATCGCGGCGATCAATTAAATGGCCGCCCGGTTTTTCAAACTGCGTTTGAAGCCGCGCAGCCCGCCAATAACTTTTGCTGTGGTGTTATAGAGCGCGGCTTTGGCGTGAGTTCGTGACACCCGCAGGTTGACGAGGGCTCGCGTTTGCGGGTGCCATTTGAATTTGTAACTTCCCGCAGCGCTTTTCAAAAAATCGTACTCGCTACAACCCAGATGGATTGCATCTTCAATCGCAAAACTCTGAAGCAAGACACCGGGACTGCGCAGCCCGCTCGCTTCAATACGGACGCCACTCTGGTAGTAATGCATTTTGTTGTTATAAATAAAATTGTAAATTGCGGCGAACGCTTGTCCATCTTTTAGCGCCAGATAAACCTTGAGCCAGCCGCGCCGCATCGCCAACTTTGCAAATTGCCGATGAAACGTCGTGAAGCGTTGGCTGGCAAAAACGCCGGGCCTTTGTCGCCCGGTCCAACGCGCCTGATGCAAGGTAATCAACTGTTCAAAGGCTGCTGCAAAACCATCTTCCGTATCAATCCGGCGAATCTCGCCGCCGTATTCGGCAAACCTCTTACGGTCTTGTCTGATTCTGCGGCGAAAATCACTTCCGGTATTTTGCAACAAATTTTCCCAGGACTGATTGAGCGGCAGATAGAGAGTCAGCGCTTCCCCTCGTGCCTCAGTATGGGTTTCTTGCCGGGCGCAAAAGGTTTTTAACAACGGCAGATTCACCGACTGCGCCGACATCTCCGGTAACCACATCTCATCCCAATCCGCGTCTGCGTGAAGGGTTTGCAAAATTGCGCCGAGCGCTTCTTCTTCTCGTCCGCGAACGCAAATAAAATCCAGATAATCCGAACATAGCTCATCCGCTTCATCTTCGCCGGTCGCTAAAAATTCAAGGCGACGAAGGCTCAACAAGCCGTACTGTTGAACTCGACGTTTGAGCATCGGCGCCAGGCCGATTACCGCCTCGTCATCACGCACCAGCAGAATATACAACTCTCTATGGTCATTAAATACGTGCCACCAGGTGGAGAGCCATTCATAGGTGAGGGTTAGCGTGTTGCTCGCACTCGCCTCAAGGACGCTATTCCAGATCGGCTCAAGCGCGGCAAACGCGGCAGGATGGGTAATTTTATCTACTCGTATCATTAGCGAAAGTATCGTCTCTCTGCACCTAAATGCGGATGTTTTTCGTCAACCGAATTTTTGAACGAAACAGATAGAGGCCGAAAAAAATCAACCCGCCGCAAATAACCCCAAAAACTATAACAAGGATTTGTTTTTTTCCTGAACCCGGTAGCCCGCTCGGCTCTTCAATCTCTGCATCAAGACCTGCGTTGGCCGCCACAGAGGCGGCGCTGCCAAGCGTAGCGGTTTTTGCGCGGCCTGCACCTTCGTGCGCGCCAATGTCAAAGGCGGCGCCCTGAGGGCGCGGGTTGCCCGCATAATCGTTTTTGACCTCGGTTAAAGCTTCGCCGCTATCGAGCGCCGGACTGCCGGCGCGCGGCCTAAATAGGTTGGCCGCGTCCACGAGCGGGTCGGCCATCACCGAATGCTCGTCGAGTCGCAAATTTCTTTGCCACTCGGCGAAACTCCACTTGTCAAACTTGCTCGCCAGTTCAACCTCGCGATGAAAGCTGCCGACCGGGTTGGGGCTGAAATAGAGGTTGCTATCACATACCAGCGGGTCCGCCAGATTTTTAATGAAGACCAGGGGGCGGGCGCTGCGGACGACCACAATATTATTTTTGAAGGAGACTTTTTCCGCCATCACCTGGCGGGAATTGGTGACCACATAAAACCCCGCTTGCAGCTGTTTTGCCGCGTCATAAATCGTATTATTTTCAAAACGGATGGTGCTCCCTGAATAGGTGCCAAGGCCGGCCGCCTGGGTGTCTGCAATAATATTATTTCGCGCCACACAGTTGATGGCTTCGTATTTTGCGGCGTCGCGCATCGCTTCTTCATCGGTATCCTGACCGAGCAGAATTCCTGAATGCCCGCAATGTTCAATGCGATTTTGTTCAACCAAACCATCGCGGGTTCCGCCTTTCAAATACAGACCGTTGGTCGCCGTGTCGTGAATGTAACAACTGCGAATCGTTATGCCTACTGAAGCAATCGCATCAATGCCTTCGGCGTTTGCAGCGTCACGCGCCCCGGATGGCCCGATTTCACAATTTTCAATTAACAGATGGTCGGCTCTGAAGGTTTTGATACAATCGCGTCCGCTGTGGCCTATGCGACAGCCGCGAATGATGACGCCTTTTGTCGTTGGCGTTTTATCAACGTCAATTTTGATGCCGTAATACGAACCGCCTTCAATATCCAAATCCAAAACCGCAACCCGGTCGGCTACTACAATAAGAATGTTATTGGCGTTACTGTCGCTTTCTTCGGTGCCGCTTGCCAGGGTGGCGCGTTCATTCGGATAAGAAGCAATCGTAAGGTTTGGTTTATCCACCCACAAAAAATGATTGATAACGTAACGCCCCTGTCTCAGGTAAATCGTATCGCCCGCTTCACTCAGGTCAAGCGCTTGCGCAGGCGTGGCCAGCGGGCGTTGCAGCGTAGCGGAATGATTGGCGTTGCCATTCGGCGCGACATAAATGATTTTTGCCGGCGCGTCAGCGGTTAGAATAAATAAAAGAGCAACAAAGATAACAACACGGAAGACCGTTGACTGGGCGCCGAACAAGGTCAGCGATTTTGCCCATATTAAATTGAACTGATTAGTCTTCACGTGATGCAACCTTGTCGGAATCTCAAATATTTCTGTGCGTCAATTTCAACCGATAAAAATCGGGGTCAAACCCGGCAACCCGCGCTCGCATGGCCAATTTGCTCATCTCCCCGTTACCGACATCAACGCGACGAATGTTGAAGCGGTTAGCGCTGCGACTATTGGCGCCGCCGTAAGCCGACACCGCCGTGTAATACCCGGCGCGCTTGACGGCTTCAATCGCCGCCTCGGAAATATCGCCGGGTTTACCCCACGGAAAAGAAAAGGCTCGTGGCTTGGCGCCCAACTCTTGATTGAGCCTTAGAAGCGATCCCTGGATTTCGCCTTCGATGGTCTCCCGATCGGCGCTTCCCATATTGGTATGGTTGATGGTGTGTGAACCGATTTCAAAACCGTCAACTTCCATCGCGCGCAAATCAGTCCAGGTAAGTTTCGGGAACCGAATCAACTTAGTCACTACGGTTTCTTGATCTCGCAAATCATGAGGAAAATCTCGCTCGGTTCCCATATATGCTGTAGAAACGAAAAATGTCGCCGGTATTCCAGCTTTTTTCAGTAGCGGCGCCGCTTCCGTGTAGTTGTCCCGGTATCCGTCATCAAAGGTCAGGACGACAGCGCGACGACGAAAAGGTTGCCGGGTTTTAAGACGTTCGCATAACTCGCTGAGGCTCAAGCACTCATAATGCTTTTTCAAATAAGCCAAATCTTCGCTGAACTGTTTCGGCGTTCGCGTCAGTACATCCCCCTTGCCGATTCGGTGGTAATACAAAACCACGGCGCGCGAACGACCAAAACAAGCGCGTAACAAATCGCGCACTTGCACATAACCGCAATAAAGATAGATGAAGAAAAACCCCTCTTTGATGAACCCTCGAAGACGCGCCGCCAACGAAGCGCGCGCTTCCGCCGGCAAATCATTCGCGCGCGCTAAAGTTTTTATGAAACGTTCGCTCATCTTGAAAACTCCGATTCCAAGCTCACAAAGAACACCAATCTCACAAAGGTATTTCTTCTTCAGCAAACCGGCCGGGCGGCCGGTTGCGGCGCAAGCTCTTGATAGGTTTTAAGCAAAGACCGCAAGCGTGCTGTGGGCGAATGATGGTTCATCACCTGCGCTTGAGCCGCCGCCGCCAGCGCTTGCGCTAAATGCGAATCCTTCACCAAGGTGAAGATGGCTTCCGCCATCGCCTGACAATCGCGCGCTTTGACAAGCAGCGCGGTTTTTCGGTGCGTCGCGATTTCCGGCACGCCGCCGACATTCGTCGAAACCACAGGAACGCGCGCCGCCATCGCTTCAAGCAAAACATTGGGCGAGCCTTCGCTCAGTGACGGCAAGACCAGCAAATCCGCCAGCGCATAAAAAGGTTTTACGTCGCTTACCTGTCCGGCAAAAACGACCTGATTTTTAATGCCGAGTGTCACTGCCAGGCGCTCTAGATTTGCCCGTTCCGCTCCGTCGCCAACCAGCACAAGCTTTGCCCGCAACTTGGCGTCCATCCGCAACAGCCGGGCAAACGCCTGTAGTAAATCTTCGTGCCCTTTTTCTTTCGATAAGCGTCCGATGGCAATCATCACCCGCTCCTCATCAGCAACGCCTAAACGATTTTTCAATCGCTGAGCGGCCTCGCGGTTTAAGTTCAAAAAGTTTTCAACCTCAACGGCGTTATGCAGAACCCTCAAGGCTTGCGGTTGGGCGCCGCGCCGTTCAAGTTGTCGGGCAAAGGTTTGATTGACAGTAATGACGCGATGGGCGTTTCTCAGTGTCCAACGGTCAAGTTGATTGTAAGCCCGCATCTTGAAATCGGTCGTCGTGTAGCCATGATGAAAAGCAACCCAGGGCGTGTAGCGCCATAAGCCCGACGCCTGCAACAAAAAATGCGACTTTACGTTATGGGTTTGCAGGATGTCCGGTTGACAGCGCGCCACCACATTTTTCAATTCATCAATCACCCGGGTATCAAAACGAAACCGTTCTTCAATCACTTCAACGGCGATATCTTTTTCAATCGCTGTGGCGATAAATTCATTCTGCAATTTATCGCTAGTAGGTCTAAGAAAAGTGGTGAGAGTGGTTTCGATAAGCGGCAATTGAGCAAGGTGATGCCGGCGGGCGTTTGCGCAAAACGTCAAAAGGTTTTTTGCCGGCCCGGTCACGGAATTTGCTTCGATGATGGCTAGTAATTTTATCAACGCCTTTGTCCCTTAAGCGAAAAACTTTCCCGTCCCTGCCGCGCTCAGTCAATAGCTCTGCTCAGTCAATAGCTCTTTCGACCAGAGCGCTGGGGAATTTTTTAAGCATCAGCAACTCTTCGTACCGCGCCAGCAAGCGGCTGCCAATTGCCGACCAGTCATAGCGCTTGAGCGCAAAACGGTAGGCCGCGGCCGCCAGCCGCTCTCTCAGTGGCGGGTTGGCAAAAAGCTCAAGCGTCTGGCTTATCCATTCCGCTTTGCTTTCCGCGAAGAGAATATTTTCGTCATCCCGGGTCTCAATCCCTTCGGCTCCGAGTCGCGTTGAAATCACCGGCACACGCGCTGCCATGGATTCGAGGATTTTTAACCGCGAGCCGCCACCAATACGCAGTGGCACAATTGAAGCAAAGGCCTCTTCGTAATAGGGGCGCACATCGGTCACGGTCCCGGTGATCTCAATGCCGGGCAGACTGGCAAGCGATAACACCTCTTTTGCGGGATTGCGCCCAACGATGGTGAAAACCAGCCCCGGGTTTTGCCGGTAAAGTTCACCCCAAACACCCTGCGCGAATTGCACGACGGCATCAATGTTCGCGTGATAATCCATTGAACCGACAAACAACAAGCGATGGCGCTTAGGGGTTGGCGAATCGGTTCTCGATTGTTTGTCCAGCCACGCTTGATAAGCCTGACGGCAGGCTTCTTGGGAATAATGAGCGACGTCAACGCCGTTTTCGGCAACGAAAATTTTTGCCGTTGGTTCAAGGTCCTGCAAATTCTCGCGGTCGCGATCGCTTACCGTAAAGTGCGCATCACCTTCGCGCAAAAGGCTTCGTTCAACCTGTTGCAAACGCTGCGCCGTCATCTGCGCATAAATTTTTCGCAAAGGATTCGGCGTGTGCTCGCTGTAACGTTGCATCAATTCGGATTCAATGTTGTGCCAATCGCACATGATAACGGGACGCGAGCGCGCCGCGCGAATCAACGGTAAATAAGCAGATAAATGGACACTTTCAACCTGAACGACATCGAACTCTTCCTGTCTCAGAAGGCCTTCGAGCGTGCGGCTCATGTCTGGCGTGGTGTAGTTGAGAATGGGAAGCGGCGTGCTGCCGATGGCGCCACGAATAATTTTGCCGAATGAATAGGCGCCTTGTTGCGGCACCACGACAATTTGTTGCGCTCCCCAATCCGCCAGGTAACCGGCGCTTTGAATCGCTGTAGCGTCCTGGTTTGGAAAAGAGAGAAAGGTTACTTGAGCGTGCGAAGCGAGTTCCTTTGAAAGATAAAAATTCCGTAGATGTGCGCCGGTGTTGGTTGGCACACAGAGTCGCGGGGCAATATATAAAATTCGCAATGCTGAATCCCACATACGCATCGGTCGCCTTATATCCTATAGCTGCAATATCTGTTGAAAGAGCCAATGCCAATCAAATTCCACCTGAAGATAAAGGGTGCGCCAACATTGGTACGTCCATATAAGTTGCTATAATCGTTCGCGGCTTTGGAACTTTTATTGGCGAGACGGTCGTTATCCAAACTCCGGTTTGAAAAAGATGAGCGAGAGAATCAAAAATTTAATCAACCAGGTGGCGCGCGCAGAAGAGGCACTGCTCAACATCGAATTTCTTGCGCCCTGTGTGCGCGGCGGGCGTTTGCGCGCTCGCGTCAATCATCTGGTCTACACCTTCAACCCATTGCCCGAAGATTTTGAAGGCTGGGGCATCTTTCTGCCGATGAACCAGGCGGAAGCCGAACTTCTCGAAGAAGCCAGCCTCTTTCAAATCGCTGAGTATTTACAATTGCTCAAGCCATTGCGGGTGCGCCTGGCCTTTCAATTGCAGGGCGCGGCGTGGCTCGCTTATCCGGCGAATGAATCCGACGCGCTGCAAAAAACCGGCGCGGCTCAGCCGCTGATTGTCCAGCTGGTCAGCGAAAGTGCGAGGTTCGAGCAAATCATCGCGCGCACCGATGGCCAGACATTTTTCTTTGAAGCGGTTGACCGTCGCGCTGACCCGCAAGTTGCGCGAACCTTGCTTGAGGCGTTCAATGAAAACACGCGACCTGAAGATTTGCGCTTTGAAAACCTCACGCCTGAAATGCGCGTGGCTTATGAACTGGCTGTTAGCCCTCGACTGCCGCAAAAACGCCGGCGCCAGGCGCCCGGACAAATGGCGCCGGAACCGGTGAGCGACGAAGCGCGACTTGCAGAGGCTTTGCGACTGGGCGGCGGCGCGCTTGAAACCTTCACCGATAGAGGCCAGTTCTGGACGGTTGAATGGACGTCGCCGAGCGGCGAGCGTCACACCTCGGCAATCAGCAAAGATGATTTGACGGTTATCAGTTCCGGCATTTGTCTAAGCGGGCGCGACAGAGATTTCGATTTACAATCACTGGTCGGCGTGATTGATGGCGAGTGGGATTAGCAACCATCAGCCACAAAACGGCATAAAGTAAGGCAGAATCATCGAAACCGCGATCCGCAACCTTCTCGGTTACAACCAGGTAGAAGGTTTTGGCCCGCTTTGTGGCTATTCTGAAACCAAGATGAATAACACGGCATATTTTTTTCACGAACAATTGCATCGCAGCGAAGAGGTGATGCGCCGCTTGCGCGACTTTAAAATTACGGTGTGCGGCGCGGGCGCGCTTGGCGCAAACCTGGTTGAATCGCTGGCGCGACAAGGTTTCGCGGCCCTGAAAGTCATTGACCGCGACCGCATCGAAGAACGCAATCTTTCAACCCAGCCTTACTACGCAACCGATGTCGGCGCTTTCAAGGCAAAAATTCTCGCCAACAGTTTGTATCGGGCGCTCGGCGCAAAAGTTGACGCGCGGGGCGAAGAGTTGACGGCGACGAATGCCGCAAAGCTCTTGAAAGATGCCGAGCTTATCGTTGATACCTTCGATAACAGCGGCGCGCGGCGCGCCGTAAAAGATTATTGCGATGCGGCGCGGGTTGCAGGTCTGCACGTCGGGCTGGCAAGCGGTTATGCAGAGGTGGTGTGGAATGACATTTATCGCGTGCCTTCAGCGGCGCAGGATGATGTTTGCGATTATCCGCTGGCGAGAAATCTGGTGATGCTCACGGTCGCCGTTGCTTGCGAGTCAATCATTCGCTTTGTTGCCGGCAGCGCGCGTCACAGTTTTACCATCACGCTCGACGATTTCGCCGTGCGCCCGTTTATGTCTTGAACTTTCTCGACCGTTTCTCTACCTGCACCATCGGCTCATTTTCCATCCGGCGGGTCATAACCTGTCGGATGGTGAAGATGAATATCGTACTCGGTAGTTACCTCGATTTTGCGAAAGCCGGAGCCGGCGGTCGCGCTGCGATAAGTAATCAGCCATTGACGACCGAGCGTGGCATTTAATTCTTTGAAGTAAGGCGCAAAGGATACGAAATCAAATCCTGAATAAAAAGCTTCCCCGCCGGTTTCATCGGCCAACCGATTCAATGAACCTTGTCCATAATTCGTTGCCAGACGATTGACGCTGGTTAAGCCTACGGTGGGCGCATAGAAAGAAAATACCGACACGCCGCGTCGTTGAGCTTCATGAATTGCGCGTTCTAAATCATTAGACAGCATGGGGCTGGCGTTGCGAAAACCCTGCGAAGTGTCCAACCCATCAGAGACCAGCAAAATCATGCGCCGGCCCGAAGGCTGCGAATCAAACCGCCGCAACGCTTCGATGACCTCGACATAAGGATTATAGGGCGAGCCGGCATCACTGCCTTTCACGACGCGCAAAGCGCGCGCCGCTTTTTCACGGTCGGTTGTGAAATCCTGCGCGACGCTCAGGCTTCCAGTGGTGATATAAGCGGTCATCACTTGCGAGCCTTCCGGCAAGTGGCGAATGAACTCTTTCATTCCTTTGATTTCGTTGCTGACTCTGGAAACCAGATCATCTTGAATCAACACGGCTATAGTCGGCGGCACCTCACCGGCGCGCTTTGCCGCAAGAATTTTCTGCGAAGTTTTATTTTCGCGCACCGCAAAATCATCCGCCTGTAACTTATCGGCAAGCGCCCGCGTGCGGTCATTGTGCGGGTCAACCGTGACCAGGATGGTTACCTCACGACCGCCGGCATTAGCATTCTGCCGGGCTTGAGGCGCGGGAACCGGTAAACAACTCAGGGTTAAGGCGATTGCTGAAACCATACTGCTCAATCTGAAGGTTACTTTTGGGAGCCTCATTACATCTGCCTCCTACTTAAAACTATCTCCTCAATAGTATAGCGGGTTTCAGCGCCGCCTGACGCAGAAGGGCTACAACCTGGCGACACGGGTTTCCAAATCTCGTGTAATAAAGTCCAGGTCGGCGCCGCTTTGATAGGTGACCGGCTCGCCAAAAGTCACAGAGATTTGTCCGGGCCAGGCGACATGTTTGTGGCGGGCTTTGAGTTCAAAAAGACCGTCAATCTTTACCGGCACAATTTGAATATTCAAACCTTCGGCAAGCAGACCGGTGCCGCGCATAAAGGGTTTCATCCGCCCGTCTTTGGTGCGCGAACCTTCAGGAAAAACCAACACATTGTAACCGCGATCGACGGCTTGACCGGCAAAAGCAAAACTTTTTCTAAAGCCGCCTTCTTGAGGCAGCGGAAAGACATTGAAAAAACAGGTCACCAGCCACCACTCGATTTTCCAAATCCACTCTCGCAACCGACCCAGGCCGTCCGGCGGGTAGCGCAGCTCGCTGAGCAATTCGCCGCGCATGGCAATGGCCAGCTTTCGTTTAAAACGAAACGGGAGTGCCGCAAGGATTAACCCGGCATCGGTCTGCGTGATGTGGTTGGATACGAAAAGCACCGGCGAGCGCAGGTGTCGCAAATGCGCTTTGCCACGCGCGCGCGGCGACCCCAGCAGTCGCGCCGCCGGCAAAATAAAAAGGTAAAGCGCCGCCAAGCGAATCCAGGTTGCCGGAAAACCATAGGCCCACTCGGCAAAAGGATAACGGCGCTTTGATTCGGGCGCATTCATCTCCTTACCTTGACCGGCAGGACGCGGCTGGCTTTGATGAATCATCTTTTCGATGTCGCCCAGGGTGGTTGCCGACGTGAAGGCTGCTTCATCGAGTTCAACCTGATAACGCTCTTCAAGGGCGCTCAGCAGTTCGACGCGACCGAGCGAATCGAGTTTCAAATCGGTGGTAATGTTTGCCGATGAATCGAGGCGCGAAATATCTTCGCCGCTCAAATGAGCAACCGTTTCCAGAAGCGGCGAGGCCGCAGTTGGTTGCAGGGTTGCGCCCGCCAGTTCGGCTCGCACCCTCTCGGCGATGTCGCGTTTGCGTATCTTTTGCGTCGTCGTGGTGCGCGGAAAATCGCTATCGCGCCAGACGAACCACCGGCGAATCTGTTGATAGTCACTCAACCGCCGGTTGACGCGTTTGATAATGGACTCGGCATCAGCGCACGCATCCGCGAGCAGCAACACGGCGAGCGGTTCGGGCCCGCGTGCCGCTTCAAAACTGATAACCGCGCTGGCGCGGACTTGGGGTTCGCGATGCAGTTCCGTCTCCAGGTCTTCGGGATAGATATTCAACCCGGCAGCCGTGACAATCACATCTTTTTTGCGACCCTTAAAAAAGAGTTTACCTTCGCTGTCGCGTTCCCCAAGGTCACCGGTGCGCAACCAGCCTTCGCCCCCCGCAAACGCTTGCACCCCCTGGTGCCAATAACCGGGCGAGACATTATTGCCGCGTACGAGAATTTCACCGCTCTCATCAATCTTGATTTCCTGACTGGCAAAAGCTTTGCCAATCGAACCGCGTGTTGCGGCAAAGGGATTATTGAAACTCACCAGGGAAGCCGTTTCCGTCATCCCGTAACCTTGCACCGTGAGGTATCCCAAACGATGCCAGAACTCTTCGGTCTCTTCATCAAGCGTTGCTCCACCCGCAACAAAAGCCCAGAATTTCCAACCGAAACGGCGATGCAGATGGCGAAAGGCCCACCACTTTTTCAGGAAATGTTGGCCCGCGAGGTTGGCAAAAAGCTGTTGAAATTTTTGCACCGCGCCGCGGGCTTCCCATTCGCGTTCGATTTTGTCGCGCAGGGTTTCCAGCAGTCGCGGAATCGTCACCATAACCGAAAGGCGCTCGCGTTTTATGGTGTTGATAATTTCCGAAGGGTTTAATGAATCCTGAAAAAAGACCTCGCCGGTCAGCAGTTGCGGAACAAATAAGCCCATAAATTGCCCGAAAACATGCGAAAGCGGGACGAGGCTTAAAAAGCCAAGCGGGTGAACCAGCCATTCCCAGCGCAAATATTTTTGCATGCCGCGCTCTAAAGGGTTGAGGTTGGCCAGCAGATTTTTGTGCGTCAGACATACGCCTTTTGGTTCGGCGGTGGTTCCCGAGGTATAGATAATTTCAACAATGTCGGCTTCGCTGATGGTTGAGGTTTCATAAGGCGCATCCGAATGGTGAGCGATGAGTTGCGAGAGGTTTTCCAGTTGGAGGCGGTCAAGCGCCGGCTCCATTTCCGAGCCGTAGGTATCGCTATAGAGTAAGAGTTTGGGTTCGGTTTGTTCTTTAACCCGGCGAACAAAATCGAGCGAACTGTGTAAATCGAGCGGCACAACAATGACGCCGCGCAACAGACAACCAAAAAACGCCGCGACCCATTCTGGGCTATTTTTGGCCCACAGCAAGACGCGGTCGCCCTTGGCGATACGGCGCGATTCCAACTCGCGCGCGAATCGGTTAATGGCTGCCGCCAGCTCTTTACCTGTCCAGCGCAGAACTCTCAGGTCGGGTTTATGAGAGAAGATTTTTTCGGTGCCGCGCTTTTGAAAATCATCAATGAAACTCAGCAGGGTTGTACGCATTCCGGTTTGTTTTAGAACGTATCGGTTAATTGATCGTGCATCACAACAGATGCCCATCCTCTGGTGCGCCTGGTGGTCTTGCTGAACACCCTGTTTGATGATGCAACGATTCAGAGTTTCAGCGAGGCCCAGTTCATCAGAGATTTCTCGTTAAATCGCCATCCTCAGTTGTGAAGCCTGATGCCTTGATGTTATCTGCCCTGCATCTATTATGGCGCGTCAAAAAAAAAGGCTCAACACCAAGTGCAGGTTTGGCGAAATCTCGCTTAGCGCTTGGCCTTGAGCCTGAACATAAAGAAGAAACACAATGAAGCACACAAATGAACAATTGTTTATTCAATCACTCTCACGATGGCCACCGAACACGGCGCTTGCCAGGCGACCTTTGCCGAAACGCTGCCGAGCAAATTGTGTTTCGCATCGGTTGCGCCGGTGGCTCCCAGAACAATCAAATCGTAATCGCCGTGTTCGGCTTCGCCTAAAATTTCGGTAGCCGGATTGCCTTCTTCAATCATTGTGGTTACCGAATAATTTAATTTATCCAAACGATTTTGCGCTTTTTCGAGAATGTGTTCGGCTTCGCGTTGCAGTTCAAATTCGAGTTGAATCTCGGGGTCTGCGGTTTCAAACGCACTCGCCGACGCATCGAACCATTCGCGGTCAAGCCCAAGATGAATCCAGGGCGTCTCTTTGACATGAATCAGGGTAATTTCTGCTGAATCTATACTGAAGATGTCATGCAGGGCTTTGAGCGCCTGGCGTGAAGCCAGCGAACCATCTATGGCAACCAGGACGCGCAAATTGTCCTCGCCCGTCAGTTCTCTGGCGACCAGAACGATGCCCGTCGCCCGTTCGACAACGCGGCTGGCCACCGGGCCCAATCCGACATTTGCCGGGGTATACCTTCCTTTCGAGCCCACAACCGTTACATCATAATCGTCGGCAAGCCGCACAATGAAGTCCGTTGGCGAACCGATTTCCGAAATCGCCTGGGCGTTGATGCCTTTGGCCAGCAAGGTCGTCAGCGCTCTATCCAGAATGGCTTTGGTTTCAAGCGAGATGCGCTTGAGATAATGTTCGCGAATCTTGCGCTGTTTGTCGGCCGGCATTTTCCCATCGCGGCAGCTGGGATAAAACTCCGGCGCGACGCAGAGCACGTCAACTTCGTTGCCATCTTTACGCAGCAGGCGACTTGCCGTGCGCAACGCCACCGTCGCTTCTTTCGAGCCATCAGTTGCAATCAAGCTTTTCATAACCTACACCTCCACATCCGGGGTTGCCGACGACCGCGACCGGGTTAATGTCCGCGACCTTCTTCTACATAGGCGTTTTCACACGACTTGCAAATGAAACGGATTTCCGAACGGTCGCCCGCCAGTCCGGCCAGCGCTTTGCCATAAGTGGAACTATCCAGGTAGTAGAGATGCGCGCACTCCTGGCAATGCAACGCATAGATGTTCTTTGCGGTTAAGTAGGGCGTTGGATAGCCAAAGGCATCCAGCTTCTCTTCGGGATTGAGATGTTCTTTTAATTTCATAGCTTAAACCTCACTAGCAAGTTCAAGGTCTTTGACTACGGGATTTTTCAGCTGCTTGACCTTCGGTTTACTGTGCGCTTTGACATCCAGCCGCCGGCGTCGCACATACTCCTGCAAACGTCGTGAGGCAATTTCAAAGGCTTCGCGTATCGCGACATTGATGTCCTTGTAGTCGGCATGTAACTCGGCGCTTTTCTTATATTCTTCAGCTTCAATGTGTTTCTGCTTGGTATGTAAACTCGGTTCGTGATTAACCACAATCTCCGCATTGGGAACGGTCAGGTCAATTCTAATCTGACGATGTCGGCCTTTGAGATGATGGCGATTGGGAACTTCGACCAGTACCCGGCATCCCAAAATCTGGTCGTAATAGGTCTCAAGTTTTTCGACCCGTTTGCGAATGACCGCTTCAATAGCCTCGGAAGATTCCATATTGCGGAAGGTGATTTGAACTGGAAGTTTCATATGATAACCCTTTCATCGTGAATTAATTTTTACTGCGCTTATTTCAAAGAACCGGAAAACCAATTCCCAGACAGGCAACGCGCGTACCGCCTGAATTTGGTTGGCCAGAAGGCTAGAAAACCTGAAAGCTGAAAAGCGGTTGCGCGCTTTCACCCAAGCCTTGGGGAAGTTTGCCCAGATGGGAGTTCAGGATTGAAACCCTATCGGTAAAAACTCTGAATTTGCTCTGGCTTAGATTTTGCGTCAATCCATGGGATAACTCTTTGAGAAAGGAAAGAACCAAAATGAAAGTGCAAAATTTGATGAAGGATAAGGTAAAGGTTTGCGGATTTAATACCAATCTTGCGGAAGCCGTCGCCCTGATGTGGGAAGGCGATTGCGGCCTGCTCCCGGTGATTACCGAAAGCGGCGACGTCGAAGCCGTCATCACCGACCGCGACATCGCCATCGCCCTCGGCACCCGCAATCAATGCGCCTATGAAATACCTGTCGGGGAAGTGATAACCGGCAAAGTTTACGCCTGTGCGCCGGAAGATGATATTCACACAGCCCTTAAAACCATGCGCAAAGAGAAGGTTCGCCGCTTGCCGGTCGTCAACCCCGAAGGCAAGCTTCAAGGAATTCTTTCGCTCAATGACATTGCCATTCATGCGCAACCCTTCGATGGACACCAAATCGTGGCGATCTCATATGACGATGTGGTCAATACCTTCAAAGCCATTTGTGAACATCCCCACATTAAAGAAGAGGGGGAAAGGGTGCAAATAACCAGCGCGTAACCCGGCGAGAAGCTCGACAAACAAGCGAGTAAGAGCGGTTCGGCAACATGCCAGTCGTGCGGATTTGCAGAAAGGTTCGCGGTTGTACGGGAAATAAAAATTGATGATGAAAAACATGTCTCTACCAGTATGCAGTCAACTGGATCGCTTCAACGATTTGAAACATATGGTTGGCAACACGCCGCTTCTGAGGATTCATTACCGTTTCAAAAATCGTCCGCGAACCATTTATGCCAAAGCTGAAAATATGAACCTGACGGGCAGCATCAAAGACCGCATGGCTTTCCACATTTTGAAGCAAGCCTACCAGCAGGGAAAAAT
>JBIOWC010000018.1:0-10083 GCA_044868105.1 Blastocatellia bacterium
AAGTAACGAACCTCATGTGAATTTCTACACATGACCAAGTCGGAGCGACGGCAGCTAAATCGAATTAAAAAATTTACCAAAAATCCATGGATCAGCCTGAATCTTAGGCTTAAAGGATTATTAATTCTTTCCATTTCAGCCCTGAGTTCCTCATAATAAAGCGGCTCTAATCCATGAAAATCCGTAATGAATTGCAAACGCCGGAACCGAGGCATTACGGCGCGTAAAAAGTTCACAACCCATCCTGTATAGCTATGAAAGGAAATGATGTCAAAATCCTGGGTATTCTCCTTCAACCATTTCCAAATATAAAAGGGATAAAGCAGCACAAACCAACGAGCATGCCTTTTATTCAGAGAGGGGAAATCTTGAGGTGCAATGATATTCGCAAAATGCGCCTGGCGTTTTAAATACTCTGCGACTTGTTTGTAATGATTATAAACTGCCGATTGCGGACTCTTTGGTGTGTGTATGATAAACGCAATTCTCATTTACAGCACTCCGCAATTACCCCATAATGCAGCGCAAAAGGTTTTAAAACCAATCGAGCAAATTTATTTCGGTCAATCCATTCCATCCGTTCTGGTGCTTTTCCCGGTCGAAGCAGATAGTGGGCGATGCCTTCGGTTACCAGTAGCTCAAACCCGAGTTTCTCTAATTCCCTTAAAATGCAAAAGGCAATTAGAGGTTGTTCAATCGGTTGCAGCACATCACCGGAATTATAGGGTTTGTTGCGCAGCCAGAGATAAAATCGATACAACCCTGTCATATTCAAATAGCTTGGAAACGTGAGAATCAATCTACCCGATGGTTTTAAGACCCGATAAAATTCTGCGAGCGCCTGTTGAGGTTTAGGAGTGTGCTCTATGGTTTCGCAACTAATTACGAAATCAATGCTATCATTAGCCAAGGGTAAATCGCAGGCATCTGCATTTAGGGAGATTGGCTTATATCCGCTTTTCTCCACACGGTTCTTCGTGATTTTTACAGCTTGAGGTGAAAAATCTGCTCCAATAATGCTGGCACCTTTTGATGCTAGATAAGTCGTCAACTGACCACGGCCACAACCAATTTCCAAAACTGTTTTACCCGCCAGGTCTGTCAGGTTATGGCGTACAAACTTATTCCAAGGGTTATCCAGGTCAGCTATCAGGTCATCTACAACGGCTCGCCCTTCGTGCCACTGATTATAAAGCTTTCGAATCTTCTCTTTTTGTGTAGATGTCATAGCTTTTTATACCAATTAATCGTGAGGCTTATTCCGTCTTCTAACTCAACGCGTGGCGACCAACCTAATTTCTCTTTTGCTTTGGTGCCGTCGAGCCATTGTCGGTCTATTTCGCCAACCGGGTTTCCTTTGCCCTGTATCACAGGCTGAAGGTCGGGTTTTCCTACCAGACGCAAGATTGTTTCAACCAGTTCCAAAACCCGTACTGGCTTATTATGTCCGGCATTGAAGACCTCGCCACGGGTATCTTCGATGCGCTCGGCAAGCAACAAATACAAATCAATCACATCATCAATATATAAGTAATCGCGTTCCGGTGTGCCATCGCTGCGGATAATTGGCGGACGACCTGCAAGCGCAGTACGAATAGTATCGGGTACAATGCGCGAATAATTCACATCGCCGGGTCCATAGATATTGGCAAAGCGGGTCACCACAATCGGCAATTGAAAGGTATTGAAATAGCTACGCGCAATTAAATCGGCACAGGCTTTCGATACATCGTATGGATATTCGGGATTGAGCGAATAGTCTTCTCGATATGGCAATTCTTTATGCGTACCATAGGCTTTATCGCTCGAGGCGATGATGATGGATTGCAAAGAATCTTTTCCGCGACAGGCTTCCAACAGGTTCCAGGTGCCTTCGATATTGGCTCTGAACGTCGAAAGCGGTGAGCGGTTTGCTGCCCCAACAATGGCTTGCGCCCCAAGATGATAAACGGCTTCAACGGCATATTCATTGATGGCGCGTTCAAGCAACGCATACTCTTCGAGGCTACCGCGAACCGTGGTCACGGACTTTTCGAGTTTCAGGCGATAAAAATTTGATTCGGCGACCTCATCACGCACTAGCGCAATAACGCGCGCCCCAAGGCCGACAAGGCGCGCCGCAAGCGAGGAACCCACAAAGCCAGTGGCGCCAGTTATAAATACCGCTCTATCTTTCCAAAAATTATTAACTGTCATTTCCAATGATGGGTTTAGGTTTCAATATCAGGTGAGTCCCATTTTGAACATCACCAAATTTTCCAGGCCGGTTTGCCGCTGTTCCAAAGTTCGTTGAGGCTTGTAGTGTCTTTATAGGTATCCATACACTTCCAATAAGATTCGTGCCGATAAGCCATCAATTCGCCTTCGTGAGCCAAGCGTTCAAGCGGGGCTTGCTCTAATACCACATTGTCATCGAGGTAATCGAAAAACGCTTTGCGAAAAACAAAGAAGCCGCCATTTATCCATTGCTCCAACACGGGTTTTTCAGCAAAGCGCGACACCTGACCATCATTATCAATATCCAGAACACCGAATTGCAATTCGGGTTTTACGACGGTAATGGTGCCGATTTTACGATGCGAATTGTGATATCCAACCAGCGCGCGAATATCAATATCGGCGACCCCATCGCCATACGTTACCATGAACGAATCTTCATTAACGTACTGCGCGATCCGTTTGACGCGCCCGCCGGTATTGGTCTCAAGCCCTGTGTCCACAAAGGTGATTTTCCACTTTTCGAGATTTCGGTTCATTAACTGAATCTGCGATTGATCTTGGTTTAAATCGAGCGTGAAATCGTGAAAACGCCAACTCAGATAATCCATGAAATATTCTTTGATAGCTTGACCTTTGTATCCCAAACAAAGAATAAAATCATTAAAGCCGAACGCCGAATAGATTTTCATAATATGCCAGAGAATCGGTTTGTCGCCGATTTCAATTAATGGCTTAGGAATAGATTCGGTGTGCTCTTTCAGTCGCGTGCCTTTGCCGCCACACAGTATCGCTACTTTCATTTTGTTTTAGAGATGAGTTGCCACAGAGTTACTGGCCTGCCCGATGGTTACGCTCATTCAGTTAAGTCTGCACACCCAGTGTTCAGGTCTGGTTCAGCTTTCTCGTTCAACCATTCTGATATCGTTTTCGACCATTCGGCGAATCATCTCTTCAAAGGGAATCTGAGGTCGCCACCCGAGCCTTTGGTTGGCTTTTGAGGCGTCCCCAATCAGATGGTCAACTTCAGCAGGTCGCAAAAAATCCGGGTCAATAATTACATGGTTTTGCCAATCAAGACCGGCTGCCCCAAAGGCGGTTTCGACGAGATATTTAACCGAATGGGCAACCCCCGTGGCGATAACATAATCTTCCGGCAGCGGTTGTTGTAACATCCTGTACATCGCATCTACATAATCCGGCGCGTACCCCCAATCACGTAGCGCGTCGAGGTTACCCATCTTCAGTTCTTTGGCTTTGCCTTTCTTGATTCGCGCCACGCCATTGGTCACTTTGCGGGTAACAAATTCTAAGCCGCGGCGTTCCGATTCGTGATTGAAGAGGATGCCCGAACAGGCGAAAAGGTTATAGCTTTCGCGATAATTCACCGTAATGTAATGCCCATAAACTTTGGCCACCCCATAGGGGCTGCGCGGATAAAATGGCGTGTTTTCATTTTGGGGGGTCTGGCGAACCTTACCGAACATCTCACTCGATGACCCTTGGTAAAAGCGCGCATCCGGTTTGTATTTGCGGATGGACTCAAGAATGCGGGTCACCCCTACGCCGGTAATATCGGAAGTGAGTACCGGTTGATTCCAGGAGGTAGGAACGAAAGATTGCGCCGCCAGGTTATAAACTTCATCCGGCATGATCGTTCGTATCGCTTCATCAAGAGATGATTGATCGGTCAAATCCCCCTGGGTTAGCGTAACGTATTCGCGAATGTGTTGGATGCGATCAAATTTTTCAACACTTGAACGACGCACCATGCCATAAACCTGGTAATTTTTTTCCAGTAATAATTCTGCAAGATAAGAACCATCTTGTCCGGTAATGCCGGTTATCAATGCATTCATATTTTAGTTTGTCCTCGAAAAATAAATGATAAAAGACTTCGTCTGGTTTGTTACCTGAGCCCGATTGTAGTTTTCCCCCAATCAAAATATAAGCGGTGACGAGAGCATCAACTCCAGCGTCACCGCGCGCCAAATTCACTTTTGTTGAAGTTTGAAATCTTAAACCAACGGGTGTCTAAACTAATCGCCAACGCCATCAACTTTTTCTTGTCCGTAATAATCGGAGTAATAGCGGTAGTGATAATAGTAATCATACCCTTCACGGCGCAGGTCTACATTATTCAAGACCACGCCAAAAATTTTGGCGCCCACATTGGCGAGTTCCTGTCGGGCGCGGCGCACCACTTCACGTTTGCTGCGGCCACCTTGTACCACCAGTATAACGCCGTTTACCAGCGTTGAGAGAATCACCGGGTCTGTTACGTTGATTAGCGGTGGTGAATCAATCAGGATGTGGTCATATCTTTCCGAGAGGGTCTTTAACATCTCTTTCATTCTCTCGGAGCTAACCAACTCGGCCGGGTTAGGGGGAATCGCGCCCGATGGTAAGACCGATAGATTTTTAATCGGCAATTTCTGTATCACGGAGTCAATTTGTATATCACGGGCAAGGTATGTCGACAGCCCCCTGGTATTATCGATTTCGAAGAACTTATGAACCGCCGGTTTTCGCAAATCACAATCAATGATTAAAACCGAAGCTCCGAGTTGAGCCAGTGAAATTCCCGAATTGACAATTGTTGTGGTCTTCCCTTCTCCGGGTTGTCCACTGGTCACCAATAAAATCTTCGGTGGCGTTCCGGCCGAGGATAACAACACCGAGGTGCGCAAAGCGCGATAGGCTTCGGCAGCCGTTGAGCGTTTATCAAAGGCGACGAGTTGCGAAGAAGCTCCCCCAACAGAAATTTGCTTTTGCGACGCATTTCGTGAATTATCGCGAATCATCTTGGGAATGACACCGAGCGCCGGAAGTTGGGTGTACCGATTGATGTCTTCGACGGTCTTCACCGTATTATCAAGGTAGTTCAACGTAAAGGCGACAATCACGCCGCCCAGTAAGCCCATAAAAAAGGCCATCAGAATTATCCGCATTCGAAAGGGTCCGATAGGGCCGCCGGGCACTTCGGCAGGCTCGATGTAATTCATGTTATTCTGCTGTTCAGCCCGTTGGATCTGCGAGTGATTATATTTTTGCAACAGGTCGGTATAGAGTTTTTTAGCTGTTTCCAGATTCTCTTTCAAAATACTGAATTGAATCAGCGACTGATTTTGTTGAGAGGCCTCGGTTTTGGCACGTTCAAGCGCCTCTTTCAATGATTTTTCTTCTCGCAGCGCTCGGTCGTAATCTACTTTTACCTTCTCTTCAAGCCCCTTAATACTTGCGCTAATCTGCATCTGCAAAACAGCAATCTGCTTTTTAGTATCAATGACATTAGGATTTTCGGGACCAAACTTCTCATCCAACTGAGCCGCTTTTAACTGCAGTTCTTCTAACTTTCTCTGTCGATCGGCAATCTTGGTATCGGTAAATTCTTCGGGCAGTTTATCGGTTTTTCCGGCCTTCACCTGCTCATACATGGACTCTTTCATAATGCGATTGGCTTCCGCCTGAATCACCTGCTGGTGCATCCGTGAAAGTTTATCCGATGTCAGCGTCTCTTTTTCATCTACGGAATAAAGGTTATGGTCGCGCATATAATCGGCGAGTTCTTTATCGGCACGTTGAACCTTGGCTTCGAGTTCGCGGGTAGCGTTATCGAGCCAATCCGAGGTGTTGGTATAACGCTCAGTCTGTCGCTTGAAATTACGCTCAATAAAATCTTTGGCTACGCCGTTGGCGACATTCGCCGCAATTTCCGGGTCGGTGTGTGTGAAGGAAACTTTTAAAGCGCGGGTATCGGGAACCTGTTCGACGGTGATGCCGCCGGCTAAGGTTTTGACAATCGGTGAAAGCCGTTTGCTCTCTTCGGGAGAAATCTCGACCTCTTGATTTTGCTGTACCAGTGGAGCCGTGCGGGTTTCTACAGCATCATCCGTTTTGGTTAACTCTTTGGCTTTTCCGGTAATCACACTGATGGCATCCGAAATCGAACGACGCCGACTTTCTAAAAACTTAGGATTTTCGTCCAATTTGAGAGATTTGGCGACTCTTTCGAGAATCGGGCGGCTGGTCAGTTTGAGCATATTCGTTTTAATGCTCACATAATTACTGTATTCGCTGGACGGCATATATTGATCGTCAAAGCGAATTAAGTTCTGTTCATCTTTACCAATTTCAATTGTCGCAGTCGCTTGATAGATAGATTTGTCCCGATAAACTTCAATGGAAACCAAAGTCGTCACAATGATGGTGAGCACAATTATAAGCAATTTATATTTGAGAATCGTGCGCCAGATGTCACGCACATGAATGCCATCGTCCGGTTCACCGTAACCATATCCGTAGGCCATCGCGTCAGGATAGCCGGCGCTTCGGGGATACCCCGGACGGATCAGCGTCGCTTCATCTAATACTGTTGCCTTTTCTAATTCAGTCTTTTCTTCAGCCATGTCTTACCCTTTAAAAGAGCTTCAACCAATTATTTTGGGAAGCGTCTTTTATCAAAATATTTTTTCAGTCAGAGTAGAGGTGAATGATTTCAGAAGTCATCAACGAACCGGAACGCCTCGAGTTGCCATACCGATTCCGAAGGCATTGAGTATGGCGCCGCCAAAGGCTTTTGCCTTGCTATGTGGAATAATAACCATGTCGTTGGCAACGAGCGTAACATCCGGTTTTTTGCCATCCATAATTGCGCCCAGGTCAACTTTTATTTCTTCTCGCTTTCCGGTAACTGGGTCTTCCCGAACAATGAACCCGCGATCTTTTGCAGCTACGCTCTTAAAGCCGCGCGCCAGCCCGATTGCCTGTCGCAAGGTGGTTCCCGGTTTGAGGGTGAAATCTCCGGGCGCTTCGACTTCACCAGCAATAAAAAATACATCGGCTATGGGGACATTCACGACATCGCCAGGTTCTAAGTCAAAGTTGCCTTTGACTTCGCCTTTGAAGAAATTATTAATATTTACCGGAAACATTTCATATTCAGGTAAGGGGTCTTTGGTTGTTTCAAGGGTTTGCGAAGGGGTCTGCACCTGGGTTTGTTGAGGGGCGGGTTGTGGAGCGTCAAATTTGGGTTTGCGGAAAACGAAGGCCGTCGAGCCATGCGTAGGCGCCAGTCCCCCTGCAAGGATCAGTAGCGTATGTAGTGAGGCGCGACTTTCAATTAAATAAACCCCGGGCCGGCTGACTGCGCCCATCACAAAGAATGAACGGCTGTTGAATTCCCTAACCGTCACGGTTACTCGCGGGTTTTTCAGATAACGCCCGCGCAAGCCGGCGGCAATTAAATCGGATATTTCATAAATCGTCTTCCCCTTGACCTCAAGCGTATTCAAAAACGCCATCGGAATCTCACCCCGACTGCTGACCGCAAAGATACCAGATAATTCAGGAGCATCTGCGATATTGATTTCAAGAACATCGCGTGGGCCGATTTTGTAATCCTCTGAGGGTTCGACCAGAATGTTAGACGTAGAACGATCATTTGGACGATGAATCTCAGTGGATGAATTTCGCGTAGCGGGAATTGGATTTTGACTCTCTTGCTGCGCCACTGCGACAAAAGGGAGTATCAAAATACCTAGGACCGTAAAGCAAGCCTGCAATAAATTATCTGAAAATAATCGTGGGAATTGCTTTCCAGCGCGGTTAGTCAAACACGTATATTCAAACCTGAAATTCACAGTTGCACCTCCGACTACAAAAGGTAAGGCTTGAAATTTTACCTTACCCATAAACGTTTTGCGATGTCTTCTTTACTGATTTTAGTTGAACTCAATAAATCTTTTTATAGGGCTTCGGGTTTTTGTTCAGGGGAACATCTGCTTACACAGGATACCACAGTCACCAAAAATAAAAACAATAATGCGTTCGCCGGGATTTGCAGGTTAAAATCAAAGAAACTGTGGACCAGCATCGCAATGACACCGCCACCAACACCGAGCGCGACACTTTTCAATCTGGAATCTTTAATCCTTAAACTTTTGAACAGCGCCTGAAAGAAGAGCGCCAGAAAAGTCAATAACGCAACGCCGCCAAAAATTCCGGCATCGGCGAGGATTTGTAAATAATCATTATGTGCTTGCGGCACAACTGTCGTGCCGTCGCTATGTCCATATTGCGGGTAGACGGTTTCAAAACTTCCTAGCCCTGCACCCAAGATAGGATGGGCGCGAAATATGGATAGACTATCCCGCCATATCCATTCCCGGCTAAGATAGCGCGACTGAATATTTTCCTGAGACATGGATTGAACGGTATCGCTAATGCGATTTAAAACCGGTTCCGGTCCAAGCCATAACAAACCGCCGAGTAAAACCACAATAAAAGCCAACGCCAGCGGCACATATAAAAGCCAGTTTGGCTTTCGGCTCGACATTCTCGAAGCAGAGTTCTCGCGCCCACCTTCACGGTGATGAGGCTTTTCAACCCGACGGCCTTGAATTGCGATAATTACAACAAACGAGAGTCCGGCAGCCAAACTCACCATCCCGCCTCTTGAAGCAGCCATTACCAGAGAGATGCTCATGACGATCACCGCAAAGCAATAGAAGAGGCGCATCTCTGACCGGATATCTCTTGAAAAGAGTAAGGCAGCCGGTAAGGGAATCAACATCTCAATATACCCGGCGTAATGATTACGATTTACAAAAGGACCAAAAGCACTTCCTTGGGCAGTGTGGCGCAACCAGTAAAAACGACTGTCCCAGGATAAATATTGAAGGAGTGCGAAAACCGCCATTCCCAGCCCGTAAATCACCAGGAAACCGGCAACCCTTGAAACCCATTCACGCTCAACCAAAACCTGCGTTGTTAATAAAACACATGCCAATAAAAAGAAAATAATCGTCGTTGCCCGGCGCGTCGCTTCTACATCTTTCGACAGGCTCTGCACTGCGCCACCGGCATCAGCAATCACGATACTTTGTAAGATACCGATAAGGAACAGAAGAATCATCGGCAACATCATCAAGGGAATTGTTAAGGCTATCTGTTTGGTGATAAAGGTTCGCAACCCCCATATAAAAATTAAAAGGATGACCAGAAGTTCAAAGGTAAAGATTGACCAGGGTTCGACCGTACCAAAGGCCAATGCTGTAAAAGCAACGACCCCTAATATCCCGATGATGATTATCGTATCCAGACGAGAGCGGGTTGCATTTGCCGGGGCAGTCAATCGGTGTGGTGGTTCAAATCCTACGGGTCCAGCAGTTTTTTTTATTTGCATTCGCATCACGAGAACCACTACTCCACCCACAACCGGGCGGGTTTATGCGGAAGAGACACCTCTCCCGACAAAAAGTAAACCCTCAAGGGGAAGTCGCATAGCGACGCTCCTTATTTTCAAAGGAATCGAATGCCTCAGCAATTGACAAGGGGGAAATAGGAGACATCATTCGGGGACACAATTAAAACCTGCTCATTATAAAGAGGTTTTCAGGAGCTAAATTCAGTGTTTATCCTGTCCCTGCCAGACAGCAATTAATTACTTCACCCGAAGCTTTTTCTAAAATCTAAGGAATCTTTTTGTAGTTAGTCATGTAACCCTTAAATTCAAAAAAGGTCAAGGTGTTGCGCAACCTCAACCAGCATTATTTTACACATTTTACGAAAAATGATTCCCCCTTTAATTTCTTAGCCCTTCAGGAAATGTGCATTGCCCATTCTTCCGAAACATTAAATTCGCCGATGATGCGGATTACTTGACGTGTGATTCGGGCAAGGATAAATTCAAACTTAGACTCAATCTATTTTATTTGGGATAGGAGCAGAAAATATGCGAAGAATTTTTACTCTGGCTTCGGTTTGCTTGAGCTTGTTGTTCATTGCCTCAACCGGTCGAGCGCAACAGATTTCCGGCGATTATGTCGAAACGCGCAGCGCCGACATTTACACAGGCTTTTGCGT
>JBIOWC010000019.1:0-4898 GCA_044868105.1 Blastocatellia bacterium
TGCGCCGGTCGCCGACATCAACAATAATGCAGACAATCCGGTTATCAACATTCGCAGTTTCGGCGAAGACCCCAAGCGGGTCAGCGAATTTATCGCCGCCTTTACGCGCGGCGTGCACGACGGCGGCGCGCTTTCCACCGCCAAACATTTTCCCGGTCACGGCGACACGGCTACCGATTCGCACATCGGACTGCCAACCATCAATGCCGACCGCGCTCGGCTCGAACGGGTCGAACTTGCGCCGTTTCGCGCCGCCGTGAGCGCCGGAGTAGACGCGATTATGGTGGCGCATATCGCGCTACCGCACGTTTCCGGCGACGACCTGCCGGCGACGCTGTCGCCGAAACTCACAGGCGATTTGCTGCGCCGGGATTTGAATTTTCAAGGCATCATCGTCACCGATGCATTAGGGATGGGCGCTATCACCAAAGGCTTTCCGAATGGCGCCGCCGCTGTGCAAGCCATTAAAGCCGGCGCGGATGTTGCGCTGATGCCGCCGGACCCGAAACAGGCGATTGAGGCTATTGAAGCGGCCGTAAAGAACGGGGAACTGACCGAAGAGCGCATCAACGAATCGGTGCGTCGTCTGCTGCGCGCCAAATTTAGATTGGGACTTGCAAAACAACGCTTTGTGGATTTGGCGGCGGTGAACCGGTTGATTGAACGACCGGAAAATGTGCAGGAAGCCAATCGCATTGCCGAAATGTCTATCACGTTACTGCGTAATCAAGGCGATATGTTGCCCCTGGATCGGGGGCGCGCCGCTCGCACATTGTTTATTGTCATCGCCGCAGATGATGATCAGGAGGAAGGTCGAGCCTTTATTCCGCAGATTCAACAGCGGGTGAGCGCGGCGAAGATTATTCGTTTAGACCCGCGCGCCACCGCCGACGATTATCGCGCTGCGATGGATGAAGCCGCCAAAGCCGAAAGCCTGGTGATTGCGCCTTTCGTCAAACGCGCAGCCTCAAAGGGCACCGTTGCCTTGCCTGAACCCCAGACCAATTTTGTGCGGCGTTTGATTGCGCTTGAAAAACCGGTGGCGGTCGTTGCCTTTGGCAGCCCGTATTTGATTCGCCAATTTCCGACTGCGCCGGTCTACGTCGTCACCTATGCGATAGAAGAGGTCGCGCAACTGGCCGCCGTTCGCGCCCTCTTTGGTGAAACGGCAATCACCGGACGTTTGCCGGTCAGCATTCCCAGTCTTTTTGAACTTGGC
Source organism: Blastocatellia bacterium (assembly GCA_044868105.1). Lineage (GTDB taxonomy): Bacteria > Acidobacteriota > Blastocatellia > UBA7656 > UBA7656 > JBFMDH01. The sequence continues at coordinate 1,220 of JBIOWC010000019.1, forward strand.
GCAGGCTTGCAAGTTGGCCTGAAAAAAGCAGCCATGCAATAAACTGTTAAGGATGTGGAAAATTTTATAAATAGTCATCCTCCACCAGGCGCTTGAAAAAATCGCTGTGAAAAACAGCGGGTCTGAATTTCTCCGCTTAAATAAAAATAGCCGGACATTTCTAGAAATGTCCGGCTATTTTTGAGGCCTGCAATTTTGCCTCAGGCGTTAGGGTTGGTAGTTGAAGATATTTGAGGGAGTGCCATCAGGGTTTACGACCTGTATGGGGGCGCCCGCTGAGAGCCCCTTTGCGGCTTTCTTCCCGGTCAAGCTGTTTGCGGTGCGTTCAATAATCTTTCGTTGCTCATTGTTGACAAACAATTTTGCGCCATCGACAAAACCCGTCCCAAAGACGATTAAATGTTTACCGCTTTTTTGCGTGCCGGTAATTCTCGGTCCGGTTACGGCATTCACGGTCACATTGAATGTACAACGGCCATTGCCGGTTGCCGACGTGCAGGTAACGGTTGTGGTGCCCACCGGAAATAGTGAACCGGGAGCCGGGGAACAAGTCACCGTTCCGCAAGTGCCGCTGGCGGCGGGCGGCGCAAAGTTGACGGTTGCGCCTGATGGAGAAGTTGCCGAAACGGTTTGGTTCGCCGTACAGGTTAACGCACAAGTAGCCGGCGCCACACCGGAAGAGACGATATTTGAAGGGCTGCTGTCGGTCTTCGACCCATTCGGGCAAAGGTAGACGGCGCGCATCGCATAGAAGGAGCCGTTCGGGGCGCGTGGCGCATTCGTTAGGTTGGTATCGGGAGGCAATAATTTCCAGACGTTGGCTTCTGAGGTATCGAGATTCGCCGTCTGCCCAACGTAGAGTTTATAGCCCACCAGGATACAAGGATCCGCTTGAGGCGTGACTTCTGTGGTTGCCTGTTCGGTGAAGGATGCAGTGGATTCCTCTATCAGAGAGAGACCGCCCAGCCGTGGAGCCGGCGTTGGGTCGCCGCCGCTCGGTTGTGAAATTGACCAGGTGATGGGTATCGAAGTGCCGCCAATAACGCCAATGGGATTGGCCGTTTGATTAGTGGAATCATCACCCCCCGGAGGTGCTACTAAAGGTAATATCTGAGGACAACCAGCGCTAACGTTTGATATGTTAGCAAACACCTTGCTGGTCGCTCCTCCTTCAATTACAAAATTATTCGCCAAATCGGAGATGGCAGCATTAACCGATTCCAATACATTGACCGTCACCGAAAAGGTTGACATCTTTGGAGCAGGCAGTGGTGCCCCAAATCCGAATACTACTAGGCCTTTCCCGCCAACTTCCGGCGTTGAGATCACCTCACCAAGAGTTGCGCTAGCAGAGGCGAAAGTTGTGCCCTGTGGCAGGAGATGAGCCACAGTAATCAATGACGTGTCACCGCTTGTCACATTGGCTTTAATACTATAAGTCAGACGGGTTGCCAGATTGGTCGTTTGAGTTGTTGGCGTTGTCGTTATGGTCAGTTTAGGCGAGAGTGCAGGGATAGTGCCAAATTCGTCTGTGAATCCAATTCTTTCGGTTGAAGTATTATTATCAAGATTAGGATCAGGGGTTGCGCTGGTTACTGTTGCCTGATTGCCTGAATTAGCGACGAAATGGTCGGGAAGTTTAGAGAAAATCCAGACCGTCGCGGATAAACCTGCCGGAATCGAACCGAGTGAACAGGTGATGGTTCCCGTACCACCTGCCGGAGGGGTTGAACTTGTCCCTTGTGTCAATACAATTGCTCTGTAGGTGTGACCGGCAGGCAAAATATCAGTCAAAACCACATTGGTTGCCGTTTGCGGACCCTGATTTCTTACGACAATTTTGAAATAAACCTGGCTACTCATATTCGCTGAGGCCCCGCTCCTAAAAAAGGCATATTTAGGTTCATTCCCCGGAAACACTCCTCCCCCGGAAGAGACGACATTGTCTACCGAAAGGTCAGCTCCTTGATTGATGGGGGCAGGTTGTAGGGTTACGGGTTTGGCCGTCACGCAAGTGTCAATTATATTATCGGGCCTTGTAGAAAGGTAAAAAGTCATCGCCAGGAAACCGCTTTTGCGACCGGCGAAATTTAAGCAGAATGCGCCACATAACTGTCCTCTCGCTGGTAGATTGAAGCCATCTGAACCGCAACCCCGAAAGAGATTTGACAGATTCGTTCCTTCAACCGACCCTTCCGTAACTATCACTTTATTGTCATCGTAGAGAATTAGATCCATTCTGATGAATTTGGCAGAAACTCCATTAGCCTCAGTTAAGGTTGGATTGATGACCCAATTCGGCACATTGGTCGCGCAACGGGTGGTATCCGGGGTAACCGAGGTTGAACTGACATCGGCGCGAACGGTAGGGAGAGGGGTTCCTTGAACCGAACTTTTTAATAAAGCAGTATTAATCGCCTTGGCTTTCGTTAAAGGCAAACCCGAAATATAAATGTCGTTGGACTGGGCGCGGCCTTGGGTTATGGTTTGCGGAAACAGAGAAATAAGCATCAATGAGATGACACAAAGAATCGAAAAAAGCTTCATCTTGGGGCTCTCCTGTATGCGGAAATAATCAATCCGGTTTGCGAAAGTGGGGAAACGCAAAAGGATCTGGATAAAAGTAACTGGCTGACTTGGCTTAGGGGTTGACCGTTGACAGAAGACTAATTTGTAAATAGTCTTCACTCGTTCGCGTCAAAACGCTGAAACATTAAATCTTTTTTTTACGGAATGCAACGTCATATTTCATTCCCGTCCATCAGTGAGGAAGCCCCATGAAGATTTGTTATAAATCCGCACTACTTTGCCATCTGCTGCTTATCGCCGGAACTTTTGTCTGCATCAGCGGCGTGATGCAGCCGAAAGCCGTTCAGGCTCAGGAGGACAAAAAGGTAAAAAAAACGGCGGCCTCGATTTCAACCATCAAAGAACTGCCGCCGAGTAAAAATCGCTACGCGCTATTGGTCGGTGTAAGCGAATACAAAGATAAACGCATTCCTCAACTGGTGGCTCCCGCCAATGACGTAGAGGTGCTGGCTGAAACCCTAGTTAAATATGCAGGCTTTCCCAAAGATCAAGTCATCGTTCTGGCAACCAATAAATCGGAAGAGTTTCAACCTGAGGGCAATATCATCTTGGAATATATCTCTACCTTGACTCGCCTGGCGGGCAAAGACGGACTCTTTCTTTTAGCCTTCTCCGGTCATGGATACGAAGTTGACGGGCAAGCCTTTTTTCTGGGTTCTGATGCCCGACTGGTTACCGATATGAAGGTGTTAAAGAAGACCTGTGTCAGTTGGTCTGATATTACTGAGTTAATCAATGATGCCGATGTCGGCAATGTTTTCATGCTCCTGGATGCCTGCCGCAATGACCCCCGAGGCGGCAAGGGCCTTGATCAGGCAAATCAGGTCAATCAGATTTACGAACGGGGAATCAGGATAGGCATAGAGAAGGAGAAACAGCCAAAAGCCTGGGTTAAAATGCTGGCCACTCAGAAGGGCGAGATTGCCTATGAAGACGCTTCGACAAATCTGGGATTTTTTATCTCTTCCTTTGTGGATGCCATAAAAGGAGAAGCCGCCGATGACGATGGCCTGGTCACTATCGCCCGGTTACGCCGCTATATGGAAGAGAAGGTTCCGGCGCGCGCCAAAATTAAGAATCGCAATCAAAA
>JBIOWC010000020.1:0-17809 GCA_044868105.1 Blastocatellia bacterium
ATCGGCACCGGCACGACCCCAGACGACATCAACGCCACGGTACAAGTCGCCAACAACAATCTCATCGGTGACGCGGCGACCTCAGGCGGCATTATCAACGGCGTCAACGGCAACAAAGTCGGCAACAGTGGCGTCGGCACCCTCGACATCAACACTGTGCTCGACACCACACTCGCCAATAACGGCGGCCCGACCAAGACCCATCGCCTCAAGCCCGGTAGCCCGGCGATTGATGCCGGCTCCAATGCCTTCGCCCTCGACGCCGCGAGCAACCCGCTCACCACCGACCAGCGCGGCGCGGGCTTCCCGCGTATCGTCGACGGCAACGGCGACAGCACGGCCCTCGTCGACATCGGCGCCGTTGAGGAGGTGCAACCGGTCTCTATTACCGTCACCACATCCCCGGCGGGTCTCAGCTTCACAGTTGACGGCACGACCTACACCAGTTCGCAAACTTTCAACTGGGTTCCCGGAAGCAGCCATACGATTGCCACCACCTCGCCACAGAGTCTCGCGGCGGGCACGCAGGTTGTCTTCTTAAGCTGGTCGGATTCAGGAGCAATTTCGCACACCGTCTCGCCGACGAGCGCAACCACCTACACCGCCAATTTCAAAACCCAGTATCAGTTGACCACCTCAGCCGGCACCGGTGGGACGATCTCGCCGGCTTCAGGATTCTACGATGCGGGCAGCAACCTCACGATCACCGCCACTGCAACCGCTGGTTATAGCTTCACAGGGTTTAGCGGCGCCCTGACTGGCACAGCCAATCCGCAGTCACTCACCCTGACCGCTCCGGCAACTGTCAACGCCACGTTTGCGGGCTCCACTGTCTTCAACTTCGTCGGCTTCTTCCAACCGGTTGACAACCTGCCGACCGTCAACTCAGTCAACGCCGGACAATCTATTCCCGTCAAGTTCAGCCTCACCGGTTATCAGGGCATGAATATTTTTGCGGCCAGCTTCCCGGCTTCACAAAACATCCCCTGCAGCGGTGGTACGCCCGATCCGATTGAAGAGACGGCGACGGCCGGCGCCAGCGGCTTGAGCTACGACGCCGCGACCGATCGCTACACCTACGTCTGGAAGACTGAGAAGGCGTGGAAAAACACCTGTCGCAAGCTGGTGGTGAAATTCACTGACGGCACCACCAGGGAAGCGCTCTTCCAGTTCAGATAAGGGCAACGCAACGAGCCTCGTTTCAATCGGTCAATTGCGAAGCACCGATTCTTTTAGGCCGATTGAAACGAGGCTTGACCTGTTCGCTCACTGGCGGATTCTCGGAAAGAGGTCAGACCCGTTGTTTGAAACACAATTTTTTTTCAGGCGGTGAACACCTTAGCGAGCCAATTCCCCCTTATCTCAGGAAAGCACTTATACCGACAATCTCACGCCTCTCCGCAAGCTGACTGTGTTGGAGGTGAATGGCTTTGTGAACTGTTGCCTTGGCGCTCAAATAACCGGTAATCAAGACGCATTCCCGGATGCGTCACAAAGGAAATTAAAAATGAAAAACCTGACTGTATTCACAATCACCCTGAGTCTATTACTCAGCCTCACACTTTGGCAGCAGCGACCTATCGTTGCAGCCAAAGCGCCGCCTGTGCCAGCAACGTTCAACGTCCCGGCGGGTGATGTGAACGGGCTGATTGCGGCGATTAACGCCGCCAACAATGAAACGGCCAATCCCGGCCCCGATACGATTGTGCTGGCGGCGGGCACGTATTCGTTCGGCGTGCCGAACAACTGGGAATTCGGGCCGAATGCGCTGCCAATTATCCTGAGCGACATCACGATCGAGGGCAACGGCGCGGTGCTGACTTCGACGGCGCCGACACGGCTGCGGTTCTTTTACGTTGCGGGGTCGGGCGTCGGCGGATTGAATCCAGGCAGGCTGACCTTGCGCGACCTGACGCTGCAAAACGGCAAACAGAAAGGTGGCGATAGCGGTACGGGCGGTGCAGGAGCCGGGATGGGTGGAGCGATTTTCAATCACGGCACGCTCGAGATGGAACGCGTGACCTTCAACGACAACAAGGCGACCGGCGGCAGCGGTTCGGTCGGCACTAGCCAGCCCGCCGGTGGGATCGGCAGCGATGCCACCGCCTTCGTCCCCGGTGGCTTTGGCGGCACTCCTATTGGCATGGGCGGACTCGGTGGCGAGGGCACGGTCACCAACGGCAGCTTCGCGCGGGCGGGCGGCGGCGGCGGCTTTTTACCCGGCGCGAATGGCGGTAATGGTGGCACGTCTCCAGGCCCGGCCGTAGGCGCGGGCGGCGGACTGGGACTGCTGGGTGGCAAGGGAGGCGGTGAAGCTGGCGGGATTGCCGGTGATGGTGGTGGTGGCTGGGGGAGTGATGCCATTACCAACAACGGTTTTTCCATTGGCGCGGGCGGCAACTATGGCTTTGGTGGTGATCCAATCAATATTTTTTTCACTGGGTCTGGCGGTGGTGTCGGAGGTGGCGGTCATGGCAGCGGCGGCGGTGGTTTCGGTGGCGGTGGCGGCGCTGGGGGTGGTAGAGGCGGTAACGGCGGCTTTGGCGGCGGCGGCGGTAACAGCGGCTTTGGCGGCGATGGCGGTGGCGGCGGCGGCCTGGGGGGCGCGATCTTCAATCATCTCGGCACGGTGACGCTCATCAACTGCACCCTCACTGGCAATGCCGCACAGGGCGGCAACGGCGCCAATGGTGGCAGCGGACTTGGCGGCGCGATCTTTAATCTGAACGGCATGATCACAGTCACTAACAGCACGTTTGCGGCCAACACCGTCACGGCAGGCACGGGCGGCACGCCAGGCGCTGATGGCGGGGCACTCTACAATCTCGCTTACGGCAATAAATTTGACGGCACGGCGACGACGGCGACGGTGACGCTGAGCAATTCGATTCTGGCGAACTCGTCCGGCGCCAGCAAAGACCTGGTCAACGACCAGCGCGACCTGACGACGACGCCGGATGGGTCGCAGGGCGCGGGTGACAACACCGCCGAGATTATCATGAACAACGCCAATCTGGTCGAGAGCCAGATGGCGCTGAGTGGCGCGACTGGGATTCCGGCGCCGACGACGGCGGCTGACCCCGGCCTCGATGCGCTCGCCCTCAACGCACCCGGCCTGACGCCGACGATGGCCCTGACCGTCTCCAGCACAGCAGCCCTCGATCAAGGGATTTGTGATCCGGGTGTCACTACCGACCAACGCGGCGTCCTCCGACCGCAAGGCGCTGGTTGCGACCTCGGCGCGTATGAATTCATCCCACCCAACACCCCTCCGGCGATCAGCGGCGCCACGATTTCGCGCCAACAGGGCAGCCCGGCCTCGTCCTCACAGATCGCGACGGTCAACGACAACGAAAGCGGCGCGGGCGGCGTCACCGTAACCGTCACCAGCGCCAACCCTTCAAACGGCGTCACCGTCTCGAACCTCGTCAACACCAGCGGCAACGTCACCGCCGATGTTGTGGCCGATTGCACAGCCACAAGCGCCAGCTTCACCTTGACGGCGACGGATGGTAACGGCGCGACGGCGATCGCCACATTGACTGTCACGGTGGGTGCCAACACCGCTCCGACGCTCGGTAGCTATTCAAACACCACCCTCTCGCCGGGTGGCTCGACCACGGTCACGCCAACCGCCGCACCTGCTGACAACGGTTCGATCAACAGCCTCTCAGTGAGCGCGCCGGGCTTTACGGGCACGCTTTCCGTAAGCGCGGCGGGCGTCGTGTCAATCGGCAATGCCGGACCGGCGGGCAACTATGTGGTGACCGTCACGGTGACCGATAACTGCGGCATGCAGACTGTTCGCACCTTCAATCTGTCAGTCACCACCCAGTTCAACTTCGTCGGCTTCTTCCAACCGGTTGACAACCTGCCGACGGTCAACTCAGTCAACGCCGGACAATCTATTCCCGTCAAGTTCAGCCTCACCGGTTATCAGGGCATGAATATTTTTGCGGCCGGCTTCCCGACTTCCCAATCCATCACCTGTAGTAGTGGCATCCCCGATGCGATTGAAGAGACGGCAACGGCCGGCGCCAGCGGCTTGAGCTACGACGCCGCGACCGATCGCTACACCTACGTCTGGAAGACTGAGAAGGCGTGGAAAAACACCTGTCGCAAACTGGTAGTGAAGTTCACCGACGGCACCACGCGTGAAGCGCTCTTCCAGTTCCGATAATAAAATCACCCCCATCTCTTAGTCCTGGGCTACGCTTTCGTAGCCCAGGGCCTGGACAAACATAGGAGCTAATGAATAATGAAAAAAGTTAATTTAAGCCTCACAATTCTTGTCTTAATGGGTCTATTCATGGCAGTTTTGCCAAGCCTTCAGGTCAACGCCGCCGGCGCCCGGCAGCGACCATTTTCCGACTGGCTTTCAGCCCAGGGCACTGTTAATCCTGTCAACTGTGCTTCAACGGTTACCGGGTGGTTAACTCCCGATTTTGTGACCTTCGCGCGTGCTGATTACTCGGGTAAAATCTGCGACTGCATAACTGCCAACGGCGGGCCGGCCTTTCAACCGGAGTTTAGCGGCTCGGTTACCGAACGTGACTTGCCTGACGGCACAGCGGAGATTCAGGTCATTCACCATTTCACCAATACCCACGTCGTGGCGCGAGATAATACGATACCAACTCCACCGGGAAACCCGGCGCCGGCGATACTCGGATATAATGCGCCTGAACTCTTCGGTCATCCTGAACTTCAATCGGCGCTCGCCAACGGCATGATTCAGGTGAAGTTCATCATTGCCCACCCCGGCGATCCGCTGCCTGATTTAAGTTCAATCAATTTCCTGTCGCTGAGCGCGCGAATTCAAGGTAGCGGTCCGTTGCGCGCGACGTTTGGTGTAGCCGAAGGGACACCGGGCAAGCTTCTCGTCAGCCAGACCGGACTGTTCAATATTCCGGGTCAAGGTAACGGCGTTGCCGACAGTTTTCCGGCCGAACTGGTTCGCGTGTTTCAAGCCGGTCATTAAAAAAATCGTCACCTGAAATGGATACGGCAACCGGCAAAGCAAAACCATTTTTCGTATTCGATTGAATAAAAATTCGAGAATGATTACGAAAGGCAACTTGCATAATGGGTGTTCCCTGCGCCAGGTCAGGCGCACGGGTCACCCGTTGCTTTATTCACAATTTATTTTCTGTCGGTGAACACTTCTGCCGGCAAATTCTCCCTTATCTCATGAACGCAATTAAAACGATAAGGAAGCCCCGCTCTGCCATTGGTCTGTCCGGGGGAATGTTTAAGGGGTAGTGAACCACCCCTTTTTCCTGTGGATTTCAGGATCAATCTAAGAATCGAGAACTCAAATCAAAGGAGATCAATCGGTGAAAAATAAAACGAAAATAGCATGTGCAGCACTCAGTCTATGTTTGGTCATTGCCGTCAGTGGGTACAACATACAACTTGTCAGCGCACAAGGGCAGGGACAAGGTCAACAAGCACACCCCGGCCTACAGCCGGATGGAACCTTTATCACCCCGGACGGCACGGTGTTCGTTTCGCAAAGGGCGTTTGTTGAAAGCGGACTGCGTTGCGGAGTCAGGAAGGGTGGCGACCCCGAAAATGGTCAGCTTGGTAATAAAGGGAAGCCCGGCGGCGGCGGCCCTCCTTTACCACCAGGGAGCGTAACGGTCATGGTCTATTTCCATGTGATCACTTCTGCATCCGGGCAGGGGGGTGTCACAACACTGCAGATTGATAACCAGATCGCTGTTATGAATGCGGCTTATTCTGGCGGAACGGGCGGCGTCAATACCCCATTCAGGTTTCAGCTGGCAAATGCCAATTACACCGTCAATGACGCCTGGTTTAATGCCGCGCCCGGTACGGCTGCCGAAGCCGCGATGAAAACAGCGCTCCGGCAAGGGACGGCCGAAGACCTGAACCTCTACACCAACGCCGGCGGCGGACTTCTCGGCTGGGCGACCTTCCCCTCAGACTATGCCGCCAATATGAGCGATGATGGCGTCGTTTGTCATTACGACTCGCTTCCGGGAGGGACCTTCTCCCCCTACAACCTGGGAGACACGGCGACGCATGAAATCGGTCACTGGCTCGGGCTCTACCATACCTTCCAGGGCGGTTGCAATAAAAACAATGATGGGGTTGATGACACGCCCGCCGAACTATCTTCAGCATTCGGGTGTCCGACCGGACGCGATACCTGCCGCACAACCGGCTTCGATCCGATTGAGAATTTCATGGACTATACAGACGATGCTTGTATGTTTCTATTCACGCCAGGTCAATCGGCTCGCATGGGTTCAATGTGGACGCAATATCGTTCGGGGAATTAAGGAAAATGTTGCCTGTTCAAGCGCCGGGTTTCCCGTCCGCCAGGGCCTCACGCCCTCATCGTAATGCGGCGAATAAGAAAAATGATTTTTTTCTGAAGCTTGAAGAGGGGAAATCCGTCGCCTTTACGGTTGATTAATTGAAGCAAAATTTCAGTACCAGGCCGCTGTGTAGCGCCGTTGCGCACTCTGTCCGTGTGGGAAATTTGATTGCGTGAAAGATATCGGCAGCGGCGCTCAAACAGCCAACCTGTAATCCCAATGAAGAAGATGCATCGGTGAAAGGAGATAAGATGAACCTTGATAAAGAGATTTCACGCCGCCGCTTTTTAGCGATGTCCTCGGCGCTCGGCGGCATCATTGCGTGTGGCGACCTTACGACGATATTTGCTCAACAAAATCGCACCCTAACCGAAGAACAAGTGCTCGGTCCCTTTTATCCCATAAACCGGCCGCTTGACCGCGACGCCGACCTCACGCAATTGCGAAACCGTCGGGCGAGCGCCAAAGGCCAGGTCATTCATCTGATGGGGCGCGTCACCAATCCCCAGGGCAAGGCGCTCGCCGGTATCAAACTGGAAATCTGGCAAGCCAATTCGTTCGGGCGTTATGCCCATGTCAACGACACCAACAAAGCGCCGCTCGACCCGAACTTTCAAGGTTACGGTGTGCAGGTCACCGACGCGAAGGGGCAATTTCGTTTCAAGACTATCAAGCCGAGCGCCTATCCGACCGGACTTGATGGCTGGTCGCGGCCGCCACACATTCACTTTTATGTTACCGGCAGTCACGAAGCCCTGGTGACGCAGATGTATTTTCCCGGTGAAGAATTGAATGCCAAAGACCGTTTGTTACTAAGCGCCGCGCCCAATCAGGCGTCGCTTATCGCCAAGGTCGAACCCGCCGGCAAAGGCTTAGAACCAGGGTCACAGATTGTTACCTGGGACATCATTCTCACGCGTGGATAATCATTTGGGGCAGCGGCTGTGAAGGGTTGCAACAGCCTTGCCCATCCCTTAACGCAACCGATCATCGAAAGGAAATTGGATGAATAACACCCCTAATAATCTGAGCGAATACGAAGCGATTGCCCACACTATTAAACAATATGTCCAGGGCGGCAGGTCAGGCCGTGGCGATGACATGAAATCCGCCTTCCATGCCGATGCCACTATCTTCGGCTATATCGGCGATGACCTCTTCGCCGGCCCGATTCAAGGACTCTTTGACTGGAACGATCAGAATGGTCCGGCGGCCGAGCTGCAATACTGGATCGCCAGCATTGACCTTGCCGGGACGGTTGCTACGGTGCGGCTGGAACTCGACAACTGGACCGGGCATCGGTTTACAGACCTGTTCACCCTTCTCAAGGTTGCCGGGGAATGGAAAATCATGAACAAGGTCTTCCACCTCCATCCTTGAAATCTCAAGAGCCTGGCAAGCGATTGTTCAAGGCAATTGCCGCGAACTTAGTAAATCAACAGAAAGGAAATTTTCATGTCACAACCCTTACTGCAAGAGATGCCGCCCGCAGCGAAATTGATGGAGATGATTTTTAGTCCGGTGCCGGCGCAGGCGCTATCGGTTAGCGCTCAACTCGGCGTCGCGGATTTGCTCAAAGATCAGGCAAAGAGTGCCGACGAATTGGCGCAAGCTCTCAATGTCAAAGCGCGACCGCTCTATCGCCTGTTGCGGGCGCTGGCCAGCCGAGGCATTTTCATCGAAGACCAAAACGGGCGCTTTCACTTGACGCCGCTTGCGGAACCACTGCGCAGCGATGCGCCAGACAGTGTGCGCAACTTCGCGATTTACTTTGGCGCGGATTGGCACCGACGCGTCTATGGTGAACTCGGCTACAGCATAGAGACCGGACTGCCCGCCTTCGAGAAAGTTTACGGCAAACCTTTCTTTGACTATCTGGCGGAAAACCCCGCGCCCGCCGCCGACTTCAATAATGCGATGACCAGTCACAGCGCCGCAGACAGCCTGGCCGTCGTCAAGGCTTATGACTTTGCCGGCATCAATAAACTGGTAGATGTCGGTGGCGGACACGGCGCCCTGCTCGCCACGATTTTGGCCAACAATCCGCAGTTGCACGGCGTGCTATTTGATGCGCCCACGGTGGTCGCCGGAGCAAGTGACATTCTCGCTGCCCACGGCGTCAGCCAACGGTGTGAAGCTATCGGCGGCAATTTCTTCGCGTCGGTTCCGGCCGGCGGCGACGCCTACATCCTCAGGCATATCATCCATGACTGGGATGATGAACGCGCCTTGACCATCCTCAAAAATTGCCATCAGGCGATGACAGAAAACGGCCGGCTGCTGGTCGTTGAAATCGTCATTACCGAAGGCAACGCCCCCTCGCTCGGTAAATTCCTCGACCTTGCCATGATGGTATTGGTGAACAGTTTTGAACGCACCGCAGCCGAGTATAGCGCCTTGTTTGCGCAGGCCGGATTCAAATTAACCCGTATCGTGCCCACGACATCGCCACCTAGTGTGATTGAAGCGGTGCGCTTGAAATAAGGAGTGAACTAAATGGCAAAACCTGTGAAATTTGCCCATGTCGTCTATCAGACCAGACGTTTTGATGAAATGGTTGAGTGGTATCAAATGGTTTTCGAGGCGAAAGTCGTTCATCAAAATCCGGCGCTCGCCTTTCTCACCTACGATGACGAGCACCATCGGTTCGCGTTTATCAATATGACGGCTTTCAAGCCCGACGGTGCAGATGTTGGCGAGCGGCCTGACACCGGCGTCAATCACGTAGCTTATACTTATGCAAACCTCGGCGACCTGCTGGAAACCTACACACGATTGAAACAATCGAACATCAACCCCTATTGGCCGATTCATCATGGAATGACGCTGTCGCTCTATTATCTGGACCCGGACGGCAATCGCCTGGAGTTTCAAGTGGACTGTTGTTCAACCGAAGAAGCCAACGCCATGATGCTCACCGACAGCTTTGCGGCGAATCCGATTGGCGTTGAGATTGATCCGGATGCCCTGCTTGCCGAGTACCGTAGCGGCACGCCAATTGAACAACTCCTCGCTCAACCGGAAGGGCCGATGATGGAGATTCCGCCCGAACACGGTATTTCCTAAGACTTCAAGCTCTACAAAGACACGCGCTAAAGATGAACAACACTGCCCTGCTGGAATCAACCGAGCAGCAATTAGGAGCTCAAAATTAGGAAACCTATGGAAACCGTTCAAGCTGTCGTTCAATTACAGACTGCCCCAAAAGGCAAATTACTGAAAATTCTCGGGGTGACGTTTGGCATCTCTGTGACCATTGGCGGGATGATTGGGCTGGGCATACTGCGCACCCCCGGAACGGTAGCCGCGCAACTGGGGAGTGTTTGGCTCATCCTGGTCATCTGGGTACTCGGCGGCCTCTATGCCATTCTCGGAACGATTTCCGTAGCCGAACTCAGCACCAGTCTGCCGCAAGCGGGTGGTTGGTATGTTTATGCGCGTCGCGCCTTTGGCGATTTTGGCGGCTTTGTGGTGGGCTGGAGCGACTGGCTTTCAAATTGCGCGACCATCGCCTTTGTCGCAATCACCCTTAGCGAATATTTGACCGCCCTGGTGCCGGCGCTTTCAGGCGGCGTTAAAGTCATTGCACTGGCGACGCTTTTTCTCCTTGGGCTGTTGAACTGGGTGGGATTGCAAAGCGGCAGCCGCTTTCAGGAAGTCACCAGCTTTGTCAAAGCCCTGGCTTTTCTGATTCTGGTTATCGCATGTTTTACCTATGGCGGGCGACCGGCGCTCTCGCCTACAGATGAGGCCGTGTTGCATCCGCCAAGCGGCTTACTGGCGCTGTTCGTCGCCGTGATGCTGGCTTTGCAGGCCGTCATTTTCACCTATGATGGATGGTACAGCTCTATCTATTTTGCCGAAGAAAACCGCGACCCGTCACGCAACCTTCCTCGCGCCATGATTTTCGGCGTCATCTATGTGATGGCTATATACCTGCTGGTTAATCTGGCGTTGTTTTACGTGTTGCCGTTGCCGCAACTGGCCGCTTCAACTCTGCCTGCAGGCGTTGCAGCGCAAGCGGTTTTCGGTGACCGTGGCAGTCAAATCATCACCCTGCTCGCATTTATTACGCTACCGAGCACCATTAACGTGTGTCTCATGATTACTCCCCGGCAAATTTTTGCGATGAGCCGCGATGGTCTGTTCTCGCCCCATCTGGCCACCGTGAATCGCGGCGGAACCCCGGTTGGAGCGTTGCTCTTGACGGTTGTCGTCGCGCTGCTCTTGATTGTCACGGGCACTTTTGAGTTGCTGCTTTCGATTACCGCATTTCTATTAGTTCTGATATACGGCTCAGGCTTTCTGGCGGTCTTTATTTTACGAAAGCGCGAGCCGGAACTCGCGCGCCCTTTCAAGACCTGGGGCTATCCGTGGACGACACTGATTGTGCTGTTCGGCTCAATCATGTTTCTCATCGGTCAAGTGCTCAGCGATACCCGAAATAGTATTTACGCGATGACAATGGTCGCCATCAGCTATCCGATTTTTTTCTTGATGAAGAAAGTAAACCTGAATACAAACCTCCGGGTTATTGAATCAACTGATTAGCATTGTGCTCTATAGCGCGGCTTCCAAATTCGCTGTGAACGAAGCTTGGAATTGGTTGGCAAAAGCCATCTTTAACGCCTGATCTACAAGACACACCGCTGGAAGGTGCACAACACAAGGTTAAACGAGGTATCAAATTTATGGACTTAGGCAGCGCCTTAAAGCTCACCCTGTTTATCGCCCTTGGCGTGATGAGTGGCATCTTCATTTTCTGTTGGATGCGCAGTGCTCGCGAGCCGCGCACTGACAATCAACAAACAAATGAAATTGCTCGGTCCGGCGCCCCGACGCTTACTCACCTGGCGATTGGCTTCGTCACAAATTTTTTCGACACCCTGGGAATCGGCTCGTTCGCCCCCACGACATCGGCCTATAAGCTGTTGCGTTTGGTGCGCGACGAAGACATCCCTGGGACGATGATCGTCGGTCATACGCTGCCCGTCGTGGCGCAGGCATTTATCTTCATGACCGTTATTAAGATTGATCCGGTGATGCTCATCTCAATGATCATGGCAATGGTCATTGGCGGGTGGCTTGGTGCGGGAATAGTCTCGGCGATGCCGAGGCGTTTTATACAGATCGGCATGGGAATCGCCCTTCTAATGGCCGCGCTGACTCTGCTGATGAGTTTGTTCGGACTATTTCCCGAGGGCGGCACAGGACTGAGTTTATCCACCTCGCGACTGCTTATCGCACTGGTGATGAACTGTATCTTCGGCGCACTGTGCACGCTCGGGATAGGCAATTATGCGCCGAGCCTGGTGCTCTTCAGCCTCTTAGGAATAGACCCGCGAGCCGCCTTCCCGGTCATGATGGGTTCGGGCGCCTTTACCGGGTTCGTGGCAGGGATTCGATTTCTCAGCAAGCAACGTTATGACCGGCGGGCGGCGCTGGGATTGACACTCGGCGGTATTCCTGCGGTTTTGCTCGCGGCTTTCGTGGTGAAGTCGCTTTCACTCGGGGCGATTCGCTGGCTCGTTCTGGTCGTCATTGTTTATACGGCTGTGATGATGCTGCGATCTGCAATCGCCGAACAGGCCCGCAAAAAATTTATATTAACGGCTAAGGAAGAACTCTCATGATTCGTTCGCGCATATTCATCTTGTTGGCTGGTTGCCTCGCAGCCTGTTTTAAGGTGGACAGCCGGTCTGATTCTGAAAGCCGAATTGATTTTGATTCCGGGCACCGGTCACTTCGCACCACTGGAAAAGACGGAAGAGTTCAACCGAATCGTGCTGGAGTTTATGGTCAAGTAGTTGAGGCAACAAGTAATGGGTCAGATTGAAATTAGGGGGATGGAAATAATTATCGGTAAAAGAACGGCGGTCTGTTGTCAGGGACAAGGTTATCTTCTGATGAGGCGGAAAAGGCGGATGGCGATTTATCCGCCCCAGCCGATAGCGCTTTATCCGCCTTTTCCGTCTAATCCGAAGATCACTTTTTACTTGTCCAGAGATCACTGTTTACTGGTCGTTGGGCGGGACTTTACTTATTTAGCGCCAATCGCTGGCCAACCTATTTCATCCTGACTCACTACTAGGCAACAATTTCTCTCGCGGATTGTTTTCACACACCTCGCGCACTGACGGGTTGCCCGCTTAACCCCTTGAACAAAAATTTGCTGACCTAAAGGAGTTTCATCACCAATGAAATACCGTCACAGAGTATTGGGCCTCTTAGCCATGTTGTCGGCACTCACCTATCTCGACCGGGTGGCGATTTCGGTGGCCGGGCCGCGGATGCAGGAAAGCTTGAACATCAGCCCCGAAGCCTGGGGTTGGGTGGTTGGCATCTTCACGGTTTCGTATGCCCTTTTTGAGATTCCCACCGGGCGCATGGGCGATCGCCTAGGCGCGCGGCGCGTGCTGACGCGCGTAGTCTTGTGGTGGTCGGCATTCACAGCATTTACCGGGATGACCTCGAATTACTACCTTCTGTTGCTGACCCGTTTCAGTTTTGGCGCGGGCGAAGCCGGCGCGCTACCCAATATTGGCATCAGCCTGTCACGCTGGTTTCCAGTCGCTGAACGGGCGCGGGCAATGGGGTTTGTGTTGATGGCGCTGCAATGCGGCGGCGCCCTCGCTCCGTTGGTCATTGTGCCGATTCAAATTCGCTATGGCTGGCGCGCCTCGTTTTATGTGCTGGGTCTGGTAGGCGTTGTCTGGTGTATGGCCTGGTACTGGTGGTATCGCGATACGCCGGCGGAAAAGGCCGCGGTGACGCCGGAGGAGATTGACGAGATTGGCGTTCGTTCATATGCCGATAATCACCACCTGCCCTGGGGCATTGCACTTCGTAGCACCAATCTCTGGGCTATCATGCTGGTGGCGCTTTGTTATGTCTTCGCGCTCTATTTTTTCATCTCCTGGTTACACACGTTTTTAGTCAAAGGGCGAGGATTCAGCGAAGGCGATTTACTACTTTCAATTGCGCCGGCCTTGCTCGGCGCCTGCGGCAACGTTTGCGGCGGTTTCGTCAGTGATGCGCTGGTCAAACGCTTAGGGTTAAAGTGGGGGCGGCGCAGCGTGGGGGTGATTGGTCTCGGTTGTTCAACCATCTTCACCGTCGCTACGATTCTAACCACCAATAGATTTGCCACCCTACTGTTTTTGGGATTGGTATATGCCGGCATCACCTTGCAGCAAACCGTCGTGGTCACCGTCGCCATTGATATCAGTCGGCAATATGTCGGAGGTATTTTAGGCATGCTCAATATGGTTGGGAATATCGGCGGCTTTCTGTTTTCTGTCTCTTTCGGTTACTTCGTCAAATGGCTGGGCAGCTATGACCTCGCGCTGATCCCTGTCGCCATCATGCTGTCAATTGCGGCTCTCCTCTGGCTCCGGGTTGATGCAGCCGAAGAACTCATCCCGCAGACTCAAATTGCAGTTAACCCGGAAGTCGTTGTAGCGACATTGGGTGGCTAAATCAGCGGTGATTGCCATAAGATAGGCAATCGCTGATGGCCGTGCTCGTGACACCATAACCCGAACGGAGACACCCATGAAAAAAATTTTATTACTTATCTTTGCGCTTACTGTCTTGCAAGCTTGCGCGCCGCAACCGGCTACCAATCAACCGGCGACGGCTTCGACAGCGGCGGCGAACACCTATTTCGATAATTCAGGGCGCGACGATGTTCTTAGCGGTGGCGCCAAACTCATTCCAATTACCACTCCGAAAGGCACCTTTCGCGTGTGGACCAAACGCGTCGGCAATAACCCGACTATCAAGTTGTTATTGCTGCATGGCGGTCCCGGCGCGACTCACGAATATTTTGAAGCGTTTGATAGTTATCTTCCCGCCGCCGGAATTGAGTATTACTACTATGACCAACTGGGTTCTTATTTCAGCGATCAGCCGAAAGAGCCTGAGCTCTGGGATTTGCCGCGTTTTGTCGAAGAGGTTGAACAGGTGCGCCAGGCGCTCAAACTCGATAAAAGTAATTTCTATCTCCTGGGGCATTCCTGGGGCGGCGTACTGGCAATGGAATACGCGCTGAAATATCAACAGAATCTCAAAGGGCTCATCATCTCGAATATGATGGCGAGCGGTCCGGCTTATAACGAATATGCCGAAAAAGTATTGATGCCCGCCATGGATCAAAAAATCCTTACGGAAATCAAACAACTCGAAGCTAAAAAAGATTATGCGAATCCCCGTTATATGGAACTGCTCATCCCGAATCATTACACGCAACACATTTTACGCATGCGACCAGAAGAGTGGCCCGATCCGGTCAATCGCGCTTTCAAGAACATCAATCAGGCAATCTATATCCCGATGCAGGGACCGAGCGAACTCGGATTGAGCGGCAAATTGCTCACCTGGGATCGCGTCAACGACCTGCCGAAAATCGCGCCGCCGACCCTGGGTATTGGCGCGAAATATGACACCATGGACCCCGCGCATATGGAGATGATGGCCAAGAAAGTGCAAAAAGGGCGTTATCTGTTTTGCCCGAATGGTAGTCATATGGATATGTATGATGACCAGAAAACTTATGTCGAAGGTCTTATTCAATTTCTTCGCGATGTCGATGCCGGGCGCTTTTAAGTAATCCGGATTCCGGTTTGTGAGCGTTGATAAACGATTCAATCAAAAATGAAAGGAGCCGTCATGAGTCAGGAAAATCTTGCTATGGTTCAAAACCTTTACGCCGCTTTTGCAAAAGGCGACATTCCCAGCGTGCTCGGTTTTTTAAGCTCTGATGTTGTGTGGGTAGAGGCCGAAGGCTTTCCTTATGGAGGAACTTATCATGGAGCTGATGCCATCCTCGAAGGGGTGTTTATGCGGCTCGGCACCGAGTGGGAAGGGTTTGCCGCGGTTCCCCACGAGTTCATTGACGGCGGCGGTACTATCGTTGCGCTCGGAAAATACAGTGGCACTTACAAGGGAACTGGCAAGAGCTTTCAAGCGGACTTTGCTCACGTTTGGAAGATAAAGGATGGCAAAGCCTTCGGGTTTATTCAATATGTGGACACCTTACTGGTTCAACGCGCCTTACAAGCCTAGAGAGGGTGGTTAAGCGCATAAGCGTCTACTTAGAGGACAGCAAATCCAGGTCGGTAAGAAAGGATAGCCATGGCAAAAATTGAAGAACGATTAGCGGCCCTCGGGTTGACGCTCCCGCCAGAGGTCAGGCCCCCGGCTGGCGTGGTTCTCCCGTTTCAATTCGTTCGGTTGGTTGGCCAGCGCGCCCTCATCTCTGGTCACGGACCGCAAAACCCGGACGGCACATTTGCCACACCTTTTGGCAAACTCGGTCGGGAATTATCAGTTGAGCAAGGCTATACGGCGGCGCGCCTGACCGCGCTTTCCCTACTTGGCAGCCTGCAACGCACGCTTGGTGATTTAGACCGCGTAACCGCCTGGG
Source organism: Blastocatellia bacterium (assembly GCA_044868105.1). Taxonomy (GTDB): domain Bacteria; phylum Acidobacteriota; class Blastocatellia; order UBA7656; family UBA7656; genus JBFMDH01. The sequence goes on from JBIOWC010000020.1 coordinate 15,775, forward strand.
TTCGGGTTTTCGGCATGGTCAATTCAGCGCCCGGCTTCAACAAGCAACCGAGCGTGATTAACGGATTTTCAGACCTGATTCTCGAACTCTTTGGCGCTGACATTGGCGCGCATGCGCGCAGCGCCGTCGGGATGGCAGAACTGCCTTTTGATATTCCGGTCGAGATTGAAGGCGAGGTCGAATTTCTATAATTCATCGGCAACGGCTGACCGATATGCCGGTCATTCAGACCTCAAATAAAGCTCACACATTTGGCTTACTGGCGATTGATGACCATTCTGAGCGCCGCCTGTTTAAGCGCCTGACTGACGGCGCTCGATTTGGCAATTTGGCGAATGTCCGGTTCAGTCAGTGTGGGCAATAATTTCAAAGCCAGCGGGGTCGGGGTTCGCGGGTTATGAACCAGGGCGCTGCGGACTTCAGAGTTGCTCGCCCAGAGTGTACTCTTGGCAATCAAATCGGCCGTCGCCGTTGCCAGCAAAGGCGAACGGGCAATGCGAATGACTTCTTCGGTGGTGATACGCGGATTTTTTAGTAGCGAGTATAAGACCTGCGCGTCGTTATCTTGTAATAACACGGTTCTCTCGCTGCGGTCGGCTTTCGGCGCCAGCAACAACTTTTCAATTCTTGAGAGGTTACGGACTCGGTCCCAATTGTTGGATTCCGTTTGCCCGGTCTCCTTAACTTCGGGTTTAGTCAACAGCGTAGACAAAATGGCCTCGGGCCTAGCGTCAATGGTTACCGCAAAACCAGACTCCATCACCCGCACAACCATCCCTGAAACATTCGCTTCGCCGCCCTCAATTAATTTCAAAGTTAATTGAATCTTGGCAAATGCTTGTATATCGGCTGCGCACGGAATCAAAAGACCGCCAACGGAAATATTATTTTCGTATTCGCTTTGTAATTCCTGTTCGCTTTCGAATTCAACAACGAAATGTTCGGAAGCGCCCGCCGTAACTTTCAATTAGTCTACCTCTCGGTGTATGTTTCTTTGCCTGATGATTGATTATTTAACATAGCGTTCATCTCAAATCCAGACTTTGAAAAATTGAGGTGCGAGAAACCGGGCGCGTCAACCAGGGACATGGAGTTTTCGATAAAGTGAAAACGTCCTGTAGCATGAGACAGGCTCTAAGCGGAAATGCCGCACAACACGGATTCGGGTTATCCGCATTTCCCTCACATCCGCGCGCAACCTCGAAGGGGGTCACGGTTAGCTGACCTCTTTGTAGGCTTTCACCGGTTCGCCCTCTACTGGAACAACGAGAACAGCCTGTCCCTGTCGTTTCAAGGGATTTCAGCTTGTTTATGGATTTTGGTTTTGGAGAATTAAAGATGAAATTACTGACTCAACAAATTCGACCGCTGGCTTTTGCCCTGGCCGCGTTACTTCTAATATTCACTTTCCCTGCGGCCAATCGGGCTGAAGAACCATTCAAAGCGACGACCGTATTTTTGGTGCGCCACGCCGAAAAACAGGTTGCCGCAGCCGGACAACCGATGACGTCGCCTAACGACCCGCCATTGACCGAAGAAGGTAAAACCCGCGCCAAAAATCTGGCTCGCATGTTGAGCAAAGCGGGAATCAATACCATTATCACCTCGCAATTTCTGCGCACCAAACAAACGGCAGAACCATTAGCTGAATCCTTAGGCTTAACCGTTAATGCCATCGCTATAGCCGCAGACCCCGCTGACCGCAATAAGGTGTCACCACAATCCATCAAAAATATCGTGGATAAAATTTTCGCCAGCGGCGGCGAAGCGGTTTTGGTTGTCGGGCACACCAACACCGTGCCTGATGTCATTGCTATGTTGGGCGGGGGAACGGTGCCCCCTATACCGGAAACCGATTACGATAATTTGTTCGTGGTGACGGTCTATGAAAAAGGCAAGGCGAAGGTTGCTCGAATGCGGTTTTAGAATCGGCTGACTTCATCCGACCTTCCCTGCACCACCCTGTTATCCGCCTTTCTGTTTTATAGAAAAGGTCTTTCTTCCGATGGTAATCGTTGTGTTGCGGCCGGTCAGG
>JBIOWC010000021.1:0-2599 GCA_044868105.1 Blastocatellia bacterium
CCTTGTCAGAAGCCGAGCTCGTTCTCCCCACAATTTTGGATGATGCTTTGCGCGGCCAGTTGCAACCGGTCTACGGGAAAGAGCAGCGCTGGCAGCAAGAGTTAGAGGCGCCCATCGTCAATCCCCCGAGCAAGAAAGCTTTGCGTCGTTACCTTGATAAGTCATGCGGTTGCTACCCGGTTCGCGGCTGTCCGTATGCCTGTAAGTTTTGTTCCGTGATCAAAATCGCCGGACAGGTCGTGCGTAGTCAGCCAATCTCGGTCACCATCGAGAGTTTAAAGCGAGCTAAAGCGGCGGGCGTGCAAAACATTGTTTTTACTCCCGACAATTTCAACAAGTACGCTCAAGCCCCGGAACTGTTGCAGGCGATGATCGATGAGCAAATCAATTTGTCGTTCTTTGTTCAGTGCGATACGCAGGTGTTCAAACAAGCTGAGCTCATAGAATTGCTGGGTCGCGCCGGCTGTGCGCACATTTTTTTAGGAGCCGAAAGTTTTGATCGCAGAACGCTTCTGAAGATGCACAAGACTCATAACCACCCGGAAGATTACGCAGGGCTTGTTCGTCTGTGCCATGAGAACGGCATTCAAGTTCACTTTTCCAACATGTTTGGATTTGAAGACGATACCGAAGACAGCATTCTCGAGCACCAGCGCGTCCTCTTGGAACTCGCGCCTGACGTGGCGTGGTATTACATTTTGTGTCCCATTCCCGGAACCGAGCAGTATGATGAGTTCCAGGCAGCAGGTCTCATCGCCGAACCGAACCTGGATCGATTTGACGCCAGCGTGCTGACCTGGAGGCACCCAAACTTAAGCAAAGAGCGCCTGCGTAGCTTGTTGTTTGACTGCTATAAACAGTTCTATAGTTTTTCTGAAACCCGGCGTCGAATAAAGAAACTCAACCGGGCGGGACAGGGAAGTTGGGCGCGAACCACAGGGTCATATCGAGATAGTTTCTTTGTCCGCTTCGCGGTTGACCAAGGCATGCATCCCATGGATGGCGGCATCTACCGGTTCCGCCTCGATGCCGCTAAGGATTATCAGCACTTGCGCCGGAAGTATTATGATATCGAGCTTGCGCCCTTGCCCAAGAGCCTCAAGCTTTCAGCACAAGACGATGCTTTTAACCGGAGTAAACGGCTCGTTCTTCCCGTTTTGGATGTGATGTGAGCACTTTTGATTCGGGGATCAAGAGGTCGAGAGAGTCGGCGCTCACCCTTGTGGCTTATAAACTTGAAACCATGCCCGACCACTTCCAGCCGGGCTTTAAATGTTTCTCTGCCCGCGTTCCGGGCTGCGCTTTCACACCATCGCATAGCACTTCAGGAAAATGAGAGGCAACCAGTTTTTTAACTGGATGTTTACTTATGCTTGGTTGAGGCGGTTCGAGGTGACCGCTTGATGAGATTCACTTAGCATAAGCAGTAAAATCGGCTGAATGGGTTTATGAAATCAAAAAAATTGGGTGTAGCGCATCATTTGGCCAGCAAGGAAAATAGGCTTTCTATTTTTCTTCTAGCCCTTGCTTAATGCGGCTTAAGCGCTCAGAAATTTATTTCTCCATTGGTACATAATTGAACAGCGATAAGTTCAGCATAGGAGTACGATCATCCTATCAAACCAATTCTCTTGCAAAAGTGATTTGATTTTTTCAAGTCGTTGATTATTCAGAGACAATTATCAATATGGCTTTTGCAAGAGATCCTTTTGACGAACAACTCCGGGAAAGATTGATTAGAGCTTTACAATTGGAGAAAAAGATGAAGACCATGGTTACTAAATATGCGCCACCCAAACACATTCTTTACGTCGAGGATCACGAGGATTCGCGTTTGATGCTCACCCATTTGCTGAAAAATGCAGGCTACACGGTGAGTACGGCAACCTCAATAGCCGACGGCTTGAGGAAGGCCACGCAGAGGCCTTTTGACTTGTATATTCTGGACAGCCGATTCGCCGATGGCAGTGGGGTTGAACTGTGCTCCCAGATTCGCGCCGTTGATGCGCTCACCCCCATCATCTTTTATTCAAGTGCCGCCTACCAAGCCGATAGGGCAGCTGGATTGGCGGCTGGGGCGCAAGCGTACTTGACCAAACCCAAAGGCATTTACACGATTATGCAAACCATCGCCGAATTATTGAACGAAGCGAAACCTGTGCGGGTTGATGTTCAACGTGAAGATTCTTCGATTCAAAAATATCCGGCTCAGCAATATTCTGCTATTGAAGGCCTGGCCTGATCGCTCACCGATTTTGTCCATCAAACATTTATTTCGACACCTGTGCAAAAGTGAACTGTAAGTCACGACAATGTGGAGTAAGGTTAGCCTTATGTTTTCGGCTGATACCGGCGAATTTTTACAAGTATCGGATGTACCCGCGTAACCCTTACCTCTGTCGAGCATCTGCGGTTTCACAACCACAACCGGTATCATATTGGAGAGCTGAAGCAGGCAGAGGATCTATTTATGACCCGAGAGGCGCTAAGGAGAACCATATGACAACTGCAACGAACATACTGACTAAGAATATTTCTAAGATAGGATTTTCCCGACTTATCGACAACCAGCCTGCCGCAAGGCTTGGCGAACAACAGG
>JBIOWC010000022.1:0-5050 GCA_044868105.1 Blastocatellia bacterium
GTTTGATGATTGACCTCGCCAAAGGAATGCAAAAGGAGGCCGTCGCATTAATCACCGACATGAATCAACCGCTCGGACGTTTGGTTGGCAATTCGCTTGAAGTTATTGAAGCGTTCGATACCTTGAAAGGTGAAGGACCCGAAGATTTCAATACGCTTTGTCGCGAGCTTTCGGCAGAGATGCTGGTGCTCGGAAAAGCCGCGACCGATTTAGAAAGCGCGCGGTTTATTTACGATGAAACGATTGCTTCGGGTAAAGCTTTAACAAAAATGCGCGAGATTATCGCCGGGCAACAGGGCAACCCGGAAGCCGTTGATGATTACGCCCTATTGCCGCAAGCCAACCATCGTCGTCCGCTGGAAGCTGGGCGTTCCGGTTTTGTGCAAGCCATAGATACTCGCGCCATCGGCCACGCTTCAATGTTGCTCGGAGCCGGTCGTTGGCGTATGGATACGGCGATTGATTTGGGCGTGGGCCTCAGCGTTGAGGCAAAGCTTGGCGATGCGGTGACGGACGACGCAGCGCTTGTCACTTTGCATTTTAATGATGACGCGCATCTCGAAGAGGTCACGAAAATCATCCGGCAAGCTTATCAAATTGGCGAAGAACGAGTTGAACCGCCACGGCTCATCAAAAAGGTTTTGCGGTAAATACCAGGCGAATTACGGGCTTTTGTTTACAAAGTGACTATCAGCACATAGAATCAACATCCCACAAATAAAATTCACTCATCACAGAGGAATGCATGAAAAAATCGGAGGCACTTATGAAATCAAAAATCAATCGCCGGGAATTTGTTCGCAATAGCGCGCTCCTGGGCGCCGCTGCCGGGGTCAATCATAGCTTGTTGCTCACGGGTTCCGCGCAAAGCAAGGGGTCGCGTCCGCTCATCGTTTCCAGCGCCAATGGGGTACAGGCCATCAAAAAAGGGATGGAGATGTTGAAAGCCGGAAAGGATACGCTCGATGCAGTTATCGCGTCGGTAAATATCATCGAAGATGACCCCAATGATATGAGTGTCGGTTATGGCGGACTCCCGAATGAAGAGGGCGATGTCGAACTCGATGCCAGCGTCATGCATGGACCGACAAAACGCGCCGGCGCAGTGGCTTCGATTCGTTACATTAAAAACCCCTCGAAAGTCGCGAAATTGGTGATGGAGCGCACAGACCATTTGCTCTTGGTGGGCGAAGGCGCCTGGCGTTTTGCTTTTAAGCATGGCTTCAAAAAAGAAGAGCTGCTCACCGAAGAGGCGCGATTGGTTTGGTTGAAATGGAAAGAGACGTTGAGCAACCGGGATGGCTGGGGGCCGGGACTGGCCTCGCCGGATTCCGATAACACCAGTGAACTCTTCAAAGGACGCGAAGAACTCTTGGCGCTCGCCAATGAAATGATCTTTCGTCCGCCGACGGGAACCATTAACTGCCTGGCGGTGAATGAACGCGGCGATATTTCCGGTACCACGACCACCAGCGGACTGGCCTTTAAGATACCGGGACGGGTGGGCGATTCGCCAATCATCGGCGCGGGGCTTTTTGTTGACAACGAAGTTGGCGCCGCCGGTTCGACCGGACGCGGCGAAGAGAATATAAAAATCTGTGGCGCGCACACCATTGTCGAAATGATGCGCAAGGGAATGTCCCCGACCGATGCCTGCCTTGAAGGTTGTCGGAGAGTTTCAAAAAGCTATAACGACAACAAAGCGAAACTCAGTAAGTTCGATATCAATTTTTACGCGATAAATAAAAACGGCGAATATGGTGGCGCTTCGCTGTTTGGCTTTTCGGTCAATAGCAAAGGCGAACGCAAACGCGCGCAATGGGCAGTTCACGACGGCAAAGAGAGCAAGTTGCGCGACCTGGCCTATCTTTACGAAATTGCTGAAAGCTAAATCGCCGAGAGGGGTCCGTAGCCTTCGTCAAGATTCAGGCAACTGACTGTGCGTCACTCAGTTGCGGTAAAAGGATTGGTGATGAGAAAAACGCTTTTGATAACCCTGCTGATGGTCTTGATTCTGCTTCCTGCCTGCAAAGGCACACGCGATGAATCAGGTGGCAAACTGCGCGTCGGTATAGTTTTTGATATTGGCGGCAAAGATGACAAATCATTCAATGCAGCGGCGTGGGAGGGCGTGAAACGCGCCAAAGAAGAGATGCCCGATAATATTTTCCTGCGCGATGTTGAACCCGGCGAACCGACTTCGATTGAACCTTCGATGCGGGCATTTGCCGAGCGCGGTTACGATTTGATTATCGGCGTGGGCTTTGCACAAATGCCGATTATGGAGAATGTCGCTAAAGATTATCCCAATTTGAAATTCGCCATTATTGACGGATTCATTGATAAACCGAATGTGGCATCCCTGGTTTTTAAAGAGCACGAAGGCTCATTTCTGGTTGGCTTCATTGCCGGCAAAACCACCAAAACCAACAAACTGGGCTTCGTCGGCGGCATGGATATTCCGTTAATCCGTAAATTTGCCGGAGGCTATAAAGAGGGCGCGAAATATGCCAACCCGAAAGTCGAAGTCTACGAAAATTATGTCGGCATCAATGATGGCGCCTGGAATAATCCCGGCAAAGGTAAAGAGCTCGCCAAAGCCCAGATTGAGCGCGGCGCGGATATTATTTTTCAAGCGGCAGGGGCTTCCGGTTTAGGAGTTTTTGATGCGGCCGAAGAGACCGGCAAATTCGCCATTGGCGTAGATGCGAATCAAAACTGGGTCAAACCCGGTTTCATTTTAACCAGTATGTTGAAGCGGCTCGATAATGCGGTTTATCTAACGGTGAAGGATTTAGTCAATGGAAAATTCACCAGCGGGATTCACGTTTATGGGTTGGATAATGACGGGGTCGGCTATGCGCTTGATGAATACAATAAAAATTTAATCCCGCAGTCGGTGCTTGACGAAGCCGAGCAAGCCAAGCGGGATATTGTGGCGGGCAAGATTACGGTGACCGACGCAATGGCAAAATAGCTTGAGCGCCGAGCGAGGCTCCCCACTCTCTCAAATATTCAATTCCTCTCCCAGAAAAGCTTTTGAATTTCGCAAGAAATCCCAGCCAATCCATTCGTCCCTATGAGGACTGCTCAATCTAAGCACTACTTTCGCGGCTCGGAAACACAATGCTATACTTTTTAAGTCGGCACGAAGGCTTACCGAATGGCAACAATAGAGGATTTCAGGAGTATGACAAACATTTTTAAGAACAGAGTGGTGATTTCACTTTTAGCGCTCGCCTTGCTTTTTGCGCTCACCAAATTCACCTCAGCACAAAACGCCGCAGGCGATACCATTGATGTAACCCATTATAAAATTTATGCAGAGATGGAACCGGATAATCACATCTTGAAGGCGCAAACCGCAGTCACCTTCAAAGCGCTGAAACAGACGCAATCGGCGGTTTTCGAGATGAATGGTTCGCTGGTTATCTCCAGCGTCAAAGCGCCTGACGGTCGAACCGATTTGCAGTTCATCCAGGACCGCGTCAATGAATTGAATGTAAAGGTCAATCTCGGACAACTCTATCCGGCAGGTTCAGAGATCACCCTGACGTTTGAATATGCCGGACCGCTGGCGACCCCGGAAGGCGGCCCCATCAACGATACGCGATTAGCTTATGTCGGCCCCGAAGGCTCATACCTGATGTACGCTTCGCGCTGGTTTCCCTTTCACGGTTATGTGTCAGACCGCGCAACCTCTGAAATCAGTTTAACGGTTCCTGAAAACTGGTTAGTGGCCGGGCACAGCGATAATCCGGTCACTGCGGTGTCAACCTATGTCTTTCAAACTCAGACGCAACAAAATAAAACCGTGACGCAAACGACCTCGCCGCCGCCAATGTCATCATCAGTTATGGCGGCGCCGCAAACCAGTCCGGCAAAGAAAACCGCTACGCCAACCGCCGTCAGTAACCCGTCGGTTGCTACGCAGAGCAAAACCCCGCCGCCGCTCAGCAAACCCACGGCCGATGCGACGAAATCCATCTTTGCCGCGCCGAATGCCAAAGATAAACGCAAAACCTTTACCTTTGTCGAAAAACAACAGGTGCTGCCCGGCACATTTGCCGCCGGACAATTCATCAATCGAACGATTAACTCAAACGGCATGCAGGTTGACCTGTACGTTTTGCCGGGAAGCGAAGGGCAACTGGAAGAGTATGGCAAAGAGGTTTCGCAGGCCCTTAATTTCTATAACTCCAAATTCGGACAGTATGCTTATGGCAATCGCTATGTTGTTGCCGAAGTTGATGACGAAACCTTGCCGACTTACAGCACTGCAGGCATCGCCCTGCTGTCGCACAGCACCTTAACCTCACAAAAGGCTTTGCCGGTTGAAACGATTGCCCGCGAAGTCGCCTATCAATGGTGGGGACAGGCGGTCGGCTTAAAGAATTTCGATGATGCCTGGCTATGGCATGGACTCGGCGAATACTCATCGGTCCTCTATCGTGAATCGCAACAGAGCGCGGCTGAATTTCAAACCACGCTTGCCGAAATTCTCGAATCCGGTTTGTCATTTGAACAAGAGGCGTCGATTGCCCGCGCCCCTGCGCAACTCAATGACCAATCACCGGCTTATCGCTCGGTGGTCTTTTACAAAGGCGCCTACGTTTTTCATATGCTGCGCAACACCATTGGCGATGATAAGTTTTTCAACCTGGTGAAAACCTATTATTCCACCTACAAAGGAAAAAGCGCCGGCATAGATGATTTTGAAGAGTTGACCAATAAAACTGCGGGTTCGAGCATGCGGGGATTTTTCACGCTCTGGGTGGATTCAACCGGAGTTCCCGAATTCACTTCCGACTACACCATCATCCGCACCAAAGAGGGCAAATTCAAAGTCCGCGGTACGGTCAGACAAAACCTCGAATCCTTCCGCGGCCCGGTCGAAGTGGCGCTTGAAGCCGAAGGCGGACGCACGGCAAAAACGACGATAGATTTACGCGGTCAATCGGCCGATTTCGAGATTGAATCGGAAGGCAAACCGCTGGAAATCGTTGTTGACCCGGAAAATCGTTATATGCGAATTTCCGATACCCTGCGC
>JBIOWC010000023.1:0-7149 GCA_044868105.1 Blastocatellia bacterium
AGTATCGTGATGTTCGGTTGGACAATGTTTTCCTCTAAGAGAACAAACGCCGGTAAAGCGAACAAAGCCTGTGAACTCCTATTAATCAATGATTTGACCGCTAGTTCAAGCCCCGAAAACTAGCATACGGCGCAAAAGAGTGTCAAGTTAGGGCTAAAAAACGACCGCTTGACACAGGGCTTTACTAATCCGTATTATCAATTCTTTCGATAAAAGGCAAATTTTTGACAGGAGTATATAAGACAATGAAACCAGAGATTCATCCGAAATATGTAGAATGCGATGTCCATTGCGCTTGTGGCGCCAATTGGAAGACGCGCTCAGTCAAACCTGAGATTCGTCTTGAAATTTGCTCCAACTGCCATCCGTTCTTTACCGGCAAACAAAAACTCGTTGATACGGCGGGGCGCGTTGAACGGTTCAATCGGAAGTACGGTCGCAAACAACAAGCCGAAGCTTAACCTAATAACAATTTAGAATCGGTAGTTGGCAGCCGGTAAGCGGTCGTCAGGTTTTCTTCACTGACCAGCGATTATCAGCCACCAACTACCGATTTTTTTATCTACTCGCTTGCCTAATGCGGTAAACTTAAAGCAAGGAGATTCTTAAAGATGAAAGACGAACAAATCATTGTTGGCGGTCAAGCCGTAATCGAAGGCGTGATGATGCGCGCGCCGCATTCCTATGCGGTTGCCGTACGTCGTCCAGACGGACAAATTGTTTCAAAAGCTGAACGCCTGCCGGTGCTCTCTGATACCTATCCGTTATTGAAACTGCCGGTGCTGCGCGGCGCGGCCGTGTTGATTCAATCTATGATTCTCGGCATTAAAACGCTGAATTATTCAGCCAATGTCGCCTTTCACGAAGACCGTGGCGAAACCGAAAAAGCAGAAGCGGTTGCCGCAGTTCCAGCAAACGTCAATCCGCCAGGCGGGGTTGCCGTCACTACCGCCGTGAAAGAAAAGCCCACGGTAAATGAGGTAAAGAAGACCTCGACGGGCGCCGCCGTCGGTTCAATGATCTTTGCCATCATCTTCAATGTCTTGCTGTTCATTGTGCTGCCGCTTTTATTGACCAATGCGTTGTTTGTTTATTTCGGCGGCGGCACGATTAACGCTGCCGAAGGCGGAACCTGGTATGCCAACGCCTGGGCTTGGATACGCGCCGCCCTGCATCCGGTCACCCCTTCGGTGTCCTTCAATCTGGTTGACGGCTTGATTCGCATGTCTTTCTTCTTGATTATGATTACCAGTTTTTCGTTCCTCAAAGACATTCGCCGGGTCTTTGAATATCACGGCGCAGAGCACAAAGTGGTTTATAACTGGGAATCCGGCGAACCGCTGACAGTCGCCAACGCGCGTCGCCAACCGCGTCAACATCCGCGTTGCGGCACCAGTTTTTTGATGGTCGTAATGCTGGTCTCCATCGTCGCTTTTTCAGTGGTGAAATTTGATTCGCTGTTTTTGAATTTCCTTGTGCGAATCGCGCTGATGCCGCTCGTTGCAGGCCTCTCTTACGAAATCATTCGCGCTTCGGCAAAGAGCAAAATGCAATGGTTCTTTTCCCTTATCACACGACCCGGTATCTGGTTGCAGAATATCACCACCAAAGAGCCTGATGATGAACAACTCGAAGTGGCTATTTATTCACTCAAAGAAGCGTTGAAATTAGAACCGACTCTTTGAACGAGTCGGCAGTTGGTAGTCCGCAAGTCGGGTTGAAGATAACCTGCCAACCAGCGGCTGCCGACGACTGAGGATTTATGCTAGATAAACTCGAAGCAATTGAAACTAAATATGAAGACTTGACCAGGCAATTGAGCGACCCGGAACTGCTCGCCGATCAGTCGCGCTATCCGAAGGTCGCCAAACAACACCGCGACCTCGAAGAAATCGTCGCCAAATATCGCCAATTAAAAAGTATTGAAAAAGGTCTCGCTGATTCCAAAGAATTGCTCGACCTGGAAAGCGATGAAGAGATGGTTGAACTCGCCCGCCTTGAGCTTGCCGACCTTGAAGAACGCAAAGAGAAGGTCGAAGCAGAACTCAAAGTCTTGTTGCTGCCGAAAGACCCGAACGATGAAAAAAATGTCATTGTTGAAATCCGCGCCGGCACCGGCGGTGATGAAGCGACCTTATTTGCCGCCGAAATTGCGCGCATGTATATGCGGTATGCGGAACGCCAAAACTGGCGCGTGCAACTTTTGGAAGCTTCCGAATCGGGTATTGGCGGTTACAAAGAGGCGATCCTTTTAATCGAAGGTGACAGAGTCTTTTCGAAACTCAAACACGAATCGGGCGTCCATCGGGTGCAGCGCGTACCGCAGACCGAAGCCTCTGGGCGCATCCACACCTCGGCAATTACGGTCGCGATTTTACCGGAAGCCGAAGAGGTGGATATTAAAATTGACCCGAAAGATATTCGCAAAGACACCTTCTGCTCGTCGGGCCCCGGCGGGCAATCGGTTAACACCACTTATTCGGCGGTCCGCCTCACCCATTTACCGACCAATACGGTCGTTTCCATGCAGGACGAAAAGTCGCAGATTAAAAACCTTGAAAAAGCCATGCGCGTTTTGCGTTCGCGACTGCTGGAAATGGAACAGGCGAAACAGCACGAAGCGATTGCCAGCGAACGTCGTTCCATGGTTGGGTCGGGCGACCGCTCGGAAAAGATTCGCACCTATAACTTCAAAGATAATCGCGTCAGCGACCATCGCATCGGCTACACCGTGCACCAGCTAGACCTCTTTATGGAAGGCGCGATTGGCGATTTGATTGATGCGCTGGTTGCTCACTTTCAAGCCGAAAAACTGAAAGCCCAAACCGAAGAAGTCGCAGCCTAAACCTTTCGCTTTCTCTAATGAAGACTACCCGAGCGTTGATCACTCATCGAAGCGCACTCGTAAGTTTACTTTTTATCTTTGCGAGTGCGCTTTCTGCGGTTGCGCAAAACCCTGAACACCCCAACGAGTTTGGTCTATGGGGCGGCGGCTCTGTGCATTCAGCACAAGTCGCCGGAACCGCCGACCATACCAAATTAGGCATCATCGGCTTGCGCTATGCCCGGCATCTCACCAGCGGAAAGACGGCTGAATTGAAATACACCATAGACCTCATCCCGCTGGCCGTCTTGTCTTACCCGCTACGCCAGTTCCCTTCACCGCCCGGCTTGGCTCTCGAGCAAGGCAGCCGCACAGTTTATTCGGCAGGCACTGCGCCCATCGGATTGCAACTGAACTTTCGCCCCCATCGCAAAGTTCAGCCGTTTATCGGCATCAGCGGCGGTTGTTTATATTTTGCCCGTGACCTTCCCAATGCCCTCGGCAAACGGTTTAACTTTACAGCCGATGTCGGTGGCGGCATTCAATATTTCTATCAAGCTCAAAAAGCCCTTACCTTTGGTTATAAACTGCATCACATTTCAAATGCCGAACGCGGCGACCTCAATCCGGGCTTTGATTCCAATGTGATTTACGTCGGCTTTTCGTTTTTCAAATGACGCGCCTGGTCATTGCGTGTGGTTTTCTCAATTAGCTTCTCAAAATCATGACCCTCGAACCGCCAACATCTCGCACCATCGCTCAAGCGATTACCGAAGCCGCGCATACCTTACAGGCGGCTGGCATAAGCGACGAACGCTTAGCGGCAAATATTTTACTCGCTCACTTACTTGGCCTTGATCGCGCGCAATTGCTCGTAAAATCCAATGAAACACTCGACGAAACCCGTTATCAAACCTTTCTTCAAATGATTGCCCGACGCGCTGCAGGCGAGCCTTTGCAATACATCACCGGGCAGCAGGAATTTTACGGACTCGATTTCAAAGTCACGCCGGAGGTTTTGATTCCCCGTCCTGAAACCGAGTTTTTAGTCGAACAAGTGATCAACCTGGCATCACTAGCTGAACAAAATCGTGACTCATCACTCACAACTGCAAGGCACCTCGTTGATCTGGGCACCGGCTCTGGTTGCATCGCCGTAACGCTTGCCCATCATATGCAAAACGTAAAAATATGGGCTACGGATATTTCACGCGCGGCGCTTGCCGTGGCGCGTGAAAATGCCGCGCATCATCAGGTTGAAGCGCGCATTGAATTTCTTGAAGGCGATTTGTGTGCCCCGCTCGCCGGTCGCGGGCTGGAAAACAAGATTGATTTTATGGTCTCGAATCCGCCCTATATTGCTATGAGAGATTTGCCGACCCTGCAACGCGAAGTGCGCGACTTTGAACCGCACACGGCCCTGTTTGCCGACGAAGATGGGCTGCGGTTTTACAAGCGGTTGCTTGAGGAAGGATACGTTTACTTAAAGCACGGCGGTTATCTGGTTTGCGAAATCGGTTACGGGCAACTGGAATCGCTCACCCCCTTCATCCGGCAATCGAACTGGCAACTTGAAGCCGTCACTCACGACCTGCAAAACATTCCGCGCACCTTGACTATCCGTAAGCTAGGTTAGCTTGGCGGTGTAGCGATTTTAGCGGGCTTTCAAGTTTGCGTATAATGGTTCTCTGTCAGGGTTCGCCCAAATCTAAAATTAGCGGAGGAGAAATGAAGAAAACTCTTTTAATATTTGTGATGCTGATGGCCGTCGTCACAACCTCTTTAGCATTCGCGCAAAATCAAGCAACCGCTTCGGGACACTGGGAAGGCTCGATTGACGCGCAGGGCAATCTCATCGAAATCAGCGTTGATTTGATGCGCGACGACAAAGGAAGTTGGAAAGGGTTACTCGCTATCACGGCGCAACAGTTGACGAATTACCCGTTGAGCAATGTGAAGGTCGAAGGCGCCAACGTCGCGTTTGAAATGTCGAGCGTTCAAGGTTTGCCGACGTTCAAAGGCAAACTATCCGCCGACGGTAAAACGATTTCCGGCGACCTGGCGCAAGCCGGAATGAATTTCACTTTTAAGCTGGATAAAAAAGGTGACGCGAAAATTACCGCGAGTGACCTGGCGGTGTCCATCAAATCGGGTGTGAATCTAGAAGGCAACTGGCAAGGTACAGTGGCTGTGGGCGGTAACAGTTTGAGATTGGTGCTGAAAATCAATAAAGCCGCAGACGGTTCATTTACGGCCTTTCTCGACAGCCCCGACCAGAATACGGAGAATTTGCCAATCAACTCTCTCACGGCAACCGACAGCGCCGTAAGCTTCGAGATGAAATATATCGCGGCTTCTTTTCAAGGCGCGCTCAGTAAAGATGGAAATGAAATTGTCGGTAACTGGAATCAAGGCAACAGCGCCCCCTTGACCTTTAAGCGCCAACCGAAAGCGGGAACAAAATAGCTCATAAAGTTTTACCTGCGGCAAGCAATCGGTTTTCACAAACAACCGATTTTCAGATGATGAATAAATATCTCTTCATCCCTGCAGCTATCTTCCTGGTCTGCGGCCTGGGCTTGGCCAACCGTCCGCAAACCCCTGCTTCCGAAACGAAACTCACGCGCCCGCTTCGCGTCGCAGGGATTGGGTTTCTCGGCTCTGACAGACCAGCAATCGAAGCCGCTTTAACAGAAGCATTGGCGAAAGATGAACGAATCGTTTTGCTGGATGAAGCGCAAATCAAACCCGCGCTTATCGCCTTCGGTTACGACAGCTCGATCAACTTGAGTATCGAAGAGGCAAAGCACCTGGGCGCATCCATCGGGTGCGACTTTTTCATCACTGGCAAAAGCGATTCGGCTACGCGCAGTGAACGCGCCGGTGAGGCCCACGAAGAGACCTTCATTGGCATTCTGATCGTTGACGGACGCAGCGGCGCGCTCGCCGTATTCGATTTTATTTTGAAGAAAGCCGCGGTGCGAGAAGACGCGGTGCGTGACGCAACGCAGACGCTTAGCCAGCAAACGAAAAATTATGTAGAAAAGATGATGGCGTTTCGCGCCGCGCGCCCGTCGCTCACAACCACAAGCGGCGAACCGGTTGAAGACCTTCCTGACGCGGAATCGGCTGCGGGAGCAGGTTTCAAGCCGCCTGAGTTTTTAAATCGTGTGAAGCCTGAGTTCACAGAGTTAGCCGACCGCGCCGATGTCAATGCCACCGTCGAGGCACGAGCGGTCTTTCGCGCCAATGGCGAGGTCGGCGAAATCGAAATCATTCGCTGGGCCGGATTCGGTTTGGAAGAAGCGGCGATTCGCGCCATCAGGCAATTGAAATTCAAACCGGCAACGCGCACCGGGCAACCCATCAGCACGCGGGCGGTGATTCGTTACAATTTCCGTCGCGTCAATTAAAGAGGGTTCTCTTACCGCTCAATCCAGGGTTATTCAAGCTGCGTTTTTTTCGCGCCGCCCTTTTCTTCGGCGCGCATGGTTTCAAGCTCGGCAAGTTTTTTCTCGGCCAGTTTGCTTAAGGACTTTTCCCACTTCTTGCGATACGGTCTAAGCGCGCGAACGATGGTGTCGGCGACGGCCAGATTGCGGAACCATTTTTTATTTGCCGGAATGATATGCCATTTCGCCCGATTGGTTGAGCATTTCGTTAACGCCTCTTCATAGGCTTGTTGATAGTCATCCCACAACTCGCGCTCGTGCCAATCACCGGCTGAAAGTTTCCAGGCTTTCTTGGCATCCAGTTCGCGTTCCTCTAAACGTCTTTTCTGTTCCTCGCTGCTGATGTGAAGAAAGAATTTCAGAACGATGGTATTGGTATCGGTAAGCAGGCGTTCAAATTCATTGATGTGACGAAAACGCCCTTTCCAAACGGGCTTGGGCACCAGTTTATGCACGCGCACCACTAAGACGTCTTCATAATGCGAACGGTTGAAGATGGTAATCAGGCCTTTGGGCGGCGTGGCTTTATGAACCCGCCATAAAAAATCATGCGCCAGTTCTTCAGCGGTTGGCACCTTGAACGATTCTACGCGGCAACCTAAGGGATTCACATCATCCATCACATTTTTAACGGTTCCGTCTTTGCCGCTGGTATCCATGCCTTGAAGAATTATCAACACGGAATGTTGTCCTGCAGCGTAGAGCAATTCCTGGAGTTCACCGAGTTCATCAGTGATTTTATCCAACACCCAGAACTCCTTGAGCATCACGTGCCCCATCGCGATCGCGAGCGCCGCGTCGGTGCCCGGCTGCGCCGGCAGCCAGTCGTCGGCGAACTTCACGTGGTCGGAGTAGTCGGGCGAGACGACCACG
>JBIOWC010000024.1:0-7999 GCA_044868105.1 Blastocatellia bacterium
GCTGGCGTTTTCGACGCTCATCATGGGCGTTCTGGTCGTTTCGGCGCGCATCGCGGTGCATTCGGCGCTCTTTTTAATCGGCACGCTCGTCAATATTGCCTTGTTGTTTATTCTGTTGCGCTCGGAATTTGTCGCTGGTGTGCAGATCCTGGTCTATGTCGGCGGCGTGATGGTCTTATTTTTGTTCGTCATTATGCTGGTGCAGACGCGCGCCGAAGAAGAGGCAAAAGTCCAACTCTATACCGGACAGATGTGGGCGGCAGTGTTGATTGCCTTGCTCCTTGCCGGTTCATTCTTCTTTGCCATGCATCCGGCACAACCGGCCTTCCGTCCGACCAGCGAGCTGGCGCAAGAATCCCAACCCAGGGGCGACGAAACGGCGGAACGGACACAGGCGGGCGCTGGACAGACGATTTCAAATGACACGCAAGAGGTTGGCGAAGCGCTTTACAAAGAGGCCGCCTTGCCCTTTGAAATTGCCTCGGTCTTATTGCTCGTTGCCATGGTCGGCGCAGTATTACTGGCGCGCGGCACCAAACAAGAGAGCGAATACAACTGAAAATTAAACCGGGCAACCCTGAAGCTACAGCCCTTGCCAAGCTCTTATCATTTTGCCTGTTCTCGAAAAATTATTAATTGATTAGGGAGACTGCAGTGACCAATCTTCTATTAAGCGCATTCGGACTGCTGGCCTTTATACAAGCTCAAACGCCAACCAGCGAGCCGTTTTTGAAACGTTTCGAGCCGACCCTGGTAAATTTCCTCATGCTCAGTTTTTTGCTGTTTGTGGTCGGCATCGCAGGCGTTTTGTCGCGCCGTAATATCATTATCATTTTCATGTCAATCGAATTGATTTTGAATGCCGTCAATCTCAATTTGATTACCTTCTCGCGGTTTTTTCAATTGAATCACGAACTGATAAAGACCAACACCAAGCTGGATGTCACGCCGCTTGCGGGTCCGGTTTTCACAATTTTTATCATCGTCGTCGCTGCCGCCGAAGCGGCCGTCGGGCTGGGCATCGTCATCTCGCTCTTTCGCAATCGCGAAACCATAGCGGTTGATGAAATTGATTTACTGAAATGGTAACTAGCAAGTGATGCGTAATGAGTAATGAGTGATGCGTGGTCAGTCCACCCTTGACTCATTACTCATCACGCATCACTCATTACTTGAAAATATGTTAAAACTCGTCTGGCTGATACCCATCTTTCCGCTCATCGGTTTTTTTATCAATTTCATTCTCGGCAAAAAACTTGCCCTCAGCGAAAAGGCTGTCTCGTTCATTGCCTGCGGCGTCATTGCGCTCTCTTTGCTGCTGACCATCGGCGCCTTCATTGATTACAAGTACAACTTCAATCCGACGAATGAAACCAAGCCTTACGTCACCAGCAAAGAGCCGGGCGGCTTCCATTTTACCTGGATGCCCGGCGGTCGCGCGCGCAGCACCCAGGGCGAAGAGCAAGGGAAGCTCACCAATTTCAACATCGAGTGGAGCTATCAAATAGACCAACTGTCGCTGACCATGATGTTCGTGGTGACCTTTGTCGGGTTTTTGATTCATATCTTCGCCACCGGTTATATGCATGGCGACCCGGGGTTTTACCGCTTCTTCTCCTACTTGAATCTGTTTATGTTCATGATGCTTCTGCTGGTGATGGGGTCGAACTTCATGATTATGTTCGTCGGCTGGGAAGGCGTGGGCCTGTGTTCTTATCTGCTCATCGGCTATTACTTCACCAAGCAGGAAGCGGGCGATGCGTCCAAGAAGGCGTTCATCGTCAATCGCATCGGCGATTTCGGATTCGCGCTGGCGATAATGGGCGCTTTTGCGACTTTCGGCACCCTGCAATTTGATGAGATGGCCAAAGCCGCGAGCGCCTATCACGTTGAAGCGCTCGGCGCCTTTGGCCTGATGAGTTGGCTGGCGCTTGGACTCTTTATTGGCGCCACCGGCAAAAGCGCGCAGATTCCTTTATACATCTGGCTGCCGGACGCCATGGCCGGTCCGACGCCGGTGTCAGCGCTCATTCACGCGGCCACCATGGTGACGGCCGGCGTCTTTATGGTGACGCGCACGAACTTTATCTTTCAACGCTCCTTGACCATGATGACGGTCGTGGCGATTGTCGGATGCGCAACCGCGTTTGTCGCCGCGACCATCGGCATCACGCAGACTGACATTAAGAAAGTGCTGGCTTATTCGACGGTTTCGCAACTCGGCTATATGTTTTTAGGCGCCGGCGTCGGGGCCTTCATCGCGGCAATCTTTCACGTCTTTACGCACGCCTTCTTCAAAGCCCTGCTCTTCCTCGGTTCAGGGTCGGTCATTCACGGCATGCATCACGAACAAGAGATGCCGAGGATGGGCGGTTTGAAAAAGTATCTGCCGACGACCTACAAGACCATGATGATGGGGTGGCTGGCGATTTGCGGTATTCCGATTTGGGCGGGCTTTTTCTCGAAAGACGAAATTTTGTGGAGCACCTTTAATTCGCACCTCTTCGGCGGCGCAAAAGTTTTATGGATTATCGGGTTGCTTACGGCGGGCATCACGGCGTTCTATATGACGCGCTTGATGACGCTCACCTTTGAAGGCGAAGAGCGATTTCGCAAGGTTCATGCCGGAGGCGAAGCCAACGAAGCGCACGCCTCGGCCCATGACAAAGATTTAGCGGCGCACGATGCCATCGCGCCATCAGCCGGCGACCGCCCACACCACCAAGCCGGCGAGCACGTCGGCGCTCACGACGCGAGTGACGCGCACGCCGCCGGTCATCACCATTTCGAGCCCCACGAATCGCCCAAGAGCATGACCGTGCCGCTCATTGTGCTGGCCGTCTTTTCGACGTTCGTCGGACTCCTCGGGATTCCGCACTACAGCGCTTTCGAGCATTGGCTTGAGCCGGTGATTGATAAACCGCATGCAGAAGAGGTGGCGCACGGCGCTTTCGGACTCGAGCTGGGGCTGATGATTGTCTCGGTTGCCGTCGCCGTTATCGGCATCTACCTGGCGCGGCAATTTTATTTGAACCGTCCGCAACTTGCCCAAGAGTGGAGCAAACGCCTGCAACCGCTCTACAAACTCAGTTTCAACAAATGGTACTGGGACTGGCTGCTGGACGTGAAAGGCGTCGAAGCCGGTAAAGCGGTCAATAACGCGCTCTGGAAAGTTGATGCAACGGTGGTTGATGGCGGCGTAAACGGCGCGGGAGCGCTCACCCGTTTGTGGGCGCGCCTCAGCAATCTTTGGGATAAGTATGTGGTTGATTTATTGGTCAATGCCACAGGCTGGACATCGAAAGCCGGTTCGATTGTTTTACGCACGGTGCAGACCGGATTCTGGCAAAACTATGCCCTGGTCTTTGCGCTCGGACTTTTGATTATTCTGGGTTTATACGTTTATCCGGCGGTATCAACAACCTTCAAAGCATTATTTGGGAAGTAAAGAACGCCCGCGCTTACGCTTGGGCTACAGTTAGGATTTTAATTCTCTCTCAGGAGATGTCATGAAGAACATTCTTTCTTGGGTTACCTGGCTACCCACTATTGGAGCGATCCTCCTGCTCTTTTTCAACAAATCGAAAAATGATGCGATTCGCTGGTTTGCAAATATCTGGATGGGCCTCTGCTTTTTAGTCTCCATCCCGATCCTGACCAACTATGACAAGGCGCTTGGCGGCCTGCAATTTATCGAAGATTACGATTGGATTCCGCTCATCGGGGCGCGTTATCAACTCGGCGTTGATGGGCTCACGGTGACGCTGATTATTTTGACGACCATGCTGGGCGTCATCGCGGCGGTTTGCTCGTGGTCTTACATCCGCGAAAAAGGGCGCGAGAAAGAATATTACATCATGCTGCTCTTGTTGCAGACCGGCATGATCGGCGCGTTTGTTTCCGCTGATATGTTTTTATTCTTCATCTTCTGGGAAGTGATGCTGGTGCCAATGTACTTTTTAATTGGCATCTGGGGCGGTAAAAACCGTTTGTATTCGGCAATCAAATTCTTCCTCTACACGCTGGTCGGTTCGGTGCTCATGCTGCTTGCCGTTTTGAAGCTCTTTTTTATTTTCCCCGAAGTCGTCAAAACGCAGTTTGAACCGGCCCGAGCCACGGCCGTGCAATATGCCACCAATCAAGCGACCGGGCGGGTCAACGAAGGCATGATGAAGCTGGTTGAGGACGCCATGAAACGCGCCCAAGGCAAAGACCCGCTTAACGCAGGGAGAGACTTGCCAGCCGGTCAGGTTCGTTCTTCATTTAACATCGCGGCGCTGACCGCCATTGGGCCCCATATCAAAACGGTCTATAGCGTCAGTCTTGTCATCTGGCTCTTTCTGGGGTTTGCGATCTCCTTTGCCATTAAAGTTCCCATGTTCCCCTTCCACACCTGGTTGCCGGACGCCCACTACGACGCGCCGACGGCCGGGTCGGTCATCCTCGCCGGCGTCTTGCTGAAGATGGGAACCTATGGCTTTATGCGTTTTTCACTGCCGATTTTTCCTGACGCGGCAAAACATCCGACGGTTAGGATGTGGATGATTGTGCTCGCCATCATCGGCATTATTTACGGGGCGCTCGTCGCCATGGCGCAAAAAGATGTGAAGAAACTGGTGGCTTATTCGTCCGTTTCCCACCTCGGCTTTGTGATGCTTGGTCTTTTTGCCTTGAACCCCAACGGCATTAATGGCGCGGTGATGCAGATGATCAATCACGGCATTTCAACCGGCGCGCTCTTCATGCTGGCGGGTATTTTGTATGAACGCCGTCACACCTATGAGATTGCCGAGTTCGGCGGCCTCGCGAGCGTGATGCCGATCTTTTCGACAATCTTTTTAATAGTCACGCTGTCGTCACTGGGGTTGCCGCTGATGAATAATTTCATCGGTGAATTTCTGGTCTTGAGAGGCGCGTTTGAAGCCAATGTTTACTGGGGCGCGCTCGCCACTATCGGGATTATTTTGGGCGCCGCCTATATGCTGTGGCTTTATCAAAGAGTCTTCTTCGGACAAGTGACCAATGACCACAACCAGTCCTTAAAGGATATGAATGCGCGTGAAGCCTGGCAATTTGCGCCGCTTATTTTCCTGATTTTCTTCATCGGCATTTACCCGAAACCGGTGCTCGATTTCGTCAACCCGCAAACCGAAGCCGTTGTTGCGCAAGTCTATCCGGACTACTTTAAGCCCGCCGCGAAACCTGAAGTGGCGAAAGACAAAATGGAAGGCGAGGTGACGGACGCGGAAAAAGCCGGACAAAAGGCGAATGAATCGCATTAACGAACTGATGATCCAGCTTGTTGGCAGACCGGTTTAAGACCGGCCTATCGACAACCACTAAATGTTTCTCACAAAAAAAATCATGATGTTAGCGCTACTACAAACAACGGTTGACCTTTCAGTCATTGCAAAACAGACTTTTCAATTGCTGATGCCTGAAGTTTTGCTCCTCATCTTCGCCTGTGGCGTACTGGTGCTTGATGTGATGCTTCCGCGTGGACAAAAACGCCTGGTCGCCTGGCTCAGCCTCGCAGGCTTAGGCGTCACCCTGGTGTCGCTTGTCATGCTCTACTCAGATGTTTTAATGAGGGGCGGGGCGCGCAAAGGCTTCTTCAACATGATTGTCATAGACAGCTACGGCTTTGTCTTCAAATTGATGTTCATCATCGGAAGCATCATTGCCGTTTTGCTGTCCATACGTTATCTCGAAGAAGAGGGCGAACAACGCGGCGAATATTATTCGCTCATCCTGTTTTCCGTTGTTGGCATGATGTTTATGGCCTCGGGCACGGATTTGTTATCGCTGTTTATAGCCCTTGAGCTGATGGCGATTTCGATTTATATCCTGGTCGGCTACTTGCGCCGCAATGAAAAATCGAACGAAGCGGCGATGAAATATTTTCTGCTTGGCGCTTTCTCATCCGGCATTCTGCTCTACGGAATTTCGCTGGTCTATGGCATGACCGGTTCGACCAACCTCGAACAGATTGCTGCCGCGCTGCCGACGGTTGTCAGTCGGACTTACAATCCGCTCGGGGTGGCCGCCGATATGCGCTATCTGGTGCTGATG
The DNA here is from genome assembly GCA_044868105.1 of Blastocatellia bacterium. GTDB lineage: Bacteria > Acidobacteriota > Blastocatellia > UBA7656 > UBA7656 > JBFMDH01. The sequence goes on from JBIOWC010000024.1 coordinate 6,073, forward strand.
TCAATGATTTTGATGGCTGCGGGGATGTTCTTTAAAGTGGCCGCCGTGCCCTTTCACATGTGGGCGCCGGATGCTTACGAAGGCGCGCCGACTTCGATCACCGCCTTTATGTCGGTTGCCGTAAAAGCCGCGAGTTTCGCCATGTTCGGGCGCATTTTCTTATACGGACTATCGGATATTCGCGGCGCCATTGCCGGCGACCCGGCCAACAACATTCCCGGGCTACCCGGCTGGTCGGTTCTGTTGAGCATCGTCGCGGCTATCACCATCGTCTGGGGAAATCTGGCAGCGCTTACCCAAAACAATACCAAACGCCTGCTCGCTTATTCATCAATCGCCCACGCCGGTTATACGCTCCTGGGAATGATTGCCGGCAATCGCACAGGCTATACAGGCTTTGTGATTTATCTATTCATCTATACCATAATGAACCTCGGCGTCTTCGGTTGTATTATTGCGTTGCGCCGCCAAGGCATCATTGGCGACCGCATAGAAGATTTGAACGGGCTGATGAAAAAATCGCCGTGGCTGACGGTGATGATGACCATCTTTTTGCTTTCGCTCGGCGGCATACCGCCGACCGCAGGGTTTATTGGCAAGTTTTATCTATTTGCCGGCCTCATCGAAACCGGTAACCCCTGGTTTGTGCGGCTGGCCATCCTGGCGGTGCTTATGAGCGCCGTGTCGCTCTATTATTACATCCGTTTCATTCGCGCGATGTACATTGATGAAGAACAAGAGAGCGCCCCGGTTTCGCCCTCCATACCGCTCAGGGTGGCGCTTGGCGCGGCGGCGATATTGGTGCTTTTGATTGGCATCTTCCCGCAGCAATTGATTAATTTAACGCAAAAGGCCGCGGCCGATCCCAAGATTTACGATTATCAAAAAGCGGGCGCCCCTGAGGACGCGGAAAAACCGGAAGGGCCACCTCGGGGAATGCCGCCTTCACGCAGATAGTAGCATACGGCGATGGCAGCAGATGATGAGAAGCAAAATGGCGATATCAACTGGCGGCAAGCTTTAATGACCGTCGGGCTGGCCTTTGCAATTCCCTGGATGATAGGCCTTCCCGCCTATCTTGGCTACTTAGCAGACAATCATTACAATACAACTCCTCTATGGTTTATTGTCGGCTTAATTTTAGGCTTGTTAAGCGCGATAGTAGACATTTATAAACTTCTAAAACGTTTCGGACAGTTCAAATAATAAATAGCGACACCCCCCGGTCGAAGAGACTGCCGAGCGTCAACTCAGGATTTAACGAGAAGCAGGTTGCCCTATGCCTACAGAAAATTATACGAATCCTGCCCCCCGAAGCGGTTGGACTTACACGCAAAGCGATGTGGATACGCTGCGTGAACACATACAGGAAACCGAGCGCGTCAAGCGACGATGGCTTTTCCTCTTGCTGCTCCTCACGGCCGCAGCGCTCGTCGGTTCCCTGGTTTGGCTGTCAACAAACTTTGCCATGCACGCCGCAAGCGAAGCGGAAAAGAAGAAATTTGCCGAAGAAAACGCCGGCTTAAAGGCGCAACTCGGCAAGGCTCAAAAAGACCTCGCCGTCTATGTGGATAAAGAGAAGAAGCAGGTCGAGACGGTTGAGAAAGCCAAACAGAGTGTCACGCAAATGCTGCCCGGCGCCCTGGGCGGCGTCAATGTTCCGGCGTTTGCCAAACTGGTTTACGAATCGCCCAGCAGCCGCGTCGAAATGGAGAGCATCCCGCCGAGTATGCTGTTTCGCAATTGGAAGATGCCCAATGAATCGGGCGGCGTTGATGTCTATACCCTGGTAGGCGGCAATGTCGGCGGCAAATGGGTCATCTACTCGAACCTGATTTCCCGACAGGCGCAGTAAAGTATTGAACGCCGGTTCGTCATCCAGACGGTTTTCCAAAGACGCTTTCGGTTTATCGAAAACAGAATGACC
>JBIOWC010000025.1:0-3635 GCA_044868105.1 Blastocatellia bacterium
CGGCTGAAGGAATCCAATACCGCGGCCCAGCAGGTGTTATCGTCATTCTGTTTATTTTGTGGCGGACGCATTCGATAAAAACTCATGATTTCTCCTATTAATAAAGCGACTCTCTTATCAGCGAAATAAAGGAGTCGCTTGCAGATAAATTAAAATTGATTGGAAATGAAGGTGAGAGCTGACACGCAATCCGAGAGGCCGGGGCAACCCCAGCCCGGATTACGCTGCCTTACAATGAAGATTAAAGGTTATGCCAGGCTTCGTTATTAGATTCATCTGATTCATTGATGAGTTTGGTTGCGTCAATGTTGAGCTTAAATGTCGTGTCCTTAAGCGCCACATTTTTTGGCAGAATCTGGTCAACGTTGATGAGTACCCAATCGGCTTGTCCGGCGCCAATGCTCGGCACTTGAATTTCAGTTACTCGGCCCACCGGCGTGCCGTTGATTTTGCGAACCGTTAAGCGCAACACATTGGCTTGTGCAGGGCCAGTTCCGTAATTGGCGATTTGCACGCGCAGCGCTTTATCGCTACTGGGCGGAAATAGAAATTGTCTGACCTTCAAATCGGCTTGTCCGACGGGGACAGCTTCAAGGTCATCAGGCATCTCTCCTTCGTTGAGACAGACTTTGTTTGATTGATAATGCTTATTCAATTTTCTATCGGTCATCACGATATGCACACAGTTTGGCGGTTCAAGGCCTTTTTTTACGGCAAACCAAAGATTTTCAAGCCCGGCTGAAGTACCAAGCGAGCAAAACCCGTACAGCCGGCTGCCGTTCGATGAATCAATAATATCAACCCAGGTGCGCGAGGCTGCTGCGTTGCCGCCACAGGCTGGCAGGTTGGGTGAGGCCTGAAATAACGAATCAGGAAACAGGTCATAATTTTTTACCCGCAAAGTGTAACGTACCCAAGTCTGTCCATTCGTGTGACTGACTTCTTTGCCGGTAAATTTCAATTTTGGCTGCGGCAACGGTTTGAGAATCAATTCATCGCTCGCCAGTTTAATATTCGATTGCGCCCAGATGATATTGCTGGCAATCATCGTCAGCAACATGGTTAATCCAATTAGTTTTTTCATTTTATATTTTCTCCTTCTATTCATGTCGTTGTTGTTTTAGAACACTCACTTATTCGTAAACAGGTAACGCAAAAAGAACCGACTGATTCCCTCAATGGCTTACGAACCGACGGTCAAGGTTTTATCCGACAAGCGGCATAACCCTGTCCAATCTTTCGGATTGAAGGGGCTGACTTGAACGCCAAGTTCCGGCATACGCGCATGAATGACGCTGCCCCAGGCGGTTAAAAAACCAATATGTTTATGGTCATCGGTTAACTTGGTCACAATGTCTGCATTCCTGATGGGAGTTTCGGTAGGCTTTTTTTTCGCGCCGCCGGCAACGCCATTTTGATATTGCGAAATATTGAACCAGAAAACGCGTTGCAACACGGTCGTCAGCACCCAGTTGACAAAAAAGATGCAATCAAAATGGCGTTTGCCGCGACAATCTTCACCAAGATAGATCGAATCGCCTGTCATACTTCGGCCTCTGCGTGGATAAAGTCCCGTGTGATCGAAATCTTTGCCCAGGCCAACCGGTATGGTCTTCAACTCTTCGACATATTCATCTTTGAGCTTCGCAAAGGCGCCCGGCGGGCTGAGTTTTTTAATTTTGGTGCTGACCGGTTTGGTGTCATCCATAAAGACATAGCCGCCGACTGCCGCATAGCGTCCTTTGCAAACGCTCTGGCCGTACATCGCCGCATGAACGGCGAGGTTGTTCCAGCTATGGTCTTCAATTTCGACAATCTTTCTTGATGAATCAAGCCCGCCTCCGGCTTCGCCCGGCGTATTCATTCCTGTAATGCCGCCATCCGCGCCGTTGATATAGTGCGCCCCCAGGGCGGCCTGTTGCGCCGCGGTTGAAACGATCATTAAACGGATAAATTCTTTGTCATACGATTCAGTCATAACACCTCAAGCTCCTAGTTCAGGAAAATCTAAAAAATCTCGCTGATCAGCTTTCTACCTAATAAACGGTAATCATCAATCACGCCCGCGCGATTGAAACGGACGACTTCCCCTTCAAAATTATCAATGTAATTTTTCGGCAGATTTCTAAGGGTTGCGGCTTGCGCAATTCTCGGCGCAATAACATAGGCGTTTGCGGCGCGCGCAATTTTTGAACACAGAGCTTCGCCGTCGCCCTGCGATTTGTTGGCGTGCGTGACATAGGCGGCGCCGCAAGCGACGATGATGATACAGGTGACCTTGCCGCGCAGTTGTGAAAAGACATCGGCATTTGCATAACTGATTCCCTGTCCAAGGCTGAAACCGAATCCGCCTGTGGAAATGAAATTAAACCCGCCCGTGGATTGATCTTTTCCCCAGCTGTTGTATTGGCCGTGGCAATTGATAACCAGACATTTGATGGCGCCATCCTCGGAAGCCGTCGCCATGGCCGCCGTACCGGCGATGACCCAGTCGGCGGAAACCGAAGCCGGCACATCCCAGGTCTGCCACATCTCATACCGGGTTCCGGGCGTATTGTAGGTATATTTAACCTTCTCACCGGCCGCCGCGCTTAACTGCTCGCTCTTCCATTTATCCGAAAAAGGATTCATGGCATTTAAGGCTATGGAAGGTTGCGGAATTTCAATCATCGTTTTAATCCTCCCTATCCAGAAATCTCTAACTGAGCATCATCTATCCAACTTCCAGTCGAGACATTTCGCAAAGTAGCAAGGCGTTGAATTCAGGCGCCTGGGTCTCTTTTATCGCCGGATACGACCAATTCAAACGGCCGCAGATAATTTCCCCGGGTTGCGACCTTTTAATTGAAGGACCGTGACAGAAGAAGAATCGCGGAGTCGTCGCGTTCAGATAGGTATCCTTCAACCCTTAGGCCCAGTAACTGACCGTTGAATCATAGGTTGCAACTTCAAAATCCCAGCCGCCACATTCATAAGGGCGGCACGGTAATCCGGCTTTGTAATAACCAAAGTGGGTCAAAAAGTGGAGCAGGACGGCACCGATGACCGGGACGCGTTTGCCTTTCGCGGTGGTGAAAAAATTTCCATCGCCCCAGGGGTCATTATCAAATCGCACCACCATGGCTTGCGCCAAATAGATATAGCCAGGACTTTTGCGACTGAACCGACCAAGGTCTTCACTGCCATTTCCGCCCTGGAGATTGCGCGCTTCAATCTTGACATAGGGCGGCATACCCGGCGTGAGGGCCGAGAGAAAGGCGCTTTTATCAAGCTTTCCATAGGTATTCATATTTTTCACAATGGTTGAACTCTCTTTGACAGACGGAAATCTGTAATACAGATACTTAGTAAATTCAGGATATTGCTCGGTATCTTCGCCTTGTAAAAACATCGCCTCTCGCCTCCTTTAGTTAAATTCTTGACCGCTCTCAACTGGCAACAAATACGTTGCTCATCCCACTACGCGACAAACTTCAGGCAGAACTCCCAAGCTCAACTATTTTTTTTTACTATTTATTCAAGAAGGTGGGTCAAGGTTCGGTGAGGGAGTTACGAGCGGCTTCTTGCGTTAGTAGTTGAATAGATAGACAATCAAATAACCTCACCATAAAAGAGAGGTAGCGCGACATGGCTTT
>JBIOWC010000026.1:0-6625 GCA_044868105.1 Blastocatellia bacterium
ACCGGCGATTTGATGGTTTATTTTCGGCGATGCAACTTTTTCCCGGCTCACCGGTTTTATAGGCGTAGAGAATTTTATGACACAAGCTAACGATGAGTTCGTTGCCGTCTTCAATGAGGTCTATGCGAATCTCTGTCGGTTTCTTGCGTCGCTGCTGGGCAGCGAAAGCGCCGCTCAAGACCTCGCTCAAGAGAGCTTTTTACGTCTCCACCGTTTTGGCCTGGAGCGTCTGGCGGCAGGCGAAGCCAGGTTTTGGCTTTTTCGCGTGGCGCGCAATCTAGCGCTCAATGAATTAGCGAAGAAGCAAACGCGAATGAAGTTTGTCGGACGAATAACCGCTCTGTTTCACGCGCCGGTGCCGACGCCCGAAGAGGTGGTGGCGCAATCCCAGCGCGAGGCGAAAATTTTTGAGCTCCTCAGCGAGTTGCCTGAGCATCAACGCGCAGCCTTGTTGTTGCGCGAACAGGAAGAGATGAGTTACAGCGAAATTGCTGAGGTCTTGGGCATCCCGCAGAGCAAAGTCAAATCGGACATCTTTCGCGCCCGTAGCTTGTTGCGCGAAAAATGGAACGAGATGAACCGTCAATCGGCGCGAGCAGTTTAGAAAATCGTGGTTAACTAGCCACAAAATGCCCAAAAGGAAAAACCGGGACTTAGGGAAAAAGTTAATTTAGAGGTCAACGTTCGATCAATCATTCCCAGGCTGTTTGTGGCAAATGTTTTGGAGCCTTATGGATTGCAAAATTACTGAACAGGTTTCTCGGTTAATGGACGGCGAATTGAATGACGACGAAGCGCGTCAGGTCAAAGCGCATTTAGCGGCTTGCGCGATTTGCCGGCAAGCGCAGGAAGAGTTCTTGTTATTGCGCCGCAAGTTGCAGGCGTACAGGCCTGAACCTGACCTGGCGGCCCAACGACAGGCGATAACGAACATCTTGCAAAGCGAGCGAACCCTATTCTGGCGAAAAAAGATTGCCCTGCCGGCGCCGGCCTTCGCCATGCTTTTACTGATATTTGTTATCGTCAGTTTGTGGGCTATCTTTTCTCGCAACGCTCAGTCGCCGCAATCGGCAGTTAAAAGAGAGCCCGCAACGGGTAAACCGCCAATTCAATCTCAGACTAACCGTTTCGATCTATCGAAATTCGACAAAGGCGAACGCGCCGTTATTTACACGGCAAAACATGAACAACCCCCCAGGGTAGAGCGGTGAGGTGTGTGCCTGATGAAAACCCGTATAAAAATTCTCCTGATGGGTTTAGCGGCCCTCTTAGTGCTGATGAATACAGGAATTCGTCAACCCGCAAAATCCAGTTCGCAGGCCGATGGAATGCGGCGCGTGCGTTTTCAAATTGTCACCGTTGAAGAGAAAAAGGCGCAACGAAATATCATCTCATCAGCCTTGGTTGAAGGCCCGCCGGGAACCGATTTCGATGTTGACTTAAACGGCGAGCGCTTCAAAATGCGCGCCAAATTTCTCACCGATGTCGAAGCCGATAATCGCTTGAAGATGCGCGCTGAATTGCAAACCCGCAGACTGTACGGCTATTCCGAACGCAACCTGCCGCTTTATGAAGAAGACGACCAGCAGCAAACCTTGCTACTCGGCTTTGATGAAGATGTGATTTTGCTGCCCTTCGGGGGCGGCGGCGGTGAGGACAAATTGAGGATAGAAATTACGCCGATACAGACCAATGAGCCGGTTTATCTGCCGTCGGGAAACTTGCGCCCGTTGGAAATCAAAATACCGGTCGTGAGCCCCGGTGGCCTCATCAACATTCAGGCTCGTAAAGTTCCGCATCACTTCGATGTTGAAATCGCCCTCGTTGAAGATGGGCGGGTGGTCGCTCAGTCAACAGCTGTGTTACAGCTCAGAGAAAAACAGGAGTTGTTCTTACACCCTAACGAGCAAGCCAGCGCGGAAACTCAACCTCTCGCCGTCAACCTCAGCGTTGATGATTTAATTCAGGGACGCCCGACGGATGATGCGGTCATCAATTTCGATATTCATCGCCTGGATAACCCAAACCCGGATAAACGCGCCGTGGTGGGATTGAATTGGTCGGGGGTTGTGGGCGTGGGGACCGACAGCCATTACAACCTGAGCAATTATTATCTGGCAAAATCAGACAGAAAATATGAGTTAAGGTTCAATGTGAAAATCGCTGAAGGCGAGCTCGTTCAATGACGTTGCAATCTTTTATTTAACCCTTAACTGAATCTTCTCAATTCCTAATTTGAGAATAACCCATTACTCAACACCTTAGGGTTTGGAATACAGGAAACCCATTCCTGTCGGGAGATTTTATGTTTAACAAAAATATTTGTTTACTCACAATGCTGTTTTTCATTGCCCCGCTTTCATCCCTTGCGCAAGCGCCGGCGATTGATGTGGCGCTCGCTGAACAATACTTTAAAGAAGCGCAAACCATTTGCGAGAAAGATAACGGCGCTTTGTGGGGCACGCGGCTCTATAGCCCGATGATGTTGGTTGACCGCGACAGCCGAATGATTGTCGCCAATCAAAGTGACGCGCAAGGACGCCTGGTTAAAAAGGGCAACGTCTTTGTTGGGAGACTTCCCGACGAAGAAAACATTGCGAATACCGCCGTCACCTGGGCTGGCGTGAAATGGACGATGGTGGTTTTTCCTTTGCCTGCAGACAGTCGCATCAGGGCGCAATTGATGCTTCACGAACTCTTTCATCGGGCGCAGGACGATTTGGGGTTCAAGCTCTCTAACCCGACGAATAATCACCTTGATTCATTCGCCGGTCGTCTGTGGTTGCAGTATGAATGGCGCGCTTTGCAAAGGGCTTTGTTGGAACCTGCCGCCGCGTCGCGAAAAGCTATAGAAGATGCGCTGATTTTTCGCGCCCATCGCCGTGAAATTTTTCCGCAAGCCGCAACCAGCGAAAACGAGTTGGAATTGAACGAAGGGCTCGCCGAATACACGGGCGTTAAATTGCGCGGCACCCCTGATATTGAATCGGCGACCTATTTTGCGGCTGAGTTGAAAGCCTTTGAATCGCGACCGACCTTCGTTCGTTCATTCGCTTATGCAACGGGTCCGGCTTATGGATTATTGCTCGACCGCGTCAATCCAAACTGGCGTCGTCAGATAAAACAGGAGCGTGAGATGGCGGCAATGTTGGCCAAGGCTCTGCACTTTAAACTGCCGGTCAGGCTCAAAGAGGAAGCCGAACGTCGCGCTAAAACGGATGATTGTACGTCGCTTGCGGCAAGCGAAACCGAACGCGAGCGCCGTCGTCAAAAACGGGTTGCGGAATACCGCGCGCGATTTGTCGAGGGCGCAGTCCTGACGATACCGCTTAGCGGCGAAGTGCAATACAGCTTTAATCCCAATAATCTGGAAGTTTTGGACGACGCGAATACGCTATTTCCGAATGTGCGACTGAGCGACGGGTGGGGAATTTTGAATGTGACGAATGGCGCGGTGTTGACGCGGCGCGATGGCCGAGTCGTGAAGGTGACCATTGCGGCGCCGACCAATCTTGAAGCAAAACCTTTGCAGGGCGATGGCTGGACGCTGGAATTGAAAGACGGATGGAAGCTGGAGCCGGGCGAACGACGCGGCGATTACACCATTAAACATCCCTAGACAGTTGCACGGGAGTTGACCGGCAATCCTCACAGCAAGCACCTGATGTGCAGTTGCAATGTGATAGCGCAGTAGTGGGTCAGGAAGAAATAGGTTGGCCAGCGGTTGGCGCTAAACAAGTAAAGTCCCGCCCAACGACCAGTAAAAAGTTATCTTCGGATAAGACGGAAAAAGCGGATAAAGCGCCATCGGCTTGGGCGGATAAAGCGCCATCCGTCTTTTCCGCCCTATCAGAAGATGACCTTGTCCCTGACGACAGACCGCCGTTCTTTTAACGATTAATAATTTCATTCCCCTTAACGATAAATAATTTCATTCCCCTAATTTCACACTGACCCATTACCGATAGCGCGCATCTATTGGCGCGCCAAGCGACCTTGATGGTAAACTGAGTTTCCGATTTTTGAGGAAAAGAGCGCTGTTGAAACCGAGAGTAAACATTATTAAGAAGACCAACGCGAACCTGCGCTTTGTTGCCTTCGTGTTGCTGGCGCTGGTCGGTCATGCGCTTTTTGTCAGTTACACGCATCACCATTCGTTGAAAGTGCCGCGGTTTTCGTCCTCGGCTCCGAGCGTCTCTCAAGATAGCCATTCACCTGAAGAACATCTTCCGCAATCGAGTCACGACACGCATTGCGTGACCTGTCAACTGCAACGCGATTTCGCTTCGCCGCTCTCTTCATCGGTAACCCTGACCGCTCTGAAGCCTGAGCTTGCCGGTTGGGAAGCCTTTCTTTGCCAGTATTATTCGACCCAGCATTTTTCAATTCCCTCGGGTCGCGCTCCGCCGTTGGTTTAATTCTCCATTGCATTCCGGTTGGGTTAAGGGAAGCGTGTGAGTGGGCGTTCGCTTGCCGAACGTGTACTTGCTGCACCACTCTCCACAACCCTTTCGGCACGGACCAGAAGTTCAAGAAACTGAACCCATCATAAGGAGAATTATTCATGCAAAAAAGCAAATGGATAAACGGCTTTTTAATTTTACTTTTATTTTTATGCCAGGTGCCTCAGGGGAGCGCGCAAACGGGCGCCAGACTCACGGGAACCGTGACCATCGGCGACAGTGGCGCGCCGGTTCACAACGTGACCATCACCATTTTGCAGCTCAAACGCTCGGTTGAAACCGATGATGAAGGCAAGTACGAATTTAAGGATGTGCCGCCGGGAACCTATGACGTGTTGGCGCACCTGCACCGCTTTCCCGACGTAACCAAAAATGTTCAGCTCGTTGCCGGGGCGAACCTCAGCGCCGATTTTCAATTAACCTTAACCGTGAAAGAGGAAGTGACGATAACCGCTACCGGAAGCGACGAAATTTCCGCCACTTCTATTTCATCGGTTTCGTCGCTCGGCGCCCTCGAAATTGCCCAGAAAAATCCGGTATCGCTCGGTGAAGCTCTGGATAACGAAATCGGGGTTGCCAAACGCAGTTCCGGTCCGGGCAATGCGCGACCGGTGATTCGCGGTTTCGATGGCGACCGTATACTGGTTTTACAAGATGGCGAACGCACAGGTTCGCTCGCCTCGCAATCGGGTGACCACGCTGAACCGATAGAGATTTTATCGGTTGAGAAACTGGAAGTCGTGAAAGGCCCGGCGACGCTGCTTTACGGCAGCAACGCCATGGGCGGGGTCGTCAATGCGGTGACCGGGCACGAAGAGGCTCATAAAGGCGTACACGGATATTTGACCGGCATCCTCGGTTCAAATAAAGGGCAATTCGGCGCCAGCGGCGGTATCGAATTCGGCACCCTGCACTGGTTGTTCTGGGGCAACGGCGGCAGCCAGCGCAGCGACGATTACGAAAGCCCGCGCGGGACGGTGTTCAATTCTTTTACGCGCTCGGCGCATGGCTCGGGCGGCTTCGGGTACTACCAGAAAAAAAGCTTTTTTAGCTTGAACTATGACTACAGTAAAAGCCGCTACGGCATTCCTTACGATGTCAACGACCCGAACGCCGAGATTGTCGGATTGAATCCGCAAAAACACAGTGCGCGGTTCAATTTTGGCTTGCGCGATCTGGACGCTTTTATCAACTCGGCAAAATTTTCGCTGCAATATATTGATTACCAACACAGCGAATTCGACCTCACGACGAAGGTCATCAACACAACCTTTAAAAACAAAACTCTGGTTTATGACGGCTGGTTCGATCAGAAAAAGCTTGGTAAATATTCCGGTACTTTTGGCTTCTGGGGCTTGCATAGAGATTTCGACAGTTCTGGTGAAGAAGCGCTTACCCCGCCAACCAGGCAAAATTCGCTGGCGGTTTTTGGACTGCAAAAATTCGATTTCGAGCATTTCGGTTTGCAACTGGGCGGACGCGTCGAACGCAATGCCTACGATACGGACGTGCTCAGTGACCGTTCGTTTACCGGTTTTTCAGGCGCCATCGGCGCGCGCGTGCCGACCTGGGCGGGCGGCGCCTTCGTAGCCAATTACTCGCACAGCTATCGCGCTCCGTCAATTGAGGAGCTTTATAACAACGGGCCGCATCCGGGTAATGGGGTTTTTGAAATCGGCAGTGAAAATCTCAAACGGGAAGGTAGCGACGGCCTTGAACTCGGGCTGCGCCATTCGTCGAACCGGTTAAAAGGCGAGTTCAATCTCTTCTACTACCATTTCCAGGATTTCGTTTTTCTGGCTCCGACGGGCGACCTCGAAGACAATTTGCCGATTGCTGAATACCGTCAAGGCAACAGCCGGTTTACGGGAGCCGAAGTGCAACTCTCGGTGGCTTTGCATAACAATGTCTGGTTCAACAGCGGGCTCGATTATGTGAACGCCGAACTGACAGATACCAACACGCCGCTGCCGCGCATTCCGCCGCTGCGCGGCCGGCTGGGCTTTGATTTTAATTATAAGGGCCTGGCGATTTCACCCGAGGTTGTGATGGCCAAAGACCAGGATCGTCTCTTTCCGCTGGAAACCCGCACCGGCGGATACACGGTCTTCAATCTGAAGGGCAGTTATACGTTGACGGGGCAACACCTCGTTCATGTCTTT
>JBIOWC010000027.1:0-2664 GCA_044868105.1 Blastocatellia bacterium
CCAAGGGCGAGCGCATCTTAACCGTTGAGTACTCTCAACAAATACCGCTCGTCCCAGCCCGCATTCTTGCGCTTCGATTTAATGCCGACCTTGATTGACCGATCCTGCTTTAGCAGATTCAAGGCGATGTGCCGCAGCGTTGCCATATTCTCCGGCCCATGATCCTTGCGGATCCGGCTCTCATCCTCGCGAAATCCAATATCCAACACCCAATGCAGAGAGTTCTCTATCGACCAGTGCGAGCGAATCACGCGGTTCAACTCTTTGGCATCCGCCGCCAGACTGCTGATGTAGTAGCGCCGCTCGCGACTCGGCTCCGCTCCTCCCACACTTCTCTGGCTCTCGACCATTGCGATCGAACGCAACCCGCGCCATTCTGCCTTCCTGCGCAACCACTCACAATCGTCTGTCGCATAACAGCGCCGCACCTCCACTCGTCCGTGATCGCCATCTACTGTCTCATTCTTTGTATACTGGGTCTGTTGGAATTTGTCCTCAAGCGCCCAGTCAAAATACTCCCGCAGATCGTCCAACAGAGTCGGTTGATTGGCTTTGACAGCCAATACATAATCGGCCTGCTTCTCGACAATCGTTTTGGCAATCTCGGTCTGGCAACCCATCGCATCGAGGGTCACGATGCAGCCAGAAATCTCCAAAATCCTCAGCAATTCCGGTATGGCGGCGATCTCATTGGACTTCTCATCGACGCGCACCTGCCCTAAGACCAGGCGGTTTTCTTCAGCCCAGGCACTGACCATCTGAATCGCCGATTTGCCAGCCGCACGATCTTGCGAGCGGCGCAATTGTTTGCCATCAATGGCGACAACCTCGCCTTTTGTCACCTTCGTCACACTGCGCACCCAATCGAGGAAGGCTTGCTGAAACTGTGTCGGATCAAGGCGAGCAAAGACCCGGCGGAAGGTGTCGTGCGAGGGGATGCCGTTTTGCAGTTCGAGGAAGGAGGTGAACCAGTCGAGTTTGCAGTTGCCGAAGAGTTCAAAGTCTTCCCAACCTTCGGCACCGCAGATGGTGGCACAGATGGCGATGACTAAAATGTCAATGAGCTTGTGGAGTTTGCTGCGATCAATGCGTGGGTCATCAATCACAGAGAAATGTTCGATCAGCGATTGTGGTGCTTGAGTCTCCATCGTAGACCTCCTGATTTGGTGAAGGTCTATATCCTACAAAATTTATGATGCGTTTGCCCTGAGAAGTCGCCTTAGAGCCCGCCTAGGTTTCGGCTTATGAAAACATTGGGATTTTCTTGAAATTCATCGATCGAGCAAATTCGCTTTGCTTATCTGGAACAAATTAATAAATATCACTCTGACAAAGTTGCTCGCCCTGGTAAGGAGTTCAAGCAAATAGCTGATGAGAAAACAAAAAAATCACTAAAGCTTATAAAACTCTAACAGGTGACCAAGTGCAATTAATGAAATACCCCTCGGTGTTTATAATGTTTTTATTATTCAATAGGCGATTAACCTGCTAGCAGTAAAGGGTAGAAGAGAGCAATGAAGCACGACATTAGTTGTCCAGTAACCAGTTGTTCGAGAACCTCCGCGAAGCGTTGCACGGGATATTTTCGAACTTGTGAGCGCTACTACTGCGAGGTTCATACCAGGGGGCAGTTATGTGAAGGGCGCGCTGCTCTCCAGCAATCAGAAATGAAATCCCAATGTAAACAGGAACTGCAAGACCTGTTCTGGCAAACGTGGCGCGCCTCTCTGAGCGCCGGCGCCGTTTTACTCTTAGGCCTCTGCCTCGCCCTCTTCGGGTTAACGATTCTGCAGGTGTACGGAGATTACCGCTTCGTTTTTCCAAGGCTAGGGCCGGCCTAGTGACCCCTATTCAGCAAAGGAGCTTAATGTATGAGGTTTAAAATTTGCTCGTTGTTTATTCTCCTCCTCGGCCTGTCGCATCAGGCAAATGCCATTGACCGACAAGAGGTAAAACTCGAAAAAAAGATTTTTCCGGTGACTGGCAAATTAGAGGGGCTTAGCAATATTTTCTTCGGCCCCCTCAAGGATTCCCGATTTCAATATCCGCAGGATTGGAAAGCTATCGAAATCGCTCCGGTTATAGACAACAAAGCTTTTTTGCCTATCCACGCCCTGCGCTATAAGAATAGTTCCGGGCTAATTCAGTATATCGTTGATACCGATGGGGACCTGGATTTCCGTAAGGAGAGGCCTTTGCAATTTCAGCAAAATGACACCCTACAAATCGCAGATGCGGTATTGACAATTCAACCTATTGATAAAAAGGAAACCGCACAGCAGGTAAACTATCAGATAATTCTATCAAGTGATGGTTATACCTATGCCCGTAATTCCGAGTTTCGACAAGGTGTGATTCGCTTCGGTAATCTTTCCTTCAGCGTGTTTCTTAGGCCGAGGTTTAGGGATACGCCCTTATACAATTTATCCTCAGCGATCATTTGCCTCATTGACCGAGATAGAGATGGAAGTTTCTCAAGTACGTGGCGCTTATCTGCGGACGGTAAAATTTCACAAACTGAAGAGCTGGATATTGGTTCACCTTTTATCTTAGAAGGTCGAAAGTTGCGGGTCGTTAAGTTAGCTACGGATGGGACTCTGATGACCATAGAGGCGACGGATGAAAGGACAGCGATATCACCAGGATTCAAAGCCCCGGATTTCA
>JBIOWC010000028.1:0-6251 GCA_044868105.1 Blastocatellia bacterium
AAACGGAACTGGCGCAAAAGGTCTCCCGTTCTCTTCTTCTCCCGTTCTCCCCTTCTTCTTCTTCTCGGTGTCTCGGTGTCTCTGTGGTGAATTTCTTTATGCTGAAATTATCAACGCCGCTTTACCAGCTTAACCTGCACGAGATTCCGCGTGTGGCGACCAAGACCGCGCAGAAACTTGCCGCAGGGGTCGCGGCTACCGTCGGGGAACCGAATGCCTTAAAAGTAACGGTGGATGATTTGCTCAACTACTTGCCGATGCGTTACGAAGACCGCTCGAACCTCACACGCATACGCGAGCTTGAGCACAACAGCTTTGCGACTATTGAAGTTGAAGTGCGCATTGCCGGAACCTATGCGGTGAAGGGCGGGAAACTGCGCATCTTTGAATTTTCCGGTGTTGATGAAACGGGACAGATTCGCGCTTACTGGTGGAATCAAGCCTATCTGCAAAACTCCTTTCCACGCGGGCGCAAGGTGTTGTTGTACGGACAATGGAAACGCGGGCGGCGGGGATTTTTTGAAGTCGAAAATCCCGATTATGAATTCGTCAGCGATGATGAAGATGCAGAGCCGATTCATACGGGCCGTCGCGTGCCGGTCTATCGCAAACTCGGCGAGATTCGTTCAAAACAATTGCGCTCCGTGATGCATCACGTTTTACAGAAATTGGACTGGTCGGAATTTGCCGAACAATTGCCGCAAGACACGCTCACGCGCGCCCAGTTGATCTCCCGCGCCGAGGCCTTTCGACAAATTCACTTCCCTGCAGAAGACGCGCCGCTCGCGCTTTATAACGAATACCAATCGCCCGCCCACCGCCGCCTGATTTTTGAGGAGTTCTTCTGGCTGGCGTTTGCCATGGGGCTGCGCCGGCAAGGGCGCGAAGCCTCGCCCAAAGGTACGGTCATCGAAACGAATGACCGCGTGCGCGAAGCCGTGCGGCGGGTCTTACCTTTTAAGCCGACCAACGCCCAAAAGCGCGTCTTGAAAGAGATTGTTGACGATATGACCAGCGCCAAACCCATGAACCGATTGCTGCAAGGCGATGTCGGTTCAGGCAAAACCATTATTGCCGTGCAAGCCGCGATTGTCGCTATCGAAAACGGCTATCAAGCGGCGCTCATGGTGCCGACGGAAATTCTTGCCGAGCAACATGCCAGGACGACCAAGCGCATTCTTGAACAATCGCCCTACCGCGTTGAACTGTTGACCGGTTCGCTCACGGCGGCGCGCAAGCGCGAACTCCACGCGGCAATTGAAGCCGGGGAAGTTGATTTTGTTATCGGCACCCATGCGTTGATTCAAGAAGGCGTGAAATTTTCCAAACTCGGATTCGTGGTCATTGATGAACAACACCGCTTCGGGGTGATGCAACGGGCGGAACTCATGAATCGGGGTTACAATCCCGATACCCTGGTGATGACGGCAACGCCAATTCCGCGAAGCTTAACCATGACGATTTATGGCGACCTTGACGTATCGGTCATTGATGAAATGCCGCCCGGCCGAAAAGCGATTGTGACGAAAGTGCGCAGTGAAGACGCGCGCACCAAAATTTATCACTTCCTCGATAATATTATTCGGCAAGGGCAACAGGTTTATATTGTTTATCCGTTGGTTGAAGAATCCGAAAAACTCGATTTGCTGAACGCCACGCAAATGGCCGAGCACCTGCAGACCGCCGTCTTTCCGACCTTCCGCGTCGGGCTGATACACGGCAAGATGAAACAGGAAGAGAAAGACCTGGTGATGGATGAATTTCGCCGCGGCGCCCGTCACATACTGGTTGCCACCACAGTGATTGAAGTCGGGGTTGATGTGCCGAATGCGAACGTAATTTTGATTGAACATGCCGAACGATTCGGACTCTCGCAACTGCATCAACTGCGCGGGCGCGTCGGGCGCGGCGATGCGCAAGCCTATTGCATCTTACTGGCCGGCGATAAACGCACGAGTGAAGCGCGCGAGCGGCTTTCGATTATGGAGCAGACCAACGACGGGTTCAAAGTGTCGGAAAAGGATTTGGAGATTCGCGGGCCCGGCGAAGTGATGGGCACCCGGCAGTCAGGGATTCCGACCTTTCGCATCGGCAATATCGTGCGCGACCGCGAGCTGGTTGAAATCGCCAAGCAAGCTGCCGATTATTTGTTGAACGAGCGCCGCAATTCACGCGATACCGCCAAGCTCGTTGAACTCGTAAAAGCGCAAGCGAAATTCGGCCTCGCAGCCGTTGGCTAATTGTTCAATCCCGCTTTCCTAACCTGGCGGTCGCTTACGACCTTTATCGAATAAAGCGTTCTTGAATTCCGGGCTGCTAATTTGCAGTTGAGTCCGCGTGTTGCAAAGCTATAATGGCTGCGATGGAAATCATCCTTTTACTGGCAAGATTATCACTCGCTGCGGTTTTCGCGGTTGCCGGAATTTCCAAACTGGCGAATCTGGAAGCCTCGCGACAATCCGTAATGGGATTCGGCGTGCCAAAACGGCTCGCTCAATCCATCGGTTGGCTGTTGCCAATTGCGGAGATCGTGACGGCGATTCTGTTGCTGTTCGTTGAATCCGCCTGGGCGGCAAGTCTTGCGGCTTTGCTGCTGCTCGCCTTATTTATCATCGTTATCAGTGTGAGTCTGGCGCGCGGATTAAAGACGGATTGCAATTGTTTCGGGCAGATTCACTCCACGCCAATCAGTTGGTCACTGGTGGCAAGAAATTTAGCCTTCTCGGCGCTGGCGCTCGTTATCATCGCTCAAGGAAAGGTTGATGCCGGAATTGATATTTTTAAATTGGCCGAGCGCCCGACGCTGGCTGAAAAGATCAATCTCTTTGCCAGTTTCACGATTATCGTTTTACTCGGCGTGCTTGCCATATTTCTCAAACAACTGCTCAATCAACAACAGACGATTTTACGCCGCCTCGCCGCCTTAAAAGATGACGCATCCGCTGACGGGACGCTTGAAATCGTCACCCATCAGGATTTGCAGATGCCCCGGCAAGCCTGGCCGATTGGCGCGCCGGCGCCGTCATTTGCTCTGCGCACGATTGATGCGGAAGAGAGTTCTCTCGACCATCTGCTTGCGAATGGCAAATCCTTGATGCTGGTTTTTGTTGCGCCATCTTGTGCGCCCTGCCTGGCGCTCCTGGCGGATATTGAACAGTGGCAACGCCGATCTGCAAACCAACTCACACTGGTTATCCTCAGCAAAGGCTCGCTTGAAGAGAATCAGAAAAAGTTTGATGATTACGCTATCGAACACATCCTTTTGCAACAGGAATCCGAAGTTGCGGAGGCTTACCAGATACCCTGGACGCCGGGCGCCATCGTCATCCAGGCAGATGGCACCATCGCCAGTCACGTCGCCTATGGCAGCGAGCAAATCCGAGAGCTTTTCAATCACCTTGTCACCGCGACCACCAGACCCTGGCTTTCCCCGGCGCTTGAAGCGCAAGAAGAAAATTCAAAACCCGCGATAGGCGACCAGGCACCTGCAATTACCTTGGTGGATGTAGCCGGAAAGCCCTTGGCGCTTGCCGATTTTTTTAGTCAAAAAACCCTGCTGCTTTTTTGGAATCCGGATTGCGGTTTTTGTCAGGCGATGTTGGATAAGGTGAAACATCTGCAAGCGGCACGCGCCAGTGGGGCGCCAAACATGGTTATTATTTCGCGCGGCACTGCTGAAGAAATTTCCCGCCAAGGATTGCAAGCGCCGATTCTGCTTGATGACGAATTCAAAGCGGGCAAAGCTTTTGGCGCAACCGGCACGCCATCGGCAGTCTTAATTGATGAGCAGGGCCGAATTGCTTCTTCAATGGCTACAGGAGAGTCGGAGGTGCTGGCGCTCGCCGGCGCCGGTCGCCGTCAATCTGCCAAGGTGTCTTAAGGCAAGCTTGAGCAGCGTTCATAAGGTAATTGGGCGATTGGTCAAGCGCGGATGCGGCAGATTTGGCCGCTTGACGCGGATTTTTCAATGCTTGCGCTCGCCCGCCCGGGCTACCGCTGAAGGGCCGGCGCCCGATTTCATATTATTGATGGTTTCATAAGCAAAATTTTCACCGAACACTTTTCTAAAATACCGGTTTGATGGTTAAATCTCCGCGCCTGAAATTCAGCGGCACACACTCGATGTCTCAATGAGCCATAAGCTTAAAATCACCTTGCTGACACTTGCGGTGTTTTTACTCGCGGGATTTTTTATTCTGCGCGCCGCCGGCAAACCCGCCGCGCCCAAACAACCCATAGAATACATTCATTGGCAACACGTCGCGAGTAAAGATGGCCCCGGACTCGAATGCACTTTCTGTCACGAAAACGCCGACAAATCGGCGCACGCGACCATTCCGAATATTTCAACCTGTATGGGTTGTCACCTTGCGGTAAAGACCGAAAGCCCGGAAATTCAAAAACTCGCAGATTTCTATAAGCGCAAAGAACAACCTCCCTGGGTGCGGGTCTATTACTTTGACCGCACAGCCGATGTTTTCTTTTCGCACAAACCGCACATCAAAGCCGGGATGGATTGTAAGGAGTGCCACGGCGATGTGACGGCATCGCCAAGAGTCAAACGCGAAGTCAAGATGACCATGAGTTGGTGCCTGGATTGTCACCGTGAGCGAAAAGCGAGCATCGACTGTTACGTGTGTCACCGGTAGCCGGTGGTCGGTAGTCGGTAAAGCCGGTGGTCGGTTTTGAGTTGTTAGCCTGGTGGGTGAATTGAGAGTTTTGTATGGCTGCAAAAAGTTATAAGGATTTAGAAGTCTGGCAAAGGGCAATGGATTTGGTTGTCGAGTGCTATCGCGTGACGCAAGGTTTTCCAAAAAGCGAAGTCTATGGACTGACGAATCAATTACAACGCGCTGCGGTTTCGATTCCGGCAATATTGCCGAAGGGCAGGGGCGGCAATACGATTCTGAGTTTATTCAATTTCTTTTTGTTGCATGCGGCTCATTGACCGAGTTAGAAACTCACATTCAGATCGCTTTGCGACTGAATTACCTGAGCGTTGAGGAAGCAAATCATTTGTTGCATAGGGCAGGAGAGGTTGGGCGATTGCTGAACGGTTTAATCCGGTTTTTAAGAAGCAAACCACCAGGTAAATAAACCGGCTACCGGCTGCCGACCACCGACCACCGATTATGAAGAGACGCGAATTTATTATTCTTTCAAGCGTAGGCGCGGCTTCGGCGGGCGTCTTTTCGGCGTGCGGGCATGCGGAAGAGAAACTCATTCCGGCGCTTATCCCCGATGACGAATACATTCCCGGCATTGATGTATGGAAAGCCTCGACCTGCGCGATGTGCGACGCCGGTTGCGGCATATTGGTTCGCACCCGTGACCACAAGGCCAACAAGATTGAAGGCAACCCCGCGCACCCGGTCAATCGCGGCGCTTTATGTGCGCGCGGGCAAGCGGGTCTGCAGGTTTTGTATAACCCCGACCGCATCAAAGCGCCAATGAAGCGCACAGGCGAACGCGGCGCGGGGCAGTTTGCAGAAGTGAGTTGGGACGAAGCGATAAAGACCTTGGCTGATAAACTGCGCGAAGTTAAAGCGCAGGGCAAAGCCGATAAAGTTGTATTTGCGACCGTTGACCATAAAGGTGTGACCGGACTTGTTGCCGAGCAGGTCTTTTCTGCGTATGGCTCAAAATCGCTGGTTAGCGAACAGGTTTTAAGAGACAAGTGGACGTTACTCAATTATCAAACGGCTTATGACAATCCGAATATTCCCACCTTCGATTTAGCCAATGCCAAATATCTGCTCTCATTCGGCGCGCGGTTTTTAGAGACCTGGCATTCGCCGATGATGTACTCGCAGGCCTACGGGGAATTTCGCCGCACGTCGGGAAAGGCGCGCGGCAAATTTGTGCAAATCGAACCGCGCATGTCGGTCACCGGCGCCAGTGCCGATGAATGGCTGCCTGCGACAATGGGTAGCGAAGGGCTTGTGGCGCTCGCCCTGGCTCAAGTGATTATTCGTGAAAAATTGGTCAAAGATATTCCCACTGAAGAATTAATCAAACAGATTCCTACTTCTCGGGGAGTCCTGCAAGAACACTCAACCACAGCAGCAGAAGCGCTCGAATGGTTGGATAACCTCGCCCCGGAAAAGACCGCTGGTACAACAGGGATTCCGGCTGAAAAACTGATTCGCATTGCCCGGGAATTTGCCGCCGCACAACCAGGCTTAGCGATTGGCGGCGGGTCAGAAGTCGCCGGATTAATAGAGAGCCATTCCCCTCAAGACCGTGCCATA
>JBIOWC010000029.1:0-33447 GCA_044868105.1 Blastocatellia bacterium
CTTTGATACTTTTTTCGGCGGCACCATCAATGTCCCCACCTCAGAGACCTTCAAGAATCTGACCATTGATCGCAACAGTGCCTTTGGCGCGAACCACAAGGTGATTGCCGCAGGCGATACGTTAATCATCACTGGAACCCTGTTGCTCAATGGCGGCGGGTTGGACGCGAGCGGGGGCGGCACCGTCGAAGCGCAGGGCAATATGACGGTGGCGAGCGCGTTCCTTGGCGGCGACGCGAACATTGCCTTCACCGGCGCGGCGGACCAGACCTATACCAATAACGGCGGCCCGAATCCTACCGGCATTTGGACGGTCAACAAATCCGGCGGCGCGCTCGCTCTACTCAGCAACCTGACCCTACAAACCAGCCAGCCACTCAACCTCACGGCCGGCTTATTCAATCAAGGCGCTTCGGCCAACGTCACCCTCGGTTCATTGACAGTCGGCGTCAGCGGCGCCTACAGAAATTTCGGCACCGGCGACCTGACGCTCGGCGGCAATGTTTCTAACAGCGGCGCCATCGAACTCGACGGCGGCGGCCCCACTTGCGGCGATGCCGATTCCATCCTCATCCGCTCCTCGTCACCCGGCGCGCAACGCTTCTGGTCAGGCGCGGGAACGTTCAGACTGCAAGACGTTGACGTGCAGGATCAGGCCGGCGACGCTATACTCACCGTCTTCAGCGGCACCAACTCCGGCAACAACGGCGCCAACTGGTCGTTTGCCGCCGGCTGCGCCCCTACGGAAATCACGCTCGTCTCCTTCACCGCCACAGACTACGGCGACGGCCGGGTTCACTTAGCGTGGCAGACCGGGTTTGAAACTGGCAACCTCGGCTTTAACCTCTACCGCGAAGAGTCAGGCAAACGCGTTATCATCAACCCCTCGCTCATTGCCGGTTCAGCCCTCACCACCGGGACTCGAACCGTCCTCTCGGCCGGTCAATCTTATGTTTGGGCCGATACGCTGGCGCCTGACTCACCGACTCGTTACTGGCTTGAAGACCTTGACCTCACGGGCAAGAGCACCTGGCACGGGCCCGTCACGGTGCGTTACGCCAAAGGGAAATCGCCAGCTTCCGCCCAATCCGAATTGCTCGCCCGCATCGGTTGGCGAGAAGCGCCTCTCACCAATGGGCCGGAGGCAACATCGGTCGAGCGCGCGGCAACTCGGCCGCGACGCTCAACTGAACGGCTGGCGTTACAGGCTGAGTTGGCCGGCAAACCCGCTGTCAAGATAGCCGTCAACCGCGAAGGCTGGACGAGAGTCACAGCTGCTGAACTGTTTGCCGCCGGTCTCGCCCGCCAGGTCGAGGCGCGTTTCTTGCAAATGTTTGTTGACGGCAAAGAAATCCCCATCGCGGTTTCAAACAATGTGGACGGGCGGTTTGATCAGTCGTCGTTTATTGAATTTTATGGCCTCGGGTTAGACACGCCTTCGACGGATAGGCATACCTATTGGCTAATCTTGGGGGATAGCCCGGGTAAACGCATTCAGCAAAGTAGCAGCGAAGGCGTGTCTTCATCGGCAACGTCGTTTACCCAGACAATCGAGCGGCGCGACCGCACGGTCTATTTCTCGTCCCTTCTAAATGGCGAGGCGGAGAACTTTTTCGGGGCTGTGCTGACTTCGCAACCCCTTGAGCAAACGCTTAATTTAGCGCACCTCCAGCAACCGACGGGGCTGCCGGCAACCCTCGACATTCATCTGCAAGGTGTAACCGCGCAAGTGCATCGGGTGTTGGTGCAACTCAACGACGCCCCTTTGGGCTTCATAGAGTTCGATGGCCAGGCCGCAGGCCACGGCCGCTTCCAGGTGCCGCAGGCGCTGCTCAAGGAAGGCGCGAACACCGTGCGTCTGACGACGCAAAACGGCGCTCGTGATATTTCTCTGGTTGAGCGGATTCGCCTCAGTTATCAACACCGCTTTACGGCCGACGGCGACTTCCTGAAGTTCACCGCGCCGGGCAGCGAACCGACAACCATCGGCGGCTTCACGACAAAAGCCATTCGCGTCTTTGATGTCACCGACGCAGACCTGCCGCAAGAACTCCTGGGCAAAATCGGCGACGCAAAAACTGGTGGTTATGCGATTACGGTTGCGGCGAGTGAAGCAGGAAGCCGAACGCTCATGGCGTTGACCGATGAGCACCTCAAGCAACCATCATCCATCAAAGCTAATACCCCATCCGCCTTGAAAACGGCTAGGGGAGCCGATTTCGTGATTGTCTCGCGGCGGGAGTTTTTCGCGGCCCTCGAACCCTTGCGCCAGGCCAGAGAGGAAGAAGGCTTGAAAGTTTTGTTGGTAGACATCGAAGACGTTTACGATGAATTCAACTTCGGCGATAAATCGCCGCAAGCCCTACGCGATTTTCTGGCCTACGCCAACGCCCATTGGCCAGTGCGTCCGCGATACGCGCTGTTTGCCGGCGATGCTTCGTATGACGCGAGAAACTATTTGGGGTTTGGTGACTTGGACTTCGTGCCGACGAAATTGATTGATACGGCATTGATGGAGACCGCTTCGGATGATTGGTTTGCGGATTTCAATAATGATAGCGTCAGCGACCTCGCCGTCGGGCGCTTGCCGATGCGCACGCTTGCCGAAGCGACTACGCTCATCACGAAGACGTTGCACGGTAAGGAATCGAAGGCCAAGCCCAGGGCGCTGCTGATTGCGGATGCCAATGAAGGGTTTGATTTCGAGCAGGCTTCGGCGCAACTGCGGATGATATTGCAAGCGCATATGCGAGTTGATGAACTCAAACGCGGGCAACTAGACCCAACAACCGCGAAGGCCGAGTTGCTGCGAGCCCTTCAAGAGGGGCGTCAGGTTATCAACTATATGGGACATGGGTCGGTGGATTTATGGCGGGGGAATCTCTTGACTGCGGAAGAACCCAGAGCGTTGGAGAACGACAGCTTGCCGCTGTTTGTCCTGATGACCTGTTTGAACGGTTATTTTCACGATGCGGCGTTAGACGCGCTCGCCGAAGCGTTGATGAAAGCCGAACGCGGCGGCGCCATTGCCGTGTGGGCCTCCTCAGCAATGACCAACCCACAACAACAAACTGAGATGAATCAGCAACTCTATCGCCTGATGTTTGAGGCTAAGGTTACAGGGATGCGGCTCGGAGAAACGCTCAACCGTACCAAGTTGACGATTGCCGACCCGGATATTCGCAGGAGTTGGATTTTACTTGCCGACCCGACCTTGAAGCTGAAATAAGAGAAGCTAAGGCTAGATAAACCAGAGCGCGTGTTTATGACTTATTGACGCGCTCTGGTTTATCTCTAAAGCGATGAGAGTTGAATGTCCAGTCGGTTACTTTAGGCTTTTTGACGGCGGCTTGCGAGGCCATCAATGCCAACATCAATCAATATGCGATTGCCTGGGGGCGCGAAAAGTTTCCGCGATGCGATTGTTGAAAAATCGAAATGCTGGGACTTGATATTGACCCGGAACGCGAAATCAGGTGATGGGTCAGATTGAAAATAGGGGAATGAAATTATTTATCGGTAAAAGAACGGCGGTCTGTTGTCAGTGATAAGGTCATCTTCTGATGGGGCAGAAAAGACGGATGGCGCTTTATCCGCCCCAGCAGATGGCGCTTTATCCGCTTTTTCCGTCTAATCAGAAGATAACTGTTTACTGGTCGTTGGGCGGGGCTTTACTTTTTTAGCGCCCATCGAATGCCAACCTATTTCTTCCTGACCCACGACTCGAAATCACGGTGACTTGCGGGTCTACGGAAGCGATGATGGCAATCACCAATCCCGGCGACGAAGTCATTGTCTTCGAGCCGTTCTATGAAAACTTTGGCAATCACCCCTATTGAAGCTTCATCTTTCGCAGGATTTCCTGATAGCGCGGCTCCGAGCGCAGGGGATCAAAAAGTGGGTCGGCTTTGACGAAGGCCGATAGAAAAGCCTTGCCCGCGTAGGCTTTTTCCAGATTGTCGAGGGCTTTTTCTTTATTGCCAAGAAAGCTGTCCCACATTGCATGTTGGTAAAACACATTCGGGCTATTCGGAGGATTATCATATGAAGTCATCAGGAATTCTAAATATTTTCTGATACCGCCCTGGTTGTAGTTGGCCCTCAGTTCGGCTAATTGTTTTAAATAATATTCCTTCTCTTTCTCAGTCTGAGTGGCATGAGTTGCATAAAGCTTGGCATGCTCAAGATATTCATTAACAGCTTTGTCATCGTCGCCCTTCTGCAAATAGATGTGAGACAGATACCAGTGTGCGAAGATAAATTCCGGGTAGAGCTCCAATGCTTTCCGGCAATACTCTTCCGCCTTGTCATAGTCGCGGGCGAAATAGTAAATCTGTCCCAAATCGGCAAGAAAGTTATACGACAAGGGATTGATTTCAAGGGCGCGGCGCATTTCTGACTTGGCTTCATCGGTTCGGCCCTGAATAGCTAAAAAGGTCGCATACCAATGATGCGCCGTCGCGTAGCCCGCATTGAGTTCGATTGATTTTTTGAAATAGCCTTCGGCCGCCGGCCAATCCCAATAATGAAACATCTGGAGAAAGCCACACGAGGCGTAAGCTTCGGCTGAATTCGGATCTAGCTCCAGTGCTTTGTTCAGAGCTGCATTAGCCACGCCTGGGTCCGTCCCCATGATGATCACATCAGCCAAACCGACGTAGGCAAGCGCAAAATTCGGATCTTTCTCAATGGCGTTGCGAAACAACCGATCGGCTTCCCCCTGCCCCGCGTGATTGCGCTTGTTCCATTCATAACGACCTTTGGCGTAGAGTTGATAGGCGTCGGCGCTTTCGGTGTAGCGTTTGGTCAGAGCATTCTTTTCATTGCCGCTTAAATTTAAGGTCAGCGCATCAACCACCTGCAAAGCGATTTCGTTTTGTAGACGGAGTTCGTCGGTTAAAGATTTTTCAACCAGTCCGGTCCAAATTGATGATTGATCGCTGACTCTAACGAGTCGCGCCGTCACCCGCACGCTGTCTTTCGTGTGATAAATCGTGCCTTCCAAAACTGCATCGACCTGCAACTGCTGACCGATTGCGACACTGTCGGCTTCGTGATTCTCAAAAGCCATGACAGCAGCGGTCGGGCGCACGATTATTTCTTTGAGATTGCTTAACCGAGTGATCAACAGATCGGTCATTCCCAAACCTTGATGGTCGTTTCCCTGATTTGCGCCAAGCGTTTTGAAAGGCAAGATGGCGATGGATTTAATTGCCGAACCGCTGCGTGCATCCGGTCTGTTGTATCGCAGAAAAGCAAAGCCGCTCACAATCACTAAAACCAGAACCCCGGTCAAAACGACGAGTCGTGGACGGGTGAGTACCGCCGACCATAGCGCGCGGGTTTTGGGCAATTCGGCGACCGGTTGATTCTCGCTGGCGCTCCTGACCTGTACTTCCGTATTGGCGACCGGAAATTCTTCGATGAGGGTCTGCGTCAAGGTGTGCTTTTCGATAATTAATTCGCCGTTCGTGCCGGCTTTGACCTCGCCCGTAAAGCGATAACCCCGACGCGGCACGGTCTGAATCAACTCTTCGCGCTCGCCAAAATCCTTGAAGGTTTTCCTCAGCAGATAAATATGTCGCGACAGATTGCTCTCTTCGACAAACGACTCGGCCCACACTTTTTCCAATAATTCGTCTTTGGTGACGACCTCACCGACGTTGTCAGTCAATGCGCAGAGCAGTTCAATTTCCTTGAGCGGTAGACTGACCGGTTCGTCCTCAAACCACAACATCTTCTTTTCGGCATCCAAGCGAAATTTGCCGAACGTTCTTAACTGTTTTATTTCACTGCTCATATAACCTCTGGAGAAAGAATGGAGAAAGAATGGAGAAAAAATTCAGGACTTTCTCCGCTGAAAAAAAGTTAAATGCCAAACCAGCAACCAGTCGGTTGTAAGGCTTTGGCGGAAGCAGTTGGTCTTAAGCGGGCTGATTGTTTCCGTCGAGGCTGGATTCTAAAACAAATGACCACGAAAGCAAAGAAACTTTTAATTACTACGGTAAGTCACGAAATTTTCATTGTGCGGATGGACCGTCAGACCAGCGTTTGCGGTTACTGTGCGGAATGCGAAGCCGAAGTCGAGATGTTGACCTTCGATGCGGCAATTAATCTTTCGGGTATCGGCGGCCGCGAGTTGATTAGACAACTGGCGGCCGATGAAGTTCATGCGATTGAAACGGCAAACGGTCATTTGTTGGTGTGCCAGAATTCCTTAAAACCCAATCCGCAAAAGGACTCATTCAGTCACCAGAACAACACTCTGAAATTCTGAAAACCGGATGAAGAGGATCCCCTATGCGAACACGATATGAACGCGCCATCATCATTACACTTTTGTCCATCGCCATACCGGCGCTGACCCTCAGCGGTTTAACTGCCGGTTCAGCGATTCACCAAACCCGACCCGCAAACCTGGGTGGCTTTGACCGCACGACTAGCGGCTCAACCCCTGAAAGCCCAACCCTCACAACCATTCTCAACGCCGATGGCTCAATCAAAACCGCAGCCGGGGCTAGCGGCAGCTTTGCTGCAAGCGGCTATCGAATGGAATACACGGCAACCGGCGCGCCGCGTTTTATGCGGGCGACCGCCGCCGGTTGTGGCGATGAGCGCTGGGCGTCGCAATTCAACCCCAGGGGAACCAACGAGGACATTTTTGCCCTTGCCGTCAGCGGCACGGATATTTACGTTGGCGGCGCTTTTGTAGCCGCCGGTAATCAGGCAGCGAACTTCGTGGCAAAATTCAATACCACGACCGGCACCTGGTCGGTGCTTGGCAGCGGCACACAAAACGGTGTCAACGGTCAGGTCAATAGCCTTGCAGTCCTAGGTACGGATGTATATGTTGGCGGCTTTTTCACGACGGCGGGTGGTGTTTCGGCAAGCCGCATCGCAAAATTCGATACCACAACAAACACCTGGTCGGCGCTTGGCAGCGGCGTGAGTGGTGGCAGCTCGATTACTGTCAATGCGCTCGCTGTCATTGGTAATGACCTCTATGTTGGCGGGCAGTTTACGACGGCGGGGGGAGGAGCTGCCAGCAACATTGCCCGGTGGAACCTGGCGACCAGCACCTGGTCAGCGGTCACTAGCGGCGTCAATAATGGCACCTTATTTCCCGGTGTGCGGGCCTTGGCGGTCAGCGGTACGGACCTGTATGTTGGCGGCGGGTTCAGTGTGGCCGGTGGCGTGACCGCGAATAATGTCGCCAAATGGAATGGCAGCAGTTGGTCAGCGCTCGTAAGCAGCAGCAATAACGGCGTCAGTGACACCGCGTTTGCGCTGGCTGTTAGCGGTACGGATGTTTATATCGGCGGCCGGTTTCTTGGACCGGTCGGAACCTTTATTGTGAAGTGGGACGGCAGCAATTGGTCGGCGCTTCCCGGCTATCCGTCGAGCGACATCACGGCGGTTCGTGTGATTGGCAGCGACGTTTACGCCGGTGGAACGGGGGGCTCTTTTGACCCGCATCTGGCGAAATGGAATGGCAGCACCTGGTCAGCACTGGGTAGCGGCATCGTGACCGGCACAACGGGTCCTCAAGCCTTCGCCGTTGTCGGCGATAATCTTTATGTTGCAGGGCGCATCATCGCCGCTGGCGGTTTGGCGGTTGGTCGCATCGCTAAATGGAACTTAACCGCCAGCACCTGGTCAATACTCTCTGACGGCAATGGTATAGGCGGGTTTTCCTTTTCTTCTAATGTTGTCGCGGTGAGCGGCACGGATGTTTATGTCGGCAGCCCGGCCTATTCCGCAGGCCCAATAGTCCCATCAAGCTCGATAACCCGATTGGGCGTTGTGAAATGGGACTCTGTAACCAACACCTGGGCGACGCTCGGCGGCGACGACATATCCATTACAGTCCGGGCGCTTGCCATAAACGGCAGTGAGGTCTATGCCGGCGGCGTCTTCACCACAATCGGCGGCGTTTCTGCAAACAACATCGCCAAATGGAACGGCAGCGCCTGGTCGGCGCTTGGCAGCGGCATTAGCGGCGGGTCATCCCCAGGGGTTACTGCGCTTGCCATCAGCGGTAACGATATTTATGTCGGCGGCAGTTTTACCTCGGCGGGCGGCGTGCCGGTAAACAATATCGCGAAATACAACACCACAACAAACACCTGGTCAGCGCTTGGCAGCGGCATTAGTGGCGGGTCATCTCCAATCGTTAATGCGCTTGCCGTGAGCGGCTCTGACTTATTTGTTGGCGGCGGTTTTACCTCAGCGGGCGGCGTCTCCGTAAGTAATATTGCCCGATGGAACACCGCGACAAACACCTGGTCATCCTTAGGCAGTGGGACGAGTTCAGGAGTTGACCCACGTGTGCAAGCGCTTGCCGTAAGCGGTAGCGACCTGTATGCCGGCGGCGGTTTTGCAACGGCCGGCGGCGTCACCGTTAATGGCATTGCCAAATGGAATGGCAGCACCTGGTCGGCGCTTGGCAGCGGCATAGCAACCAACGGGATTGTTAACGCGCTCTTAGTGAACAGCGGTAACCTTCTGGTTGGCGGCTCTTTCACCACAGCGGGCGGTATCACGGTTAATAATGTTGCCAAATGGAACGGCAGCGCCTGGTTGGCACTTGGCAGCGGGATGTCGGCTGCGAATTCGCAAATTTTATCTTTCGCCGCAATGGGGAACGATATTTATATGGCCGGGTTTTTCGCCTTAGCCGGCAATAAGCCAGCGCTTGGCATTGCACGCTATTCGGATGCTACCGTCATCTGGAGTGGCGCGACCAGTTCGGATTGGCACACGGCAACAAACTGGGTCGGCGGCGTGGTGCCATCATCAACCGATGACGTGGTGCTGCCCGCGACTGGCGTTACCAACGAACCGACCATCTCTGCCGATGTCAATCTCTGTACTCTGAGCTTAGCAACCGGGCGCAGCCTCACCATCTCCGGCAGCGGCAACCTTACGATTACCACCACGCTCTACCTGCAGGGCAATAACATCACTGTTAGCAATTCTAACCCTGTGACGATGGGCGCGAACGCCAACATTGTCCGCACCTCGGGTTATATTTTGGGTGCTCTCAATAAAATAGTCAGCGGGCCGGGTAATTTCCTCTACCCGGTCGGCACCGCCAACGGTTATTCGCCAGTCACCATAAATTTCGATTCCGGTGCGGGCGATTTTACGGTGAGCGCGACGCAGAGCGGCATGAGCGGACTCGATGCGGCGCATTCATTGCAGCGCTATTGGACGTTGACCTCTAATGGCATCACGCAAGCAGACATCACTGTGCAATACCTGCAAACCGATGTTCCGGCGAGCGCTGCGGAAGGGAGTTTTGTCTTTTACAGGAAGTCCGGGGCGAGCCTCACCGATCAAGGTATCACCTCACGCAATACCACGAGCAACACGGCGACCTTGAATGATGTGACGCAGTTTTCCGACTGGACATTAGGCGAACCCCTTACCCTTGTTGCCAACGGCGCGACCATTGTGACGGGCAGTTGCGGCACTCCTGCAACGGCGGCCATTGACCCTGGCGAAGTGGTTACGGTCAATTTTGGCGTGCTAAATAGTGGCGGCATCAACTCCGGCAATTTGACAGCCACCCTGCAAGCGACCGGCGGCGTTAGCAGTCCGAGCGCGCCGCAAAATTATGGCGTGCTAACTGCCGGAGGCGGTTCGGCAACCAGAGCCTTTACCTTCATCGCTAGTAGTTTATGCGGCAATACTCTGACCGCGACCTTGAATCTCAGCGATGGCATCATCAACAAAAGCATCACCTATAGCTTCACAGTCGGTACGATCAATCTCACCACCTTCTTTACCGAAAATTTCGATGGCGTGACTCAACCGGCTCTGCCCACCGGTTGGCAGACGGCGACGACCGGCACCGCCGTGGCTCCTGCGACAACCAATGTCACGCCCGATACCTCGCCCAACGCGGTGCGCTGGAATGGCAACACGACGGCCTCCAGCAGCAGTTTGATTTCGCCATCCATCCCTATTCCCGCCGGTTCCGGCTTTACACAACTGACGTTCCGGCATACTTATAATTTTGAGAGTAACGCAAGCAATGCTTTTGATGGCGCGGTCTTGGAAGTCAGCACGGATGGCGGCGCAAACTTCAATGATGCAATTAGCGGTACAGTTGGCGGCACGTTTATAACCGGCGGCTACACTCGCACACTCAGCACAGGATTCAGTAATCCGCTCGCCGGTCGCCAGGCCTGGAGCGGCGCACAAGCAACCTATGCCAGCGTCACTATCAATTTCCCTGCGACCTTACCCGGTAATGTTATCTTTCGCTGGCGCGCCGGCTGGGATAGCTCAACAGCCAATGCCAGTCCCAACTGGCGCGTTGATAGTGTCACCTTCAGCGCCGCAAACTGCGCAGCCTGCACAACGGCGAAAGTCTGGACGGGGTCTGCCGACAGTGATTGGCATAATCCCGCCAACTGGAGCGGGGCAAGCTTGCCTGCAGCCACTGACGCAGCATTTATTCCGATATCCAGCGTTGCCAATGAACCCCATATCAACACGACTGATGTGACCATCACAACTTTGCAACTCGGCTCGACGCGCACGCTAACTATCGGCAACGGGCGGGCGCTTACCGTCACCGGCAACGCGACCGTCAACGGTGTCGTGAACGTCATAGGGAACATCAATATCACTGGTACGAGCGATCTGAGTGGTAGCACGTTCAATTACACGGGTACAGGCGCGCAGACGCTCGCTATCCTCAGTTTCAATAACCTCACCGTCAATAACCCAGCAGGAGTAACGCTTAATGGTGATACCCTGGTCAGCGGCGCATTAACCTTGACCAATGGGATGGTCAACACCGGCAGTAATACCTTGATGGTTTCTGCTTGTAATGGGTCGGCGATTGCCGGTGGCAGCGACACCAGTTACATCAACGGCAAACTACAGCGTTGTGTGAATGCGAACGATTCGTACACCTTTCCGGTGGGCGCCAATGGTTATTCGCCAGTCATTCTGGAGAATATTTCAGGCACCGGCACCTTCACGGCCAGCGCCACTCAAAGTTTCATGAACGGACTTGATACTACCAAGTCATTACAACGATTTTGGACGCTCACCCCCAGCGGCCTCACCCAAGCAAATATTACTGTGCAGTATCCTCAGGCCGATGTTCCGGTGACGGCAAACGAAAGCGCTTTCGTCTTCTTCCGTAAATCCGGCGCCACGACGACCAATCAAGGCATTACCTCACTAAACACCAACACCAACACAGCTACCCTCAACAACGTCACGCAGTTTTCCGATTGGACATTAGGCGAACCCTCTGCGCCAACCGAAATCAACTTAATCTCTTTTCAGGCTACGGCTTTTGCGGAAGGAACTTTGCTGGAATGGCAGACCGGTTTTGAAACCCACAATCTGGGGTTCAGGGTTTATCGAGAAGAGAATGGCAAACGCACGTTGGTCAACCGGCAACTCATCGCCGGTTCGGCGCTCACAACCGGCGCGCGCACCATTCTAGAGTCCGGCGAAGTTTATTCATGGCTCGATAACTGGACGGCCAAAGGGGCTATCTATTGGCTTGAAGATGTTGACCTGAGAGGAACATCAAGTTGGCACGGACCTTTTTATGCAGTTGCCAGCTCGTCGCCAATGAGTCCCTATAAAGCGCGACTCGCTAAAACGCTTTCGCAACTCAACGATAGGCAAGCGCAGGTTGATACTTCAAAAGTTGAATCACGGGTTACGCCGACAACTTCCCGAACCACGACCGCCCAAGCCGCTCAACAAGACCTACTCAGTGCGCAAGCCGAAATTAAAATTGCCGTCAAACAGGATGCCTGGTATCGCCTGAGCGCAGGCGAGCTGTTTGCTGCAGGTCTCAGTCGCAATGTTGATGCGCGATTTCTGCAAATGTGGGTTGACGGCGCAGAGCTTCCGATTATCGTTTCGACCAATGTTGACGGGCATTTTGATGACACCTCGTCCATTGACTTTTACGGTCGCGGTTTGGACACCCGATTGACTGATACGAGGATTTATTATCTGACAACTGGTGCGAGCCTCGGTAAGCGTATTCCACAGGTGCAGGAAGCCGGTGCGCCTTCGGCGGCGCCGTCATTTACCCAAACTGTCGAACGCCGCGACCGCTTTATTTACTTCGCAGGTCTGTTGAATGGCGATGAAGAAAACTTTTTCGGCGCCCTGATTGCTGCTGACCCGGTTGACCAGACGCTTACTCTGCCACACCTCTATCAAGCCGCAAGCCAACCTGCGAGCCTGGAAATTGTTCTGCAAGGGGTGAGCGGGCAAGGACATCACGTTGATGTGCAGTTGAATGGCTCGACACTCGGTTCGATTGATTTCAGCGGACACTCGCCAGGACGGGCAACTTTCTCGATTCCCCATGCGCTTTTGCAGGAAGGCGCCAACACGGTGCGCTTCACGGCCTCCGAGGCCAGCGATATTTCCCTGGTTAATTACCTTCACCTTAGTTATCAACATACTTTTGTTGCCGATGATAATGAGTTAATCCTGACTGCCCAGGCGCGAGACCAGGTAATCATTACTGGCTTCACCTCCAAAACGATTCACGTTTTTGATGTAACGAACCCAGATGCGCCACAGGCGTTGATTGGTAACGTCACCCAGACGAAGCCCAGCAGTTATGCCATCACGGTTGCCGCAAGCCAAACGGGCATGCGAAGACTTCTACTTTTGACCGATGAGAAAATAGCTCATCCTTCATCAATCAAATTCAATTACCCGTCGGCCTTGAAACAGGCTGCGGGAGCCAATTTTGTGATATTAACGAGGCGGGATTTCTTTCCGGCAATGGCCTCGTTAAAACAAGCTCGGCAAAAACAGAACTTCAAAGTTGAGGTCGTTGATGTTGAAGATGTCTATGATGAATTCAGCTTCGGTCAGAAATCGTTGCAAGCCGTCCGCGATTTTCTTTGGTTTGCCAGGAATAGCTGGAAAATCAAACCTCGGTTTTTATTGATGGTTGGCGATGCGAGCTTTGACCCGCGAAATTATCTGGGCGCGGGCGAGACCGATTTAGTTCCGACGCAGTTTGTCGAAACCGCATTTTTTGAAACCGCTAGCGATGATTGGGTGAGCGATTTCAATAACGACGGCATTGCCGACATCGCTAGCGGACGTTTGCCGACGCGCACACTTGAAGAAACCGTAGCCGTGATTAACAAAATCGTGCGTTATGAGGAAATGTCAGTTGAGCCTTTAGCCCTGCTGGTGTCGGATGCCAACGAGGGTTTCGACTTTGAACAGGCATCCGCGCAAGTGCGCTCGGTTTTGCAAACCCGCCTGAGAGTAGATGAGATCAAACGCGGGCAGTTGGACGCCGCCACTGCGAAGACGCAATTGCTGCAGGCGATTCAAGAAGGGCGCAAGATCATCAACTACAACGGACATGGTTCGGTGGGCCTATGGCGCGGCAATTTATTGCTATCAAATGAAGCACGAATGTTAACGAATGAAACGCCGCCCTTCTTTGTGATGATGACCTGTTTGAACGGCTTCTTTATAGATGTGACGACCGATTCCTTAGCAGAAGCTTTAATGAAAGCGGAAGGTGGAGCGATTGCCGTCTGGGCATCATCAGGCTTGTGTTCGCCACCGCAACAGGCCCAGATGAATGAGGAACTCTATCGAATGTTGGTTGCCAGTGAGGGCGCACCTCTTACCTTAGGAGAAGCGAGTTTGCGAGCGAAAGCAGTAATCAATGACCCGGATATCCGTCGGACCTGGATTCTCTTTGCCGACCCGACTTTGAAATTGAAGTGAAATTTTGAGCGATGAGTGAACCAGGAGCGCGTGGGGAGCCTGCTCTGCCCGCGCTCCTGGTATTTGGTTAAGCTTTCTGAAATTCGGTCGACAGGGTAAAGGTTCCCCAATGCAAAAGAAAATTGCCGCCTTTACCTTTGCCGGTCAGTGCAATGGTCAGTTGCTCGGCAGATTTGTCGGACTTTTTGAAAGTCAGTGGCGCTTCGGCTTTGGATTCATCTTCGCCGGTAAAAACCATGACCCATTTCTGTTCTTCAACGCGCTTGGCCTGCAAGGTATATTTGCCTTTTTTAATCACGGTATTGCCAAATTTCAAATCCGTATCGGTGGCGAGTGTCGTGGCATCATTCATCCCCATGCGCCAAGCGTTGCCGACCGGCAGTTGTTCGTTGAGCATCTTTTCAATATCCCGTCCTTTCAACGATGGACGACCGTAATCTACGGAGACTTTACTGCCGGCGACAGTGAGCTCCGTCGTGCCTCTATCGCCGCTCATCTGGGCAAAGGCCGCCAGGCAAAAAATGATAGTTAAAGTGACAGCAGAAAAAAAACGCTTCATTTGTTCTCCTCTTGAAATGAGATTTTCAGTATTTCGCGCAAGGGTTTCAGCTATAAGTTGCGCAAATTCAATCTAACTTTTCGGATGCATTTATGCAAATCCAGAACTTCCCGAATGACTTCGAAACACTTTGCCTTAAACTTGATTGATTTAGTCAGGATAAACTTGACTTTTTTGGTCAGGTATCTAAAATTCTTGTTGACGATTGAAATATATAAAGAGCAATCGCAGTTTTGAGGACTTATGCAAATTTCAACCAAAGGCAAATATTCCGTGAGAGCGGTTGTTGACATCGCCCAGAATTCCAACGGTTCTCCGGTGACCCTCAAAGCCATTTCCGAGCGCGAAGGGATTTCGCTTTTGTTCCTTGAACAACTTTTTCAACAACTGCGAAAAGGGGACATTGTCAAAAGTATCCGCGGCCCCTTTGGCGGCTATGTGCTGGCGCGCGAGGCGGCGGAAATTACGGTTGGCGAAGTCGTGCGGTTGGTGGAGCCGCCGCTTTATTCAAACTCCTGTTTTGATAAAGAAGAATCGGCGCACGATTGTCGTATTGCGGATTCTTGCATCAGCGGGGCCATCTGGCGGCAACTCGATGAACACATCAATAGTTTTATGGATTCGATAACGCTCGCCGATTTGATTAACCGACCGAAACCGGAAGTGGTTTATCATTTGAAAATCAAATCAGATAAATTGCTATCGGGTAAGACCACCGAAAAGCAGGTCAAGACTGCGGAAGTAGCTTGAAGGAAATTGAACTTTATTTTGCGTTTTTAGGAGAACTAGATGGCACTCAAACTCCCGATTTATATGGACAATCACGCGACTACGCCTTGCGACCCGCGGGTCTTTGAGGCGATGCGTCCATACTTTACTGAAATGTTCGGCAACGCGGCGAGCCGCAATCATAAATTCGGCTGGCAGGCGGAAGAAGCTATTGAAAATGCGCGCAAGCAGATTGCCAGTTTAATTCATGCCAGCGCCAAAGAGATTATCTTTACCAGTGGCGCGACCGAAAGCGACAACCTCGCAATCAAGGGCGTCGCTGATATGTACTATGAAAAAGGCGACCATATCATTACCGTCGTCACCGAGCACAAAGCGGTTTTGGATACCTGTAAGAAGCTTGAAAAACGCGGCTTCAAAGTGACCTATTTGCCGGTCGCCAGCGACGGCTTGATTTCGCCGGACGATGTAAAAAACGCGCTCACTGATAAGACCATTCTGGTCTCGGTGATGCACGCCAACAACGAAATCGGCGTGATCCAACCGATTGCCGAGATCGGCCAGGTTTGCAAAGAGCGCGGCGTGCTTTTCCACACCGATGCGACGCAAGCGGTTGGCAAAGTTCCTTTCGACGTCAATGCGCTCAATGTTGATTTGGTTTCGATGTCGGCGCATAAAATTTACGGACCGAAAGGCGTCGGTGGTTTATACGTGCGCCGCAAAAATCCGCGTGTGATGCTGGCGCCGATGATGGATGGCGGCGGTCATGAACGCGGTATGCGCAGCGGTACGTTGAATGTCACAGGCATTGTCGGACTCGGTAAAGCCTGTGAGATTGCCCAACAGGAGATGGAAGAAGAGAACACGCGCACCCTGTATTTGCGCGAAAAACTGCGCCAAGGAATTATGGACGAGATTCCCGAAGTCTATATCAATGGCAGTTATGAACATCGCTTGCCGGGTAATTTGAATATCTCGTTTGCCTATGTTGAAGGTGAATCGCTGCTGATGGGTATTAATGATATTGCGGTGTCGTCCGGGTCAGCCTGTACCTCAGCAAGCTTGGAACCGAGTTATGTTTTGAAGGCGCTTGGCGTTGGTGAAGAGCTGGCGCATAGTTCAATTCGTTTCGGACTGGGTCGGTTCAACACCGAAGAAGAGGTGGATTACACGATTGGCAAAGTCAATGAATCGGTCAATAAATTACGTGAGCTTTCACCTCTCTGGGAGATGGTACAGGAAGGCGTTGACCTCAGCAAAGTCGCCTGGTCGGGTCATTGATTCGGCAGAGAATTTATATAACCGCGAATACTTATTGATAAGGGAGAGTAGAACATGTCATACAGCGATAAAGTGATTGATCATTACGAAAATCCGCGCAATGTCGGCAGCCTTGATAAGAAAGACCCGAATGTCGGAACCGGTTTAGTTGGCGCGCCGGAATGCGGCGACGTGATGAAGTTACAGATTAAGATTGACCCGGAAACCAACGTCATCGAAGAAGCCAAGTTCAAGACCTTCGGTTGCGGGTCGGCGATTGCCAGTTCGAGTCTGGCGACCGAATGGTTGAAGGGCCGCTCGGTTGATGAAGCTTTGGCGATTAAAAATACCGATATTGTCAAAGAGTTGAGCCTGCCGCCAGTGAAGATTCACTGTTCGGTGCTGGCTGAAGACGCCATCAAGGCAGCGGTGAAGGATTATCAAGAGAAGCAAACCCAGACCGAAACGCCGAAGCTCGAAGAAGCAACGGTGAGCGCCTAGGTTTGCTGGTGCGTCAATAAAAGGTGTTCCGCTTATCAGTCATGAATTGACGGGACCGGTAATTATTCAGGAGTGAAAAATGGCTATTGAAATTACTCAGGAAGCCGCCACCAGAATCCTTGAGATTATGCATGACAATGGTCTCACGGAGGGCGGTTTGCGCGTCGGCGTAAAAGGCGGCGGCTGTTCGGGACTCGGCTATACCCTGGCGCTCGACACCGAGCCCCAACCGACGGATAAAATATTTGAAAAAGATGGTGCGAAGGTCTTCGTTGACATCAAGAGTTTTCTTTATTTGAACGGCTCGATTCTCGATTACAAAATAGAAGGCTTAATGCAACGCGGTTTTATGTTCGTCAACCCCAACTCAACGGGAGCTTGCGGTTGCGGTGAATCTTTTGCTGTCTAATGCTGCTAAACTAAGCCCGCTTTTTTCTTTTGACAACTTGGGAATTAAGTCTTGATGGTTGGGCGGCTACAAGCTCAACCATCATTTTTTTTCTCGCTTTTATAGGAGGTACAACGAATGCAACCCGGAACTCATATTGAACTCGATGCCAACGGAACGCCCTGGATTCGCGGCGCGAATATGCAGGTCGTTCAGGTGATTCAAGATGTCAAACGCGGCGAAAGCCCCGAATCTATTCACGCTCGCTACCCCGACCTGTCGCTTGAACAGATACACGCAGCGCTCGCTTACTACGATGAGAATAAGCCGGCGATTGACGCGGACGTCGAGCGCCTCAATAAAGAAGCCGTCGAGCGCAAGGTTGAAATAGAGACCAAACTGGCACAGAAAGCCGCGGCGGAAGGAGATCGCGCAAACGACATCAAGCTGGAAAACCCCGAATAACGGGTCGTTTGAAGAAGAGATGAGTCAACCAACCGGAAAAGCAACTCAAGTCTGTGCCTATTGCGAAGCGCCGACGGCGGGCGAGCATTTCTGCCCGAACTGTAAGCGCATTCAACCGGTATCGGCCGGAGTAGATTACTTTGCGTTTTTGGGTCTTGCGAAAAAACTGGTCGTGGATGAAGCGGCACTTGAAAAGATGTTTTATGCGCTCAGTCGCCAGTTTCATCCGGACTATTTTATGAACGCGACTGGCGAAGAGCAGCAAGCGAGCCTTGACCGCTCTTCCTTG
This sequence comes from Blastocatellia bacterium, assembly GCA_044868105.1. Classification (GTDB taxonomy): domain Bacteria; phylum Acidobacteriota; class Blastocatellia; order UBA7656; family UBA7656; genus JBFMDH01. Next base: position 17,950 of record JBIOWC010000029.1, read on the forward strand.
CTCAACGAAGCCTATCGAACGCTTCGCGACCCCATCCGGCGCGTGAAATATCTGCTCTCGCTGGAAGGTTACAAAGAGGCTGAAAAAAAGGCTCCCCCTGAGCTACTCGAAGAGGTCTTCGAGTTGAATATGCAGGTCGAAGAGTTGAAAGCCGCAAAGCAGATGGCCGACGAAGACGAAATTCAAGAGGCGCGCGCCGGGCTTGAAGAAGCGCTCGCCAGTTTGAATGAGAAGATGCAGGAGATTGACCGGCGCCTCTTTGCGCTCTTTGACCAATGGGACGCCGCAATGGTTAAGCAGACCCTTGAAGAAAATAAAAAAGCGATATTAGACCGTCTGAGCGAGCTGATGTCACATCGCTCTTATGTGAGCAACCTGGTTCGCGATATAAAAGAGGAGATTTTATAAATGCCCCGCATTGAACTCAGTATGACCGGTCGCCTGAAATCCGGGCGCGTCGTTGGTATTGATTTAGGCACGACCAATAGTCTGGTCGCTTTTATGGATGGCGATAAACCCGTGGTGATTCGCGGCGCAGCAGATAACCCGCTGGTGCCTTCGATTGTTTATTACGATCAGGAAAAAAAGCGTTTGCTGATTGGCGAAGAGGCGCGCGAAAAATTAATCACCGAACCGCGCAAAGCCATCTATTCCGTCAAACGATTCATGGGCAAAGGCGCGGCGGACGTAGAGGAAGATTTAAGCCTGGTGCCGTTTCAAATCGCCAAGGGCAGCGAACAGGTGATTCGTTTTCAAATGGGCGATAAGGTGTTTACGCCCCCCGAAATTTCCGCCTTCATCTTAAAAGACCTCAAAGAGCGCGCCTCGCAATTTTTTGGTGAAGAGGTGACGCGCGCCGTCATCACCGTGCCGGCGTATTTCAACGATGCCCAACGTCAGGCGACGAAAGACGCGGGACACCTTGCCGGTCTTGACGTGCTGCGCATTGTCAATGAACCGACCGCTGCGTCACTCGCTTACGGAATTGATAAACGCAAGGAAGGTATCGTGGCGGTTTACGATTTAGGCGGCGGCACCTTCGACATTTCGATTTTGAAGCTCAAAGACGGCATCTTTGAAGTGCTGGCAACGGGCGGCGACACGCATCTGGGCGGCGATGACATTGATAATCGCTTGATCAGTTTTGCGCTTGATGATATTGCCACGCAAACCGGCAAGCGCGTTGAAGATGACCAGAGCATCTTTCAAGCGGTTCGCAAGTCGGTGATTCACGCCAAGCATGAACTCTCTGAAAAAGAGACGGCGCCCATTCATGTGATTCTCGATGAAGGTGGCGAATACTTGCGCCAGTTGACTCGCGCCGAATTTGAAGCGCTCATCGGCGACATTGTTGAACGAACCATTGCGCCTTGTAAACAAGCCTTGAAAGACGCGGGACTTGCTGCCAAGCAAATTGATGAGGTCGTGATGGTCGGCGGTTCAACGCGCATTCCGCTGGTGCGCGAGCGCGTGAAAGCCTTATTTGAACGCGAACCCCACCTTGAACTTAACCCTGATGAAGTGGTCGCCATAGGCGCGGCCATTCAAGCCGATATCTTAGCGGGCGGCAATCGGGATTTGTTGTTACTGGATGTCACGCCGCTCAGTTTAGGAATTGAGACGATGGGGGGAGTGGTTACGAAACTCATTCATCGCAACACGACCATTCCGACTTCCGCTTCCGAACAGTTCACCACCTGGGTGGATAATCAAACCGGCATTGATATTCACGTCTTGCAAGGTGAACGCGAGATGGTCGAAGACTCGCGCAGCCTGGCGCGATTTTCCCTAAAAGGCATTCCGCCGCAACCTGCGGGGCTGCCACGCATCGAAGTCAAATTTATGATTGACGCGAACGGCATCCTGACCGTGAGCGCCAAAGATTTGCGCACCGGGCAACAACAATCCATCGAAGTCAAACCTTCGTACGGACTCGGCGATGAGCAAATCGAAAAGATGTTGATGGATTCTTACGCCTTTGCCGAAGAAGACCTTCGCAAACGCCAGGTCATCGAAGCCCGCAACGAAGCCGAAACGATGCTGCGCGCTTCCGAAAAAGCGCTCGCGGAACGCGCCCCGCAACTGATTGATGAAAGCGAACAAACCGCCATTCGCCAAGTGCTTGATGAGTTAAAAGAAGCGATGCAGGGCGACGACCATCAATTGATTCGCGACCGCGTTAAACAACTTGATGAAGTATCGCATCATCTTGCCGAACTGATGATGAACAGCGCCGTTTCCGATGCCCTGAAAGATCGCAAAGCTTCGGAAGTCGCCGAACAGGGAAGATAGGCCGAAGAAGGGGAGAAGCAAAGGCGAAGAGCAATTCGCCTTCGGTCTCTTCGCGGCTTCCCGAATAGAGGAGAATATGTCAGCTACGGAAAATGCAGTGATGGAAGCTACTACGGAAAGAAAAGTGTATAACGTCACCTTCATTAAACCCAGTGGTGAAACCGTGACCATAGGGTATGAGCCCGACCGCATGCCCTATCTTGAACATGGCAAAGAAGGCTCGATTTTAGACATTGCTTTAAATAACCATATTGATTTACAGCACGCGTGCGGCGGCAATTGCGCCTGCACGACCTGTCACGTCATCGTTAAAGCGGGCGAAGAGAATTTGTCCGAGATGGAAGAAGACGAAGAAGACCGGATTTATATGGCCGATAGCGTGACCTTGCATTCGCGTCTCGGTTGCCAGGCGGTCGTCAAAGGCGATGTGACGGTTGAGATTGTTGAATAACTCTGAAGTCTCACAAGGGACAAAGGCGTCGAAATGAAGCCGGTTTTATTGCTTTTTTTAACCATTTTGTTTTTCGGATGTGGCGCGGGGGTGTTTGGTAAACAAGCCAAACTCGATGAGCCGATCGAGCTGAAAACCCAGGAGACGGTTTCGATTCAAGGCATCGGGTTAAAAATAACTCTCAATTCAACCGGGCGTGAATGGGTAATGGATGATAAGGGCAAAAATACCGGCGAACGTCCTTATTGCAACATCACAGCGAAGCTTGGCGACCGGGAAGAAAAATTCAGTTTGAGATTCAACAATCCGGCAAAGCTTGGCGATTATGTCATAGAAGTTAAAAGCATCAATCCGTTTGGCGCAGGTTCCTGCGAAGTGATGGTCAGGCATAAAGAGAAAGCCTCACCTGAACAAAAAATCAACTGATGAAGCGTAATGCCACGTTGCCAGGCCTTGAGGTTAAGCTTCCGGAATGCAAGCAAACAAAACAGCAATCATTATTGGCGGGGGCATCGGCGGACTGTGCGCGGCAATTGCGCTGAGAAAAAAAGGGATCGAAGCAACGGTCTTTGAAAAAACTTCAGAACTTAAAGAGGCGGGCGCAGGGTTGTCGCTCTGGCTCAATGCCATTAAAGCCTTAGGTAAAATCGGCCTGACCGACGTGGTCAATAGCCTGAGCGTTCCGCAAATGAGCGGCGGGGTTCGTAATTCTCAGGGTGGGTTGCTTTCCTCGGCTTTCAAAGCCGAAGCGCCTGGCGCATCGGAAACCCTTGTCGTGGTGCTGCATCGGGCGGAATTACTATCTGCGTTATTACAAGCCCTGGGAGAAGAAAATGTCAAACTGAGCGCCAAATGTGTTGGTTTTTCACAGGATGCGACGCGAGTGAAGGCAAGCTTTGCCGATGGCCGTGACCTAATCGGTGATTTTTTAATTGGCGCCGATGGCCTCAACTCGGTCGTTTGCGGGCAATTGTTTGGCAAGTCACAACCCCGCTATTCCGGTTATACTGCCTGGCGCGCGGTAACCGAATTTGAACCTCATTGGCTGCGACAAGGGGCTTTTGAATCCTGGGGCAAAGGCGCGCGGTTCGGCATTGTTCCGATGAGCCACAATCGCGCCTATTGGTTTGCCACACAAAACGCGCCCGCCGGCGAAAACGATGCTCCGGTTGGTCGCAAAGGTGAGCTATTGAATTTGTTTCAAGGCTGGCACGAGCCTATCGAGAAACTGATTGAATCAACCGACGAAGCGGCGATCTTGCGAAACGATATTGTTGACCGCGAACCCTTGCCCGGCTGGACACAAGGGCGTGTAACGTTGCTTGGCGATGCGGCGCATCCAATGACGCCGAATCTCGGACAGGGCGCTTGCCAGGCGATTGAAGATGCTGTGGTGCTGGCCGATTGTATTGCCGCAACTGATGATGTGAAAGCGGCGTTGCGAAATTATGAAGCGAAGCGCCGCAAACGAGCCAACCAAATCGTTCGACAGTCCTGGCGCGTCGGCCAAATGATTCAAATGGAAAATGAGTGGTTCTGTAAGCTGCGTAATGCCTTGATGAAACTCACCCCGGCTTCGGTTCAGCGGCGCGGTTTGAGTTGGATAATTAATTATGAAATATAAATGAGGTGAAAAATGCCGGAAATTGGATGGACGGATGTCGAAGAGATTGGTATCAAGCTATTGGAAAAATATCCTGGGGTTGACCCGTTGACGGTTCGTTTCACAGATTTGCATCAATGGGTGATTGAACTCGAAGGCTTTACAGCCGACCCCAAAGAGTCAAACGAGAAGAAACTCGAAGCCATTCAAATGGCCTGGTACGAAGAGTGGAAGGAAGAGAATAGTTAGATTACCGGGCCGCGGAAAAATTTTCCGGTGCCGAGTCACCTGATATGAGAGTTTATTTAGATAACAGCGCCACGACTGCGGTAGCCAAAGAGGTGATTAATGCGATGTTGCCTTATTTTGCTGAAGAGATGGGTAATGCGCAATCGGTTCACAGCTTCGGTCAACGGGCGCGGTCGGCGGTTGAACAAGCGCGGCATCAGGTGGCCGCGTTACTGAACGCGCAAGCCGGTGAAATCATTTTTGTATCGGGCGGAACCGAAGCCGATAATCTGGCGATTCGCGGCATTGCCGAAGCGCATCAATCAAGCGGACGACATATCATCACTACGCAAATCGAGCATCCGGCGGTGCTGGCAACCTGTGAAGCGCTAGTTCAACATGGTTTCGCCGTGACCTATTTGCCGGTCAGTCATACAGGGCTGGTTAACCTTGAAACTTTACGCCAGGCGATTACCGATGAAACGATTTTGATTTCCGTGATGCACGCCAACAATGAAACCGGCAGCATCCAACCGATTGCAGAGATTGCGGCGCTAGTTTCTGAACGGCGCGCACAAGGGCATAGGCATTTGTACTTGCACACGGATGCTGTGCAATCGGTGGGCAAAATTCCAGTTGATGTTCAACAACTCGGGGTTGATTTGCTGGCCCTTTCGGGGCACAAGATTCACGCGCCAAAAGGTGTCGGGGCGCTCTTTATCAAGCGAGGCACACGGCTTGAAAAACTCTTTTATGGCGGACATCACGAACGCGACAAACGACCTGGAACCGAAAACGTCTCCGGCATTGTCGCGCTCGGTCGCGCCGCAGAACTGGCGCGCCTTCACCTCGATGAGCGGCGCGCGCGAATGCGCCAGCTTCGTGACTACCTTGAGCAACGAATCACCGGTGAAATTCCCGGTGTACAAATCAATGGCGATAAGGAAAATCGTGTGCCCGGTATTGCCAATTTAAGCTTTGCCGGTATGGACGGCGAAAGTCTTTTAATTGCGCTTGATTTAAAAGGCGTAGCCGTTTCGACAGGTTCTGCTTGTTCATCCGGTTCACTTGAACCGAGCCATGTTTTAACGGCGATGGGGCTCGCGCGCGCCGCTGTGCGCGGCAGTCTGCGATTCAGTTTAAGCGCTTACACAACCCGGGAAGAGATTGATTACGCGGTTGACGCTTTGCAAGCAATTACCGCTCGGTTGCGCGACCTGCTGCCATCGGATGAAGTTGGATCGTCGAATGTGTCGGTGGTGTAGAACGGCAGTCAGGGTTCGCACGGAAAAATACCGATTGCTGTTACAAAGCGAACTTCCCGGCGGATGTGACAGATGCCGCAGGTTTACGCAGATGTTTAGCCGCGATTGTCGCCTATATCAGCCGGGAAATTCGCCTTGGCAAGCGACCGGATAAGGGCTTCCGTAAAACCCGCACGGATGAATACACGATGTACAGTCAAACCGTAGCAGAACATATTGCTAATCCGCGCAATGTCGGCGAACTCGAAGCGCCTTCCGGTCTGGGTGACGTAACCAATGAAGCCTGCCTTGACCGCATTTTGCTCACCATAAAAATTGAAAATGATGAAATCACCGACGCCAAAGTGAAAGCTCACGGTTGCCCGCCAACCCTTGCCGCCGCTTCGGTTTTAACCGAACTGGTCATCGGTCGGCGGGTTGCGGAGGCCGCGTCGCTCACTCGCCAAGATGTGGAAGAGGCGCTCGAATATTTACCCTCGACGAAAAAACATTGCTCGCTTTTAGCGATTGATGCTTTACGCATGGCGATTGAAAACCGCCAGCCTAATCAATAGCTCGACGGTGGATTTGCAAGGAGGCGACATGTTTGAACGTTATACGGATAAAGCCCGCCGCGTGATTTTCTTTGCCCGGTTTGAAGCCTCGCAACTCGGCGCGAATTCTATTGAACCTATACACCTCCTCCTGGCCTTGCTTAGAGAAGATAAACTACTACAGACGGTCTTCCGCCCGACTCTCGAAGAGATTCGCCAGCAGATACTGGCCCTTGAGCCGGCAACCAAACTTGAGCCCGGTTCACGCGATTTGCCGATCTCACAGGCGACCAAACACCTCCTGGCCACGGCCGCTCAAGAAAGCGAGCGATTACACGAGGCCCACATCGGCACAAAACATCTGTTACTCGCCTTGATCGGCGACAAGGATTCGCTTGCCAGTCGCATTCTGCTTGAACACGGATTGACGGCGGAAAAACTTTTACCGTTATTGCAAAACGCTAATCAGCAAGTTGACGAAACAGAGAATACGCAAGAGCAGGGTATTGCAGGCGGCCTACAGGGTAGCGTGCCAGGGAGTAGCAGCGGAAGTGGCCCTTTCTTTGATGAGTTTTATTCTCGCCTAGCTGATAAGTCAGGAATAACTCATTTTCAAACAGGCTTCACCCGGTTGCTTGAACTTCTGGTTAAAAAAGGAGTGATTACGGAAGAAGAAAAACAGGACATTATCAAGCCACATGACGGATGACCAGGGTGCTCAAACCGTCGCCCCACACAATAAACAAAAGACATCATCGGCTGATAATTGAGTTCCGCATTCGCTGCAAGGCGGCAGGGTTTCGGCGGCGACAATTTCCGACTCTTCTAAAAACTCGCCGCACATGACGCAAAATAATTCGTCCCCGATGGCTTCCTGATTGCAAGCCGAACAACGTAAAACCAAGGGTTCAGCCGGAATCGAGCCGAAGATATTTTCCGCAAAGGCTTCGACGAGTTCTTGAGTTTTATACCGCGGGGTTTCAACGGGAACAAAATGGATATTGGCTTCATCTTCCTGCGCTCTTGGCACTAGCGGCGCAGTTTTGGCAGGGTCGTACATATTCATGCGAATTGCTCCGATAGATTTTCTGAAAGTCTAAAGGCCTTGCAACTTTTCAGCTTTCAACCCCGGCACCATTGATCGTCAAGGCTTTCTTTATTGCTTTCCAAGAAAATTTTAGAATACTGAGCGGAGGCAGAACGGTTTCATTCTACTGCAGGCGATACCTATTGGCTATACAAATTATTGCGGTATTTGTAAGGTGAAAACTGCGTTCAGGTTTGAGAAAACATATGGCTCATGAACTGGAAATCATTGCCGGTATCAGAAAACGCGCTCGTCGAAATGTTGAAGGATTGCCGCTCGGGATTGGCGACGATGCGGCAGTGATTAACCTAAACGACAGCCGCGATCTTCTTGCCTGTTCAGACCTGAGCGTCGAAGGCGTGCATTTTCGCAAAGATTGGATGTCGCCCGAATTGATTGGACGAAAAGCGCTCGCGGTTACCTTAAGCGATATTGCGGCAATGGGCGGTCGGGCGCGTTTTGCCCTGGTGAGTATTGCCATTTCGCCAAATTATTCCGCGCAAATGATTGATGAAATTTTTGCCGGGCTTTTTGATATGGCCGATAAGTCCAATGTCGCAGTTATCGGCGGCGATACGTCAAGTTCGCCGCAAGGATTGTTCATTGACACGATAGCCCTTGGCGAATGTGTACGCGGCAAAGCCGTCAGGCGCGACAGCGCGCGTCCGGGTGATACGATTTTCGTTACCGGCGGGCTTGGCGCATCCGGGTTAGGGCTGAAATTTTTAGAGCGCGGATATCGTTTGCAAAACGGCGAGACCGTTGCGACAGACAGCGCACAGGCGGCGCTCATTCAAAGCGCGATTCGCAAACACCTGATTCCCGAACCCCAACTTGGATTCGGGCAAGCGCTTGGCGACGGCGAACTCGCAACCGCAATGATAGACCTCAGCGACGGATTGAGCACCGATTTATATCACCTGCTTGAAGAGAGCCATTGCGGCGCGGTCACCCGCGCCGCGGCGCTTCCGATTGCCGACCCGGTGTCCGCGCTTTCAATAAGCGAATTTCACATTGAACCGCTGGCAATGGTTTTGCAAAGCGGCGAAGAGTATGAATTGCTTTTTACTGCCGACCCGAAAAACCGAGAAAAAATAGCCGAGCTGGCAAATGAACTTGGCGTTCGCGTGACGGCTATTGGAGAAACCACCGAAGGCAAGGAGTGGAAAATGGAATGCAACGGCACAGTTGAAATTGTTCAACCGTCAGGCTATGAGCATCGGTTATAACTCGGAGGCCGAAACGTAGATTTAAGGTCTAACAGGGTCATCATTCGCTCTGATAAAAGCCGCGCTTTATCTTGCCCAATGGGCCGATAAGCTGAACCCGTATGCGAAATGCCGAGTTTATATCCTGGCACTCATAGTTTATGTGAAGCGCAATTCGTCTAAAGCTTGTATAGACCTATTTATCACTATCCGTTTTGGGTTCCTCGGCCCAGAAGACCCACTGCGCGCCATTGCGATGCGCGGTGCGTGACGGAAGCCGGCCGCGTTGTTCAAGTCGTTCACGTGCCCCGCGTTGGATGGTGGCATACAGATAATGGGCGATGTCTGAAAATGCCCACCCCCGCTGTGATAAGGCGGTTTGCTGAAAAGCGGATTCAAGTTGTTGGTAATGTTGTTCAAAGAAATCCGCTACTCCTTCGGCCATCTCCTGGCAAAGCCCTTCAAAGGCGGCTTGTTCTTCAACTCTCAAGACGGGAAAGTTCGGTTCGTAATACCGCTCCATTGGGTACTTTCTCTCCCATTCCTTAGATTCGCGTAATAGTTCGCTCGCCATCATTTCATTAATATGCTTATGAACACTGGGCTGAGAAAGGTTGAGGAGCTTAGCTATCTGGGCAATGGTTTTGGGTTCTTCAGCCACCAGATTGATGATCTCTTCTTTCGTCCCATTTGGCAGCAACTTATTTTGGGCGACCGCTGCCCAAGGGTCGCTGTATCCTCCGCGCGCCGAAACACACTCGCAAGCAAATTGTAGTTTCTTATGATTTTTATTCATTCAAATTCCCTTTAACCTCTCACTAACTCTGGCACGATATTAGCCTATTAGCTAATACGCTAATAGGAGGCAATCTGTTAAATCTTTGAAATAGCAACCATTATGCCAGCAGTTGTTGAGTCTGTGAATGAACGGATTACTTCAAAACTGTACCAGGAAGGTGCAGCATGGCGTTGAAATGTATACATGAGTTGCTAATTGAGCATCGAATGGCGCGTCCCCCATCCACAAAAGAGGTATAGCAATAAACCCATCGTCTCCGGTTTTCACCTGAACGATTTTCCGGTGCTGACCTCCGAAGATGGAGAAGGCTGGCCATTTGATTGAGAAAGGAAAAGAGATATGGAAGGCGAAATACGAAATAACCTTACTGAAGACAAAGCGGGGTTCGCGTCTACAGGCCGAGTCCGAGACGTCAATAATAGGGGGAGGAACATGCCAGTCAAAAAGTTTATTTCGCTAGTAACGGTGTTACTGGCCGGGGTTTTATTTAGTTGGCTGCTGCTTGACCAGGGACAGGCTCAGGGCGGTTCGCCCCTACAGGTTCAGGGAAAGAAAGCAAAAGTACAGAGCTTTGACGACCAGATTAGCGCCAATGCGGAACGCATGCTTGCAGAGGGCCGGCAGACCTTCCGGTTTGACACCTTCGGCGACGAAGCTTTCTGGGGCGGGCAACTCCGACTCCATGAGGCGATCGCCCAGGCAAGCCCGCGGACGGCGCTCGGCCTAGGCTTAAAGGTGGATGTCGAGGCCTTGCCCAAATCGCTGGTGAAAGACCTGGAGAAGGGGCGAGTCAATCTTGATGACCCGGCGGTTACCCGCGCCCTGTTAAAACTCAATGCGGTGGTCGGAGTAACAGGGGTCTTTCAGGGCGATAACCTGACCTCCATCGGCATTCAATGTGCCCTCTGTCACTCCACGGTTGATGACTCGCTGGCCGCAGGCATCGGCAACCGGCTCGATGGCTGGGCCGCCCGCGACCTCAATGTCGGCGAAATCGTCGCCCTGGCTCCGGATCTCAGTCCGCTCGCTACGCTGCTCGGGGTCAGCCAGGACACTGTACGCCAGGTGCTCCGCAGTTGGGGGCCGGGGAAATTTGATGCGGAATTGATTCTCGACGGCAAAGCGTTTCGACCGGATGGGAAATCAGCGGCAACCCTTATTCCACCTGCTTTCGGTCTTGCGGGCGTCAACCTTCACACCTGGACGGGTTGGGGGTCAGTCACCCACTGGAATGCTTTTGTTGCCAACCTGGAGATGCATGGGAAAGGCACGTTCTACGACCCGCGACTGAACAATGCAGCAAAGTTCCCCATAGCAGCGGCTAACAACTTCGGCAACGTGCGGAACACCCCCGATTTAATCACTCCGGAACTGGCGGCGCTTCACTTTTATCAACTCGCCATCCCAGCGCCACCGCCGCCAAGCGGAAGTTTTAATGCGGACGCAGCGGCGCGCGGGCAAACTATCTTCGCGAACAAGGCGCAGTGTGCGACCTGTCACGTGCCGCCCTTGTTCACCGAGCCGGGCTGGAATATGCACACCGCCGCCGAGATTGGGATTGACGATTTCCAGGCGAAGCGCTCACCCGATGAACGCTACAGGACGTCGCCGCTCAAGGGGCTGTGGTCGCACCAGAAGGGCGGGTTCTATCACGACGGCCGTTTTGCGACACTCGGCGACGTGGTTGAGCATTACAATAGCGTTAAAGGGTTAGGTTTGACCGAGCAAGAAAAAGCCGACCTCGTTCAATACCTGTTGTCGTTGTAAGGGATTCGGCGATTGCCAGAATTGGCGAAGGGATTACCGGCGCGCCTTCAGCGTCAGGTAACCCCCTTCCTCCGTAGCCTTCGTTAAGAAGACAGGAGAAGGCAGAGGCAGACGATAAGGATTTTGCCGCAGGGCTTTTTGAAACATTCGCTGCTGTCTTATGTTGCGGTTTTGGCTTTTTGGAAATCGTCTTTACTGATGCAGAGATGGGTTTGCGAAAAATAGGTTCGGCGAAAAGTGCTTTTGCCAGAGGCCTGAAGTCCGATGAGCAGGATAAGTTCCATCAATAAAAATCGTGACAGGCAGTTTTCCTGCTGCCTGTCACGATTTCCTCAACTACATATTTTCGATAATCGCCGCGGCGAATTCGCTGGTCTTGAGCTTCGTAGCGCCTTCCATTTGCCGTTCAAGGTCATAGGTGACGCGCTTTTGTTGAATGGTTTTGGTCAGCCCCTTAATAATTAATTCGCCCGCTTCGCGCCAACCCATATGATCGAACATCATCACGCCGGACAAAATTACGGACGACGGATTGATGACATCCTTATCAGCGTACTTGGGAGCGGTGCCGTGTGTGGCTTCAAAGACCGCGGCATTGTCGCCGATGTTGGCGCCCGGCGCCATCCCTAAACCGCCGACCTGCGCAGCAGCGGCGTCGGAAAAATAATCGCCGTTGAGGTTAGGCGTCGCCACCACATCATATTCGTCCGGGCGCGTCAGAATTTGTTGGAAGATTGAATCAGCAATGCGGTCTTTAATTAAGAGTTTCGATTTCCATTCGCCGCCGCCGTGGGTTGCGCCTATGCTTGCCAGGGTGTCGTTAATTTCCTGAACGATTTCGGCGCGTTGTTTTTCCGACATCTGGTCAAAGCCCGGCTCAATCATCTTGGCGTTATCTTCTGCTGAAAGATCGCCGTTCTTATCGAGGTTGTCGAGAATCCAGGTTTCGCGTTCGGTGACCACCTGGTCGCGGAACTCGGCTTTCGCGAGTTCATAACCCCAGTCGCGGAAGGCGCCTTCGGTGAATTTCATGATGTTACCTTTGTGCATCAAGGTCACTGACGGTCTGCCGTATTCGAGCGCGTAAGTGATGGCGCGGCGCACCAGGCGTTTGGTTCCCGTAGGCGAAATCGGTTTGATGCCGATGCCGCTATCGGTGCGAACTTTGTAACCGTATTTGTCATTGAGCAGGGAAATCAATTCCGCAGCGCGCTCGCTGCCCGAAGTGAATTCGACGCCCGCATAAACGTCTTCGGTGTTTTCGCGGAAAATCACCACGTTAACTCTTTCGGGATGTTTGACGGGCGACGGGACCCCATCGAAATAGCGAACGGGACGCACGCAGGCGTATAAATCGAGCACCTGACGAAGCGTGACATTCAGCGAACGAATGCCGCCGCCGACCGGTGTGGTGAGCGGTCCTTTGATGGCGACGACATATTCGGCAATGGCTTTCACGGAATCGTCGGTGAGCCATTGGCCGAATTGGTTAAAACATTTTTCGCCCGCGAAGATTTCATACCAGACGACGCGCCGCGCCCCCGCGTAAGCCTTTTCGACGGCGGCATCGAATACACGTTGTGAGGCGCGCCAGATGTCGCGTCCCGTCCCATCCCCTTCAATAAAAGGGATGACGGGATGGGCGGGCACGTTGAGCTTGGTCCCTTCGACGGTAATCTTTTGACCCTCAGCAGGAACTTCTATACCATTGAAACTTGCCATTGATTTCAATCTCCTGTCTTTATATTGATGATGACGAAATGAAAGCGCGCCGTAGTAAAAACGCGCAAAGAGTGCTAATGATAGCGACTTTGATTTAGAATCACAAATCTGTCGCAAGTAATATGAAAGGGGTGGCCGACGATGGAAGAACACCTGTTCCCGCTTGCAGCGAATGCCGATTTAGGCCAGCAGGTGACCGTTGATATTGAGCGTGATAAGACGGCCTCCCGATTCGCCGCAATAAAAAAACTGTTGGTCAAATTGACGCTCAAAACGGGCCTCCGTTTGATTGTCACCCTGGCGCTCTTCAAATTTTTCTATCCGCCAATCAGCCGGTTTTTATTGCTCGCGGGTTGGGTTCCTTTCCTCACCCTGGTCAACTGCCCTGGGTTCATCTCACTGTGGCGTGAAACGCGGGAAGCTAAAGAGCATTTGAAAAGCTGGGACGCGGTAAAGAAAGATTACGAAACGTTAACCGAAAAAAGAGCCGGATGATTGCTGACCAACTGGCATCGGTGAAGCAAATCCGTTGTTGCCGCTGAGTGTTTTTGAGTTTAATTATGGCTGAGAAGAGAATGCAAAAAGAGACGGACGAAAATTCAATAGATGAGATTCATCGCCGCCTGGCGGAATCGGAAGAAGCCAACCTGACGGCCGACGCGCACAAACTCACTACCTGGGAGCGCGTCAAGCTAGCCCGCCATCAGGAGCGCCCTTATACGCTCGATTATGTGAAATTGATGTTTACGGATTTCACGGAAATTCATGGCGACCGTCGCTTTGGCGATGACCATGCGATGATTACCGGCTTTGCGAAATTTCACGATGAGCCTTGTGTGGTCGTCGGCCATCAGAAAGGGCGCACCACCAAACAACGCCAATTTCGCAATTTCGGGCAGGCCAAACCCGAAGGCTATCGCAAAGCCTTGCGGGTGATGAAACTCGCCGAAAAATTTAAGCGCCCGATCTTTACCTTCATTGACACCCAGGGCGCCTATCCGGGGATTGATGCCGAAGAGCGCGGACAGGCCGAAGCCATTGCCTTTAATTTGCGCGAGATGGCCAAGCTGCGCGTGCCGGTGATTGTGACGGTTATCGGCGAAGGCGGGTCAGGCGGGGCGCTGGCCATCGGCGTCGGCGATAAAATCCTGATGCTCGAAAATTCTTTTTATTCGGTGATTTCGCCAGAAGGCTGCGCTTCGATTCTGTGGCGCGATGCCGCGTATGCCGAACAAGCCGCGCAAGCCTTGAAACTGACGGCGCAGGATTTGATGGGCTTTGGCTTGATAGACAAAATCGTTGCCGAACCCCAGGGCGGCGCGCACGCCGATTATCAAAAGAGCGCAGAGTTTTTAGACGCAGCCTTAGTGGAAGCTTTGAACTCGGTGCGCAGCTTGAGCGACACGGAACGCGTCGAACGGCGTTATCAAAAATTTCGCGCCATGGGTGAATTTGAAGAGCGCGCCAGTCAAAAACAAACCGAAGCCTGAAAGCGAATCAATGAGCTTTGACTGTTTTATTTTTGATTTTGATGGCACGCTGGCGCGTTCCGATCATGCTTACCTGCATTCGTTCAAACACTCCATCGAACTGCACACCGGCCTAGTAGTCAGCGAAGAGGACTTCAGAAAATACTGGCACATGAATTACACGCCGGAAGACATCCTCAAAGAATTCGGCGAAGAGTTGCTCGAAGAGATGCTCGTCTCTTTTGAAGAGTATTACTATCAAAACCACCTGCACCATCTGGACATTTACGAAGGCATCCGTGAACTGCTTGAAAATCTGCAAGAGCGCGAAACCAAACTTGGACTGGTTTCCCTTAAACCGCGGCGCGCCGGTGTCCGAGAACTGGAAACCATCTCGCTACAGGAAATCATTCGCGTGCAAATCTGGGGCGATGATGTTCAACATGTTAAACCCGCGCCCGACGGCGTGCATCAAGCCTTGAAAGCCTTGCAGGCTCACCCTGAACAGACTTTGGTGATTGGCGATAGCGCCGCAGATATTTTGATGGGACGCGCCGCCGGAACCTTGACGGCCGCAGCGATGTGGAGCAATCCCAGGCGCGAAAAACTGCTTGCGACCTCACCCGATTTCATTATTGATGCGCCCGCCGATTTGCTGAAACTCTTTTAACCATCAGGAGGTTGTTGATGAAAGGCTTAGGCCTGGTCCTGTTATTTTGCTTTTTACTCGTTGAACCTATATCGGCCAAAGACACCCGCATCAAATTCAAGCGCGGCGCCACCAGCGCCACCGCTTCGGGTTGGTTAAACAAAGTCGGTGACCAAGCCTATTTCGTCTTAACCGCCCGCGCCGGTCAGCATATGCGCGTCACCATCAATGGCCGAGGCGCGACCAGAGGGGTCGTGACCTTTCCATCGGGGAAAGAGGACGGACAACCGGGCGGCGTCATCTTCGATGACCGGTTGGATGAAACCGGCGACTATCGCATTCGAGTCACCGAAAGTCAGATGGGGGAATCGTGGCGAGGTAGATTTACGGTGAAAGTGGAGATAAAGTAGAGCCGTTTATTTTCT
>JBIOWC010000030.1:0-24258 GCA_044868105.1 Blastocatellia bacterium
ACTCGTCAGCGTTCGCTATAGCTGAACGAAGGTTAATCGGGAAGGGAGCACAAGCGCTATGAAAATTCTTATATTGTTGATGGTAACCACGGGCTTATTCGTCGCCGGCGCAAGCGAGCCGCAGAAGTTAGCGACGAGCGGCTCAGCCAGGGCAAGTTCGATGATACCTGTGAAAGCTAATACGCAGGATGTCAAAACTGAAGCTGGCGGAACCGGTTCCCAAAATGCGCCGACCCAGAACGCCAATGCGCCGGTGGAACTCATTGCTGTTGGGATCGCTCCTGACCGGGAGAATTACGTCTATAAACTCAAGGTGAATACGGACAACTCGATCAGCGAGGTCGAAATCGTTGTCAGGCTTTACGACGCCAGAGGGAAGATGCTTGATGAGTCAACGATCACCTGGCAGAACATCGTGAAAGGCACTCGCCAGCCAACCGAAAAAGGCAAGAGCTACGAAGCGACGCATTTTCTTGAGCCGGATTCGACCAGGGTTGAAGCCGCAGTGAAGCATGTATATTTTTGGGATGGGAGCATCTGGAGCGCGCAGTAGTTTTCCGGCGCCCGGAGTCTGCGGTTTCACAAGGTCATAAATTCGATATTGAAGGTGCACAAACGATAGGGAGAAGACCTGCAGCAGACGACTGATCCGCCTATCGGGGGCGCGAATCCCGGCCTCCCAGCCATCCTGCTCAAGGGTTTATGGGCCGCCATCGCGCCGCCTTTCCTTTTTGTGCGCGGGCGCGGGCACCAACTTATGAGAACTCAGTAGAACTCATTGAAAGCCCCTTGCAAAACCGCGCACAATCGTTCTCACGGTTCTTCACCAGCCGCTCTTTTTTCGGAGTTAAATTTTGCAGCAACTTCGACAGCCGTACAGTCACAACCCAGCGCCCGTCTGGTCTGCCTGGCCAGCCCGAATCCTGCTACACTTTCTTTTTGGCGCACAGACCATCTCACGCATAAGGAATAAATCAGGTGGGCGAGCCTTCGCAAAAGGAAATTACTCAGCTACTACGGGATTGGAATCGCGGCGATACATCGGCGCTTGACCGGTTGATGCCGCTAGTCTACAGCGAATTACGCCGCCTGGCAAAAGCCTATCTGCATCGCGAGCGCGCCGATCACACGTTGCAGCCGACAGCGCTCGTTCATGAAGCTTATCTTCGGCTGGTCGATTCGGCGAATGTGACGTGGCAAAACCGCGCGCATTTTTTCGGCATCGCGGCGCGCGTCATGCGGCAGACTCTGGTCAATCATGCGCTGGCGCGCCGCGCTGAAAAACGTGGCGGTCTGGCGAATAAATTATCGCTTGATGAAGCGATCCGCTTCTCTGACGAGCGCGAAGTCGATCTGGTGGCCCTGGATGAAGCGCTGAAAGAGTTAGAAAAAATAGACGCCCAGAAGGCGCGGATTATCGAACTGCGTTTCTTCGGCGGGTTGAGCATCGCAGAGACCGCCGAAGTTCTCAATGTTTCGCACGCGACGGTCGAGCGGCACTGGAAAATCGCCCGGCTCTGGCTCAAACGCGAACTCAGCAAGGCCTAGTGCTTCAGGCCAAGGAAATGGGAAGTGAGGTGGCCTTCGGCCGCACCGCACTATTGAAAGGCGCACGTGAACGATTGCCCGCCGACCAGGGTGGCCAGCCGCGCCCACCCTCAAGGGTGGCTAAGGTTGATAAGTGACCTCCGGCGACTCCGCGCCATCAGCGTTTCGCACCTTGAGTTTGTCGCCGAACTGCGCCATCTTAACCAGCTTTTTGCCGCGCAAGACGGTTGTCGAGTTCGGGTCGTCGTGAATCGTCTTCCGCTTTTCACCATTCAGCAGGATCACCGCACCGGCATCGAAGTTGTGACCTTCGATCAATAGATGCTTGCCCTGACGCGTCACACTGGTGATGACCGGGCCGGAACCGGAATCGCCCGCGCAGTTCGGAAAGAAAGCCCCGGAGATCATCTTGCTCGCCTGGCCGCGCGTGACGATATTGGCCCAGCGGAAATATTGCCGATTCTGCGCATCGCACGGCTCGTTCGGGCCGCCACACACATACCCGCTGGCAACGCCATGAAGGGCCAGCCGTTCGATGTAAAGATAAAACGGGTTATCCGGTGATACATCGCTGAACGTCTGCCCTGTTACGGTCTCGCTATAGCCGGAGGCCGCGGCCAGAGACTTGGCGAACTGACCACGGGTGATGTCGTTGAAGGGGCGAAAGTAGGGGCGGCTCTGTGCATCGCAGGGCTCGCCTGTCCCGCCGCAAGCATTGCCGCTAATGATGCCGTGCAAAGCCGCGCGCTCGACAACAATATAAAACGGGTTTGCCGGCGGCACGTCAGCGAAGGTTTGCCCTGTCACTCCGTCATCAAACTTTGCGGCGAGGGTGATCACTTGTATGGCTTGCGCGCGTGTGAGGTTGTTGAAGGGACGAAACGTGCCATCGCTGAAGCCGCCAACCAGGCCCCGGCAAGCGAGACACTGGACATAACCATAAAACGGATCGCTCGGTTGCAGGTCGCTATAGGAGATGGCGCAGGTGGCCGCCGAAGTGGATGAGGCGGGAGCGGTGTCGAAGCTTGAGCCGGCCGATAGCTGTCGTGGGTTACTGCCCGAAACGTCCATTACGAAGACCTTGTTATTACTTGCGCCGGGCCGCGAGCCTGAAGACCAGATGAGCTTTGTGCCATCGGACGAGAAGGCCGGCTCTTCGTCAGCGAAGGAGTCATTAGTAACCCTCATCACCCGGCCACCCGAAGCGTCCATTGTGTAGATTTCTCCCTGGTTGCTATCGCGCATACTGGCGAAGCTGATCATTGCGCCAAGAGGAGACCAGGCGGGGTCATAGTCATCGGCGGCCGTGTTGCTGATGTTCGTCTGTTGGCTGCCATCGGCATTCATCACAAAGATGTCAGCCTGTGTGATGTGCCGCACGAAAGCAATCTGGTTTGATGCCCCCCAGGCCGGACTGTGGTCTCTACCCGATGTCGTGAGCGGCGTCTGGTGGTTGCCGCTAGCATCCATCACATAGATATCGCCGAGGAAGTTGGTCGGACCGACCTTGACGAAAGCGAGCTTCGCGCCGTCGGGCGACCAGGTCGGATGTTGCCCCACAGCCGGCATCGCTAATGAGTGCGGGTTGCTGCCGTCGGCATTCATAAGCATGATCTCGCCGTTGCGCTCAAAGGCGATTTGCGAGCCGTCGGGGCTAAAAGCTGGTGTGCTCCCTGATCCGAGCGGCGTCTCGGCACCGTTAGACAGGTCAAGCAGAACGAGGCTGGCCGCGGTGGCGAAACCGCGCTGAAAGACGATCTTGCCGCTGCCGGCATTGCCCTCATCGAAAACCGAGGGTTGGCCAGCAATGGTTCTAATGGATACCCCTGAGGCGCGCGTTGGCTTAGACCTTGCCGCTTGCGCCATCAGCGTTGACAGGCTACTTACGATAAACATAAAGATGAAAGCAACGCATAGCCGCGTTGATAGGCCGCTCCGATTCATGAGAGATGTCTCCTTGATTCAATTATTTTGAGGCTGCGAAACAGGGCCTTTTATGCGCCGGACAGGTTGCCGGCGATGCAAGGGCGCCGACGATTAAAGCCGGTGAAAATTGCCTCCATCCATCGCATGCAGGAAATGGTTTTGCTTTCCCTCACCGACGCCAAAAAATCGCCGCGCCATCAGTCGTCAATGAGAGCCGCCGGGTGACGCAAGCCGCGCGTCCTGTAGGCGTCCGCCTGCCTGAAAGCCGTGTGTAGTGTTCGTAAGAACCCGCGAAGCGGGCGTAAGCATAAAGCCCAGGGCGTCAGCCCTGGGTTATCTGGTCCGGGTTAACTCCGAGTTTCGCGGGCTACCGAAGAACAACATTAGATGAGGACACCAGCCATCTGAATCAGGCTGGACTTTCTTCTGTTGGTGTGACTAGAATTTTTCCCTGTTGAGCCTTTAGAGAAGTATGACAACCAACCCCGTTGATTGGCCTATCGTCGAAGAAATATTGAACCGCGCACTCGACCTGCCGCCCGCTGAGCGCGCCGCTTATGTTGACCGCGTTTGCGGCAGCGATGAGCGTTTGCGCCGCGAGGTTGAATCCCTGCTTGCCTTCGACGCGCCCGATGACTCCTTTCTCGAATCGCCCGCCTTGTCGTCGCTGGCCGACCTGCCAGAGGCCTCAGCCGACCCATTGGCCGGCCGCCGCATCGGCCCTTATCAACTGCTGCGTGAGATCGGGCGCGGCGGCATGGGCGCGGTTTTTTTGGCGATGCGCGACGATGGCCATTACCAGAAGCAGGTGGCGATTAAGGTCATCAAGCGCGGCCTGGATACGGATTTCATCCTGCGTCGCTTTCTGAGCGAGCGGCAAATCCTGGCCTCGCTCGACCACCCGAACATCGCACGACTTCTCGACGGCGGCGCAACTCAGGAGGGCTTGCCGTACCTGGTTATGGAGTACGTCGAGGGCCGCCCGATCACCGCTTATTGCGAGGCCGAGAGACTGCCAATTGCCGAGCGATTGCGGCTGTTTCGCGAAGCCTGCGCGGCGGTGCATTATGCGCATCAGCATCTGGTCATTCATCGTGACCTGAAGCCGTCGAACATCCTGGTTACGGCTGACGGCAAGCCGAAACTCCTGGATTTCGGCATTGCAAAGATGCTCGACCCGGACGTCGATGTTTATGCGATGGAAGTGACCGCCACCGCCCTGCGAATGATGACGCCGAATTATGCCAGCCCCGAACAGGTGCGCGGTTTGCCCGTTACTACGGCGAGCGATGTCTACTCGCTAGGTGTGTTGTTGTACGAGTTACTGACCGGGCATCGTCCCTATCGCTTAAAAGGCCATTCAGCCGAAGAGATCATGCGGGCCGTGTTAGAAGATGAACCGGTGAAGCCCAGCACGGTCATCCGGCGCACCGAGACCGCCGAAGAGGCTGCCTCTTCAACGGGCGGCGCACCAGAAACCCTAAGCCCGACACGGGCTGACGAAATAGCCAGGCTGAAACGCAGCTTGAGCGGCGACCTGGATAACATCCTGTTAATGGCGCTTAGAAAAGAGCCGCAGCGGCGCTACGCCTCGGTTGAACAATTTTCCGAAGACCTGCGCCGGCATCTGGAAGGCTTGCCGGTTATTGCCCATAAAGATACCTTCACCTATCGCAGCGCGAAATTTATCAAGCGCAATAAAGTGGCGGTGCTGGCGGCCTTGCTGATTGTCATCGCGGTTACGAGCGGGGCAGTAACCACCCTGAGGCAGCGGGCGCGGGCTGAACGGCGGTTCAATGAAGTGCGCAAGCTGGCGCACTCGGTAATTTTCGATTACCACGACGCGATTGCCAACCTGCAAGGTTCGACGCCCGTGCGCGAGCGGCTGGTCAAAGATGCGCTCGAATATCTTGACAGTCTCGCGCAGGAGAGCAGCAATGACTCAGCGTTGCAAAACGAACTGGCCGAAGCCTATTTGAAAATCGGCGACGTGCAGGGCAATTCTTACTACTCTAATCTGGGCGATACCGACGGGGCGCTGGCCAGTTATCGTAAAGCCGTTCAAATTTGCGAACACCTATTGTCGGCCGCGCCGAATGATGCGGAGGTCCGCCAGAGGCTGGCGCGCAGTTACGAAGATATCGGGGATGTTGTTTGGGATTTGAATGACCTACCCGGCGCACTGGAAAATTACCAACGCGCCCTGACGCTTGCCGAAACGTCAGCCGCTCAATTGAAAACCACGAAAGCCAAACTTTACCTTGCGCAGGTCCACACTTCGATTGCTGATCTTTGTTATCATCCGGGATATAACGACCTCGGCGATCTGGATGGCGCCATGCAGCACCTCAGGCAAGGGTTACAAATCCGCGAATCGCTGGCCGCTGGTGACCCTGAAAACTCTCAAATCCTTTTGTACCTGAAAGTCAGTTATAGCCGCCTCGCCAACATTCAACGCGAGATTGGCGAACGGGCAAGCGCCCTGGCCTACGCGCGAAAAGAGCAGCAGATCTGCGAAAAATTTGCCGCCGAGCATCCTGAGAATGCCTTTTATCGCAGAGAGGTAGCACTCAGTTATCTCAAGCTTGCCAACCTGTTAATGGACGGCGGAAACGCCGATGAGGCGCTGCAAGACGCGCGCCAGTCACAGGAAATTCGCGAGTCGCTCGCGCAATCCGACCCCTCCAACCAGCGCTGGCAACACGACCTGCTCGTCGGCTATTTTACCTTGAGTGAGTTGCGGTTACGCCTGGGCCGGATAGATGAAGCCTTTGAATACGTCCACCGCGAGGTCGAGCTTGGCGAAAGGCTTTATGTTGCTAACCTCGGCAAATCCGAATTGGGCGGCACCTTAACCGAAGCGCATCTTCTAGCCGGAAACCTGTTGCGTAAGAAAGGCGAGCCAACGGCGGCGCTCGTGCATTACAGCCGCGCCTTAGCCATTAGTCAGGCGCAATCACCAAATCCGACCAGCGCCATAGACCGCGGCAATCTGGCGCAAATTTTTCTGGGGAGAGGAGCGGCAATGGCCGACCTCGGCAACTTAACCGAAGGGCTTGATGAAGTGCTGAAGGGAGTGGCTATTTATGAAGACCTGGTAAAGGCGCCGCCCTTCAGTATTCCGCAACAGATCATCCTGGCGCACGCCCATTCGCAGCTTGCCGAAACTTACGCAGCGCTTGCCGCCAAAGCGACGATTGTTCGGCCCCGCCTTGAACAGTTGCAACAAGCGCGCGCGGCTTATCAGCGTAGCCTGGATCGCTGGCTGGAGTTGAAAGGCCGCAATGCGCTGACGCCGCCCGACCTAAACGAGCCCGAGCGGGTCGCCGGGCTACTCGCCAGATGCGATGCCGCGCTCACCCGGTCGCTGTGATATTCGCAAAACTTTAGTACGCTTGTGCCCCTTGTTGAACGGGCAAGTATGAATCCTTTTAACTACGCCGCTGACCCTTGCGAATGATGCATCCCTTGCAAGGTGATTGGGTGTAATCTGTAAAACCGCCAGGCTATCGCCAGAGTTAATTATCTTTCTATCGGCAGGGTCAGGCAGTATTTCGCATTCAAGTCAGGGTTAGCCAATCTGATGCCTTATGTTTATCCTCGGATGTGGCGGAAAAGCCGGATTCTCAGAATCCGCCTGGTCCGTCCTCTCCGTTCCATCCGAAGATAAACTTTGCCTTTCGCACCAAACCCTTTTCGTGTATCGAAAACTGCCTGACCCTGTTCTATCGGATTCTAGTTCCCATCAGCATATTGGCTTCCTGGCAGATGCGGGCGACCACCAGACTGTCGCGCGCTTTGCCGGCAATGACGACTTTGTAGACTTTCCACTCGACGCCTTCAGCGTCTTTAATCACCACCCCGTCGTGATAGGCGTTTCCTTCCATTGACTCGCTGGCTTTTCTTGCGATGCCGGTCACTCTGGCATCCGTCCTCCATTTGCCGCGCGTGGTGCGTTGGGAATCTTCCTTCCAGATGTAAGTGCCGTCGGCATTGATTTGCAGGGGCGGCGCTTTGCCACCCATCCCCCACTCACGATAGACCTGATCGCCGCGCGTCACCGTATTGAAGGCGCCCGGCTCGAACAGCGCCCAACTGCCGAACAGGTATCTCACATCCGGGTTATCGGCGCTCACCGTCGGTGCAGAACGAATGCTGGTTCTGTCAACCCAGCGTTCTCCCAAATAAGGTTTGCAGCCATCCAGCCGAACTTTGTACCGTCCGTCAGCGCCAATTTCGATGACCGTTGCCCGGCCTTCTCTGTCGGGATAATCAACGCGATCACCGACCGCGAAGCGACCTGAGTCGCGTCCGCCGTTGGCTGTTGGCCGGGTATTCGCGCCCGCCGGACTGCCGCCCGCAGGGTTGGGCGCCGGTCCGGTTTCCAAAGCGCGTATGCGGTCTGGCGTCGTCGCCCACTCGGTTGTTGAAGCTTGCGCATTATCGAGCCGCACGCGATACCAGAAGCCGCGACCATACTGACGCCAGTCTTCAATCTTTATAATCGTCGCCCGTTCCCAGGCGGTCGTTATGGGGTTGTAGGTTTCGACCCTATCGCCGACCTTCCATTGGGGCTGGTCTTGGGCGAAGAGTGTCGCTACAGAGGCGATGACCATTAGGCTCGCCAAGCCAATCTTCAAACTTTTCAGTTGCTTCATACTTATCTCCGAATCTTCAGGTCGCTTGTTTCATTTTTATTTACTCACCCATCTCATGCAGGAAGCGCTTTATAGTTCCCTCAGTGGATTGAAATATTTTTTTGCGGCGCCCGAGCAGCAAAAGAAGTGTGCGTAAAAAAGATCGGAGATAACCTTCACCCGATAGGGTTGCAATTTAACAGAAGATTTATTGAGCAACTTTAACCACGGCCGAGCGGGTCTAATTTTTTGGCCGCCCGCATCACCGAGCCCCTTTGCTGAAATGGTTAAAGCCGCAAGTTGCCTTCGAACCTGAAACGGGCTCCCCTAGCCGATTTCAAGCATTTTGGATATGAGCTGATGAAAAATCCTGGGATGCACATCAAGCGCCCTAAGGGGGCAGTCGCCTGAGAAGGAGTTGATGGCGCGTAGCGCTTGCCGGCGAGGCTTGCGGGGCTACAGATTGCCGCGTTTGAGCTCTCTTACGGCGTAATCACAGGCCCGCGCCGTCAGCGCCATATAGGTGAGCGAAGGGTTTTGGCAGGCCGAAGAGACCATGCAGGAGCCATCCGTCACGAACACATTGAGCGCCTCGTGACATTGGTTGAAGCGGTTCAACACAGACGTCTTGGGGTCATTGCCCATGCGCGCCGTACCCATCTCGTGA
This sequence comes from Blastocatellia bacterium, assembly GCA_044868105.1. Taxonomy (GTDB): domain Bacteria; phylum Acidobacteriota; class Blastocatellia; order UBA7656; family UBA7656; genus JBFMDH01. The sequence continues at coordinate 8,779 of JBIOWC010000030.1, forward strand.
ATGCAGCCGCCGGGCACCGGCTCTAATGACAAAGACTGAACGTTCTTTAGGCCGCCGACGCCTAGCATTTCTTCGGCCGAGGCCTGCATGTCTTTGCGCATGGCGAGTTCATTTTCGCCGTACTGAATATCCAGGTTGAGCGTCGGCAATCCCCATTGATCCTTCTGGTCGCGGTTGAGCGTTACGCGATTTTTGACGTCCGGCAAACACTCGCCGTAACCGACCAGCAGCATAGACCAGCCGCCGGGCCGCGCCATCTCGCTCTTGAAATCCGCCCCCATCCCCGGCCGGTAGAAGCCCCGCTGCCAGTTCTCCCTTCCCGAATAGGCTTCGTAGGCGAAGCCGCGCCGGTAATCGGTTCTCGTCTCTTTGATGTTCCTAAAACGCGGAATGTACATGCCGTTTGGTTTGCGCCCGCGATAATACTTATCGGCGAAGCCCTCGTAAAAGCCGATGGCGCCGCCGGCCTCCTGATGATCCATGAGGTAAGACCCCAGCACGCCGCTCGAATTGGCAAAGCCATTCGGGAAATGCGTGGAAGTCGAGTTCAACAGAATCAACGTGGTGTTCAAGGTGCCGGCATTCAAGAAGATGATGCGGGCGAAATACTCCTCGGTCTTTTTGGTTTCCGCATCAATCACGCGCACCCCGACGGCGCGTTTTTTGTCGGCGTCATAGATGAGGCTGTGGACGATTGAAAACGGGCGCAGGGTCAGCTTGCCGGTCTTGGCTGCGGCCGGCAAGGTCGCCGAGTTGCTGCTGAAATAGGCGCCAAATGGGCAACCCCGGGCGCACATGTTGCGCGACTGGCAGCGGCCTCTCCCCTTGTGGGGCCGCGTCAACACCGCCACGCGGGCGACAATCATGCGGCGGTCGCTGTAGTGCTGGGCGAGGCGCTCTTTCACATGACGTTCGAGGCAGTTCATCTCCAGAGGCGGCAACAGATTTTGATCGGGCAGTTGCGCAAGGCCGGCGTTTTCGCCGCTGACGCCGACGAACTCTTCGACGTAGTCGTACCACGGCGCGATGTCGCGGTAGCGTATGGGCCAGTCAATCGCGATGCCTTCTTTGGCGTTGGCTTCAAAATCGAGGTCGCTCCAACGGAAACAGTGGCGCGACCACATCAGCGATTTGCCGCCGGTCTGATAGCCGCGCATCCAGTTGAACGGCTTGACCTGATTGTAAGGGTGATCGGTGTCTTTTACGAAGAAATGCTTGGTGTCCTGTTTGCAGTTGTAAACCTTCTTCTGGATGAAATACTCGTCCTTGTCTCTGAGGCTCAACTCGTTCGCGTACGGCAGGTCCCAGGGGTCTTGGTTAGCCGTCGGATAGTCTTTGATGTGTTCGACGTGGCGACCGCGTTCGAGCACCAGGGTCTTCAGCCCTTTTTCGGTCAGTTCCTTGGCCGCCCAGCCGCCCGACATGCCTGAGCCGACGACGATCGCATCATAGGTGTGAGACTCTTTTGCCGACATGATATTCATGCGCCTCCAACACGCAGTTAAATAAAGGGCAGCGCGTCTGCCTTTTGTCCGGGCCTGAGTTCCGTACAACCTTCAAATGGGCCGGGCGACCGCACATAGGTGGCGGCTTTGGTTGCCCCGGCCTGCGAAGTGAAAAAACCCATCAGCGTCAGATTCTTCAACATCCGAATGAAAGACTGTTCGACGGCTTCACCCCGGTCCCAGCTCTCCTTCTCCATCTGCTTGAGCAAACCGAGTCGCTCGTCCGGCGACAGCTCAAGAAAGGGCCGGCGCCATTGTTTTCGGCTGCTTGCGTCGAGGTCGTCCAGACCTTTGAGAAAGATGTCCTGCTGCGCTTTCGGATAACAGTCTTTGACATATAGATCAACGAAGACATAGCTCAGCGCCGCTTTCGCGCCCGGCGTGTCGGTCGTGGGGATGATGACTTCCACGAGTTCCTGAAGCAGGGCGGCCTGTTGAGCAGAGAGTAGACGCGGCTGCCAACGGCTCTCTCCCGCTTTGATCGAAGCGGCGGTTTGTAAGAAGTCGGCAACCGCATCACTGGCCAACAGGTTTCCCCCGACGATGAGCCCTAGCCCTTTGAGTGAGTCTCTTCTATTCATTTATAAGCCCTCAAAATCTGTGCGCCGTTCGCGCCTTAACCCACGAAAACGAGGCGACAGATAACTTTACAACATCCAAGAATGTCGCGCCGGCAACCTTCGCCGCGCTATTTTGCCGGTGGCGAAAGTTGAGCGTGATATGGCTCGACAAGTTGCGGCTTCGGCCAATCCTCATAAAGCTTGCACACTCGCCTTAAAGCTTCTTGCGTTCGCCCAGCCCTTTCGCCGAGACTGGTTTTGAGGCTTTGATAACTTTCAAGCAACAGCGGTTCGGCTTCAGCGTAGCGCTGTTGCAGAGTCAAACATTCGCCGAGCGCACTGTTGGCCATCGCCACCCAAAAATGTTCCTTGGGCAAGAGCTCTGTGCGAATTTTTACCGCCTCGCGCAAAAGCTTTTCGCCCGCTTTCGCCTGATTCAGCTTCGTCAAACTCAACCCCTGGATAATCAGCGCGGTCGGATAATGGTCGTAATGGGTGCCAAAGTTTTCGCGATAAATGCTTAAGCTTTCCGTCGCTTTGGTTATCGCCTCGCCATACTTTCCTTGTTGATATAAAGAGCTCGCTTGATTGCGCAGGTTATCGCCCATCCACAACCCGGAAGTAGAGAGATATTTGCGGTAAAGGGTTTCGGCTTCGCGCAGGTCGTTGTCGGCTTCCACATAGTCGCCTTTCTCAGTGAGAAATCCACCAAGTATCGTCAACGCGAATCCGTAACTGGGATTGGTGAGGTCACCGCGCTGGCGATATTCAGCGACCGCTTGATAAGCGGTTTGCACGGCTTCATCAAACTTTCCTTGATCGGCGAGCGTCGAAGCCAGCGTGCTGCGAGTCGTCGCATTGATATAACGCAATTCCTCAGGTATTTGTGCATCCAAGGCTAAGGCTTCGCGGAACAGGAATTCAGCTTCGCGAGAATCGCCTTGCGTGCGCCGCAGATAAGCACAGTTATTGAGCGCCAAAGCCAAATCGCCAGCCTTGATCGAACCTTTTTTCTGTTCCTCGCGCATCAAGGGCAAAACCTGATGGTATATTTTTTCTGATTCGAGCATCTCTCCTTTGTCAAACAACAGCCCGGCCCAGGAGGTTAAGGCAATAAGCGTTTTGGGATGCTTATCGCCATACAGTTGGCGTTGTAAAAGGATAAATTCCTGCAGATGCTTTGCGCCCAGGGCGTATTTACCCTGACCGTAATAACAGCGGGCAATAATCTGCTCTAACTCAGCTTTAATCTCCGGTTGATTGGCGAATTCGCCGCTCTCAAGGCGTTTGGCCGCCTCGTCCAGCACTTCAGACACCGTCGTTTCCTTGATATTTTTTCCTGATAGGCTTGAATGGGGATTCGAATAATTCAGCGTTCGCTCAATAAAATTTTTAATCTCTTCGGCTTTGGCTTTCTCTTGTCGCGCCTGTTGCGCCTGCCAACTGGTCGCCAGGATGCCTGCGACCAGACTCAACAAAACCAATGCGGCGGCCACCACCCCGACGCGGTGGCGTTTGATAAATTTCGCGGCGCGATACCTGAAGGTGTCTTTCGCGGCCTTAACCGGCAAGCCTTCGAGATGACGGCGCAGGTCTTCGGAAAATTCCGCCACCGACGTATAACGCCTTTGCGGCTCTTTGCGCATCGCCATCAAAATGATGTTGTCCAAATCGCCCGTGAGCGCGTGTCTCAATTTATCCGGCTGCCCTTCGCGCGTGCGGCTCACAATATCCGGAGTGATGTTTAAGGTTTCGCCGGTCGCGGTTTCAATGGTTGCCGTGCGCGTCACAATCGCACTCGGTTTTTCCGGCACGCTCTCGCAAATCACCCGCTCAACCTCTTGCGGCTGCGGCGTTTTGAAATGATAAGGATGATGTCCGGTCAGCAATTTGTAGAGCAACACCCCTAAGGAATAAACATCACTTGCCGTGGTAACGGGCAAGCCGCGCACCTGTTCGGGGCTGGCATAGTCTCTGGTCATCAGGCGCATCAGGGTTGCCGTCGGCGCCAACGTCTGCAGCGCCAGCGTCGGGTTCAGGAATTTGGCGATGCCAAAATCGAGCAGTTTCGGCGTGCCGCCGGCGGTAATCAAAATGTTGTTGGGTTTGAGGTCGCGATGGACAATGAGGTTCTGATGCGCGTGCTGCACCGCTGCGCAGATTTCGCGAAACAGGCGCAGGCGTTCAGCGGTCGAAAGTTTATGCGTGTCACAATATTCGATGAGCGGTTGCCCTTCGATATATTCCATGACAAAGAACGGCAAACCCTCCTGGCTGGTGCCGCCGTCAAGCAGTTTGGCGATGTTCGGATGATTGAGCGAGGCAAGAATCTGTCGTTCGTTACGGAAGCGTCGCAAAATGTCTTCGCTGTCCATGCCGCGTTTGATGAGTTTGATGGCGACATAATTTCTATATTCGTCATCGGCCCGAGCCGCCAGATAGACCGCTCCCATGCCGCCGCGGCCGATCTCTTTGATGATTTCGTAAACCCCAAGGCGATAATGTTGGGCTAACGGCGTATCCGAACGCTTGATCAGGCGAATCGCATCGTCAACTGCAGGGGCTTGAATAAACTCTCCGGCTCGTTGATGCGCGACCAACAACGCTTCAACTTCGCGACGCAATGCGTCATCGCGGCCACAGGCCGCCGCCAAAAAATCCCCGCGTTCGCCGACCGCCAGGTGAAGCGCTTCGCCGAACAACTCTTCTATTTGCTGCCAGCGATTAGCCTCCATTGTCTTCCTCGTAAATATTGCGATAGAGCCAGGCTCTGGCCATCTCCCAATCGCGCACCACGGTATTAAACGAGATGCCGAGAAACTCGGCGGTCTCTTCAATCGTCAGGCCGCCGAAAAAACGGAGTTCGACCACCTGACCTTTGCGCGCATCAATCGCCGCTAAAGATTTGAGCGCCGTATCGAGCGCCAGCAGATCGCCAGCCCGCTCGTCCGACATCACCATCGCTTCATCGAGAGAGAGCTTAACCGCCCCGCCGCCGCGTTTTTCAACCTGGCGGGCGCGCGCATGGTCGATGAGAATTTGCCGCATGACTTTGGCCGCGACGGCAAAAAAATGCAGCCGATTTTCCAGCAGCGCATCTTTGTGACTGACCAGTTTGACATAGGCTTCATTAACCAGCGCCGTCGTTTGTAAGGTGTGGTCAGCGCGTTCCCGCCGCATATATCCGGAGGCCAGCGCCCGCAGTTCATCATAGACCAGCGCAAAAAGCTGGTCGAAAGCGCCGGGTTGTCCGCCGCGCCACCCGGCAAGCAATTCGGTGATTTGCGCTGGTTTGCCCATGGTTCGTTTGCTTCACAAAAGACGATTTGCACGCTGAGAAGGCGGCGATTATAGCACAATACCACTTGGCAAATCGCAACCCATCTCAAAAAAATTTCCCTATGGGGTAATCCCCGCTTTTTTCTCGCATGAGTAAATGAAAGCCAGAATTTCAGCGGGCGGTCTTTCGACCTAGAGCACGTTGTTATCGGTTGGCAATCCCTTGAGCAGCCAAATCAAGCTCTCTGCTCTAAAAGTAAAAGGAAATCGGTTATGTTGACCTCACGATTGACTCGAAAATCTCTTCACCTTGGGCTCATTTTTTTTATCTTTCTACAGAGCACCAACGCCGGAGTTTATCAACGCAACGGCACATTACCACGCGCGACGAGCCGCAGCCCCCAAATTCAAATGCGGTTCAAGGCCATTGTTGACCGCGCCAATCGCCGGGCAACGCCGGCGCCAGCCGTGGCTGAAAATATTGACGCCCTTAACCGCTTTCAACGCGCCGCTTCAACCCCCTTACATCTCAAAAACGGCCTTCTGGTTCACCAGGGTTTACAGCGTAGCCTGGCCAATAGCTCCGGCCATCGCCGCTCACAGAACGTTAATCTAAGAAATTTCTTTGGCAAGGCGAGCTTCGCACCCGACAAAATTACAACTCCTCAAACGCTTCATATCACGACAGCACAACCCCGGGCGGCGCGGCCCCCGGTCAATCAACGCGCAGTCGGTGGCAACCTTGGGGTAGCGGCAATTTTTAAAACCCCGGTTCAATATCGCTCACGCTTCAGTGCGGTGCATCGCGCTTTAGCTGACGCTCAGCCAAGCGCCGCAAGTTCATCCTACGGGTTATCCAATGATCCGGAAAAAGCCGCCGGTCAAGGCGCGACTGAGGAAGCCGCCAAAGATGAAAAACCCTTTGCAGCGCCGCTCAAGGGTGATGCGAAGCCAGCTGACGAGCCGACCGCGCCGCCACAGATTTTGCAGAAACCGGCAGCGTCAGCCGGCGAACCGCAAATTCAAAAAGCTCAGAAAAATTCGGAAATTCCCGCCAAAATTACGGTTCACGCTGAACAGCGCGGCACGCCTTATATCAACTTTCAAGACGGCAAAGAACTGCCAATCAATGCTCAACAGAGCAGTTCACAGGCTTCGCCACATCTGTTAGCCACCGCCGATTTCGATTCTGATGGGGTCGCCGATTTAGTGACGGCCGATAGTAGTGGGATGCTAAAATTTTATCGCGGCAATCTTGATGCACAATTTCCCAATTCGGCGAAGGCCAAAAAACATCAAGCCGAAGGCACGTTTATTGATTCACCTTTTTATCCGAGCGAAACCTCCTTTGCGCTGGGCCTCAATCCCGATTTTCTGGTCGTCGGTGATTTCAATACCGATGGTAAAAAAGATATTTTGGCAGTCGCCAAAAACGATAGCCGTATCCAACTGTTACGCGGCGATGGGCGGGGTAATTTCGCCGCCCCGCAGACCCTCACTTTAGCCGGGAAAGTCACACAGCTGGTCAGCGGTGAAATCGGCCGGCCCGACGGGCAGAGCGATTTAGTGATTGCCGTGCAAAATGACAAGAGTTCACAGCTCTTGGTGTTTGCCCATCCCGAAGGCGCGTTCAAACATAAGCCTGAGATTATTACTTTACCGGCGCCAGCTACCGACATTGCCATCGGCAACCTTGATGAAGATTATTATGCAGATATTGCCGTGGCTTGCGGCGAGCAGTTGGTGGTCATTCACGGGCGCGGACAAGCCTACCCCTGGGATCTAGTTCCTGAATCAGGCATCAAACGCCCCAATCCGGTGGTCGCTACGCGCAAGATGCCGTTTGCAATTTCAGCGATGGCGGTCGGACGCTTTGGCGAGAAGCGCGGGCAAACACTTGCGATGCTCAGCACGGACGGCAATATCTACCGTCTGGAACCGAACCGCAAACAAGCGCCGTCCAATAACAAACTGCCGGCCACGGCGCTCGGGCAAACCAAACCGGTTCCCTTTGTGCCGACCGATGCCGAACCCCGCTCGCTCGCTACCCTTGCTGAACCTGCCCCAACGCCCGGCAAGACAACCGATGCATTCGGCATGCCGCTAATTGATATGAACGCGGCGAAGGGCCGCAATTTTCAGGAGTATTTGCGAGAGTTGCTCGAGCAGGCCGCGAAAGATGCGCCAAAGCCGGACAAGCAGGCAATCGCCAAACTCATGGCTGAAGGCGCTCAGCAAAAAGCCGAGCTAACGGAGCGCGCGAAAGCGGCCTTTCTTCGCAGTCTCGCCGCCAGGCCCTCGACGCTCGCCTCCTGGCAGATTGAGACCCTGGTTTCCGGTTCGCCATTCGCTAAAGCGGCGGCGGCCAGTGGCCACGGGCAGAAGTTGCAGCGCGCCAAGGTGTCGAGCAGCAACCTCGATGATTTGATGATTATTGACAGCGCCACCAATCAGATTCATCTGGCGGCAAAACTGCCGCCATCGGCAGGACACAATCAATTCGATGTTGCCTCGTTGGATGTTGAAGGCGAGGTGCAAGCCGTGCTAGCCATGCGTTTGAACGTCGATGCGCTTTCGGATCTGGTGGTGCTCAGAAAAGGCGCGCCCGCGCCATCCGTCGTGCTCAGCGCGCCGGCGAATGATTTCACGGTCAACAGCACTACGGATTTTGGCGACTGCATCGATGCGAACCCCTGCAGCCTTAGGAATGCGATCCTGCTGGCGAATAGTAGTCCCGGCCTTGACTTTATCACCTTCGATTTCGGGGGCGTTCAGACCACCATCTCACCCGCGTCGGAATTGCCTGCGATAACCGATGCGGTCGTCTTTCTTGGCCCTACAGACGGCAACAATCATCCGACGGTCGAGATTTCTGGAGCCAATGTTCCTGCACCGGCTGATGGGTTGAAGATTCGCGGCAGTAACATCACCATTCAGTCGCTTGTGGTGAATCGCTTTCAAGGCGTGACCTCGGGCGGAAGTCAGATTGGCGGCAACGGCGTCACCATTGAAACTCCGCTAGGCTTGCCAACCAGCAGCAATAACTTTCTCATCGGCAATTATCTCGGCACCGACATCACCGGCCTGTTAGACCGTGGCAACAGCGCTACCGGTTTGAATATCTTCGACGCCGACGACAATTTCATCGGGTCAACGGTGGCGCCCGGCGGCAATGTGATGTCAGGCAATGGCACACCGACAACCTTTGGCGTCGGCATTTCGATGACCGCCGGCAACAACAACAGGTTTAACGGAAACCTTATCGGGCTGAATGCGGCGGGCAATGCCAAACTAGGAAATGGTAACGGGCTGTTCTTCAGCGGAGCGAATAACGCGTTTGGCGGTGACAGCCCCGGCGATGGCAATACGGTTTCTGGTAATGGACTAGCGGATCCGAATTCGCCGGGCCAGTGTCTACACATTGGGAACGGAGTCTTTTCAGCCGCGATGTTTATTGTCACGTTGGTTGATCAGAACACCAACGAACTGTTGACGCTGAACAACAACCTGGCGGGGAACTTTTTCGGCACCAATCCCGGCGGCACGCTGCCGCTGGGCAACTGTTACGGAGCCATCCTGACCTCCCCATTAACCCAAACGACGATCGGGTCGATCGCGCAAGGCGGACGGAATATCGTCGCGGATAACGGCTTTGAGGCGATCGCCTGTGATGAAGAAATCTTTACCCAGAGTGAAGGCGGATTCTGCGCGATTGCCGGAAATAACATCGGCACCGATGTGACCGGCACCATCGCGATGCCCAACGATTTTCGCAACTATGCCGGCGGGCTTGATCGCTCTCGCGGTATCGTGGATATCGCTCACAATATGACCTACTCCTACTTTGGCGCGCCGGGCGGCACGACGCCGGGCGGCGCCTGTACTGGCTTTTGCAATCTCTATTCGGGAAATGGGGGATTTGGCAACATCTACTTCACGGGCCGCGGCACAATGGGCTTTTTCAATAACTACATCGGGACCAATCAGCAGGGCAATCAGGCCATTCCCAATTACGACACCAGCGCGCTTGAGATCGGCAATATATTGTTTGGCGAGGTCTTCATCGGAGCGGTTGGTATAGACGACAATAACGCGCCAGTCTCGCTCGGCAATCTCATTTCGGGAAACCCGACTGGCGCCCTCAACGCGTTCACTTTTTCATCGCCTTTTCCGGGCGCCGGATATTTCTCGTCACTGAACATTCAAGGCAATCGCATCGGCACGGACGCCTCTGGTGTTCTGGCAATTCCAAACAGCGACATCAGCAATCCGCAACCCACCATCTCCCTCATCAGAGGGTTCACCGAGCCGACGCTGATCGGTGGCGCGCATCCGCTTGCCCGCAACATCATTTCTGGCAACCATGCCGATGGCATCGTTAACTTTGCATTTCCCGGCTATCCGACACCAATCACCATCACCAACAATTTGATCGGCGTGAACGCTTTGCTTAACCCCCTTGGCAATGGCGGCAACGGCATCTTCGTGTTTCGGGGCCTTGGCATACAAATCGGCGGCCCCGACGGAGAAGCCAATCACATCGCCTATAACGGCACGGCGTTTAGTAACAGCGCGGGCATCCTGGTGGCGCGAGACGCCACCGGCATCAAGATTCGCAACAACTCGATTCACGACAATGCCGGTCTCGGCATTGATTTGAGCAATGCGCTCAACAACGCCGATGGGGTTACCCTCAACGATATTTGCGAGAAGGACGCGGATCTGGGGGCGAATTATTTGCAGAATTTTCCCGTGCTTTTCACGCCGACCTTCGATCAGTCTGGCAATCTAACGCTTACGGGCACCCTGCGGAGTACGCCCTTCCATCACTTCACTATAGACCTTTATTCCAGCTCGACAAGCGACGGCACCGGCCACGGCGAGGGCGAGACCTATCTCGGTTCTGTAGACGTTACGGTCGACGGAAATGGATTTGGCCAGTTCAGTTTTATGAGCACGTCTCCGGTCTCGCAGGCTTTGTCATTCTCGGCGACCGCGACCGATGATCTTGGCAACACATCGGAATTCTCCTGCAATGCGGGACAGACGTGCGAAGGGGTGCCGCAATTCCACAACCTGGCGGAATACAAGGCTTTTGTTGAGCAATCGTGTCCGGCTTCGATCGTGGTAAATATCGAAACCGATCAGCCTGATCAAAACGCTGCGGACGGCGTCTGCGACGTAGACACCTCGACCGACGGATTGCAATGCAGCCTGCGCGCTGCTCTTCAGGTGGTTACCTCTCCCGATTATGTTGGCCCAAGAGAGATAACCTTCGACATCCCCGGCCCCGGGGTGCACACCATTTCTCCTGCGACGCCGCTGCCCGAAATAGACCATCCGGTAAGGATACTGGCTGACACGCAGCCCGGTTCGACGTCACGGCCGATGATCGAACTTAGTGGAGCGATACAGTCGGATACGACGGGACTATTCTTCGGTCCCGGGAGTGATAATTCCCTGGTGCGCGGCCTGATCATCAACAGATTTCCAGGCTCCGGCGTCATCTTCCGCAGCAATGGAAACACGTTGGAGTTTTGCTGGGTCGGGCTACTCGCGAGCGGAATGGCGATCGATCAGACGGGTTCTCAACGCACCGGCGTCCAGGTGATCGGCAGGGGCAATATCATAGGCAGCAACAACGATCATGACGCGAATTTCATCACGGGCAACAGCGAGGCAAACATTCGTCTCTTCAATTCGGCCACCGATACCTCGATCTTTGGCAATTTTATTGGCATGTTCAGCGATCGTCAGACCTTTGTGACAGGCCCTTTCGACGGGATACTGCTGGAGCAAGGCGCCTCATTCAACACGATCGGCGGTTTGCACGGCGCGCCGGCCAAGCGGAATGTGATCATCGGAGCGAAGGCCGGGATCGATCTGCTCGATGGTGCGAACGGAAATACGGTATTAAACAACGTCATTACGCAGAACCTGTTTGGCGTGCTCATCAACAGATCCTCCGGAAATCATATCGGTATGCCGGGAAATGGCAGTCAACTCAGAAACGTGATCTATGAAAATGTGGTCGGCATTCAAATGAGCGAAGAGACGCCGTCAACCGCCGTCAACCGGAACGCTTATGCTTCCAGAGAAGCGGCGACCAAGGCCATAATAGAATGGTTCGAGTCATTGCAAACCAAACGTCCCGCAGGTCTGCAGATCAATACCCATGACAACACGGTCGCTAATAACCTGATCGGGCCACCCTCCGGCGAAAACTCGACCGGGAACGCCTTCGGCATCGTCTTGCTGACGGCACAAACGAATTTTATCGGCCTGCCGTCTGGGACATCAGGAAGTGGAGCAAATTTCATCTTCGAGAGCTTGCACGCAGGCGTTTTTCTCAGTTATGAGGCATCGCATAATTTCTGCCGCTCAAACGTCATCGGCTTGAATCCTTTTTCGGGAGAGATCGCGCCCAACGAGGACGGTTTCGATATCCGGGGAGATACTAACGAGCTTCGCGGTAACACGATCACCGGGAACCAACGACACGGCATTTTCTTAGTCGCTGAGTTCGAGGGGCAGAACCGTACGCCGGACAACAATACGATCATCGAGAATAAGATTGGAACGAATTCATCAGGTGCAGAAGCAATCGGAAATGGGTCGTTCGGCGTTTGGGTTGAAGGCACCGGAAATCAGATCGGCCTGCCGGGCCTCGGCAATGTCATTTCGGGTAATGGCATGTATGGGATTGAATTAAGCAGCAAGGCTTCAGAGAGTCGCGTTGCCGCGAATATGATCGGCGTCGATGCGGCCGGCGAGAACTCGCTGGCAAATATTTCCGGAGGTATCGAGATCAGGGGTAGTAATAATGTGATCTCCGATAACACGATCTCAGGTAATGGCTCACTCTCGGCGAGAGCTCCGAAGGCCCCGCATGCTACATCGGCGGGCGGCGACGGCATCCTGATCAAGCCCTTCCTGGGGAATCTGAGCGGATCCTTCAATCGGATCGAGAATAATCGCATTGGTACTAACCGTGAAGGGACCTCGCCGATCCCCAATCAAGGCTCCGGGGTTGCGATCAAGGCCATTCAACCGGACGGTACTTGCGGTTCGAACTCGGCGGGATTAAACGTCATCGGCGGCCTCGGACTGGGGAATGTGATCTCGGGAAATGCCGTAAACGGTGTCGAACTCGTTTGTCGTAGCACGAACCAGAACACCATCCAGGGAAACAAGATCGGCACTGATGCTTCGGGAACGAACCAGATAACAAACGGACGCGCGGGCATTTTCATCTCGGAATCCTTCCTCAACGACATCGGTGGTTTTGGGGCGAATATCCCGGCCGCCCGCAATATCATTTCCGGCAACATGACGGATGGTATCCGCATAGAAGGCGGTGCGTTTGCCAACACCATCAAAGGCAACTACATCGGCGTAGCCGCCGATGGACTCGGTCCACTCGGAAACGGGGGTAATGGCGTTTACCTTGCAAGCAACTCAAGTAACAACTTCATCGGCGGCGATGAACAGAATGCAGGTAATGTGATCGCCAACAACGGCCGCAATGGCGTCGCGGCGGCGCCCGATGCCGGTATCGGCATCCTCATCGATCCCAATTCTATCTTTGCGAATGCGATGCATGGAATTTCCCTCAATGAACCGGCTGACCCGGAAGATCCGGGAGCCCCGCCGCCCGTGCCTGTGCCAAATGATCCCGGCGATGCCGACACGGGTCCGAACAACCTACAGAACTATCCTGAATTTGTGAGCGCCACGATCAATACCAACGGCGACCTTGTGCTGCAATACAAGGTCGACTCCGCCCCGGCCAATTCAAACTACGGCGCGAATGGGTTGTACATCGAATTCTTCAAGGCCGATCAGAGCCCGAACCTCCAGGGCCAGACCTTTATCGGCAGCAGTCACTACACGACGGGCGACTACAATAACGGGACACCGGGCATCGCCACTTTCAATGCTGGCAATGCGGCGAGTCTTGGTATTGCCGTAGGTGATAAGCTCGTCGCCACCGCCACCGATGCCGATGGCAACACCTCGGAATTTACCTCTGTCAACATCGGCCTTGTCGGCAGCCCGACGCTTGCCAAACTCGAACGCTTCACTGCCGTCACTGATGGCAGTCAGGTCCTCATCAACTGGCAGACCGGCTTTGAAGTGGATAATCTCGGCTTCCATCTCTATCGCGAAGTTGATGGCCAACGCCAGCGCATCACCACGCAACTCATCGCCGGGTCGGCCTTAAGCGATGGGGCGGGCACCGCGCTGCTCTCCGGTCACACGTATTACTGGACCGATGCGCCGCCCGCCGGCAAGAGTGTTCGCTACTACCTTGAAGATATTGACCTCAGCGGCAAGGCGACCTTAAATGGACCCTTTGTCATCTCCTCGATGCCGCCCAAAGATGCCGCCGAAGCGCAAAGACGTTCTGACCTCATCACCCAAATCGGCGGGCGCCAGGCGCTGTTGGCAAATGGGCTGGGGGCTGTGCCGCTTGAGCGTTTCGCTCCGCTCGCAGCGCCCTCCGGCGCGGCTTTGCAAACCCAGCTTGGGCTCGCCCCACAAGCGGCTATTAAAATATCGGTTCAACGCGAAGGCTTTTACAGAATTTCGCAAGCGGCGCTTGTCAGCGCCGGGCTTGACGCGAAAAGCGACCCGCGCCTCCTGCAACTCTTTGCCGACGGCATCGAACAAGCGATCAAAGTCAACGGCGAACAGGACGGCCGTTTCGACCCTGCCGACTCGCTGGAATTTTACGGCGCCGGCTTGAACACCCCTTCGACCGATAGGCATGTTTACTGGCTGGTTGCGGGTCGCGCGCCCGGCAAACGCTTGACGATGGTCGAGGGTAACGGCGCAGCGACCTCGGCAAGCGGTTTTCCGGCGACCGTCGAACGCCGCGACCGGACGGTCTATTTTTCGTCCTTGAGAAACGGCGAGGCGGAAAATTTCTTCGGCGCGGTTATCGCTAACCAACCGGTTGACCAATCCCTCACGCTGACCAACTTGAATCGCAGCGCCGGAACCTCTGCAACCTTAGAGATTTCCTTGCAAGGGGTGACGCAAAAATCCCATAACGTGCGGGTGCAACTAAACGGCACAGACCTGACCCGACTCAACTTTTCAGGTCAGGCTTTGTATAAAACTCTGGTCGCGGTGAATCCAGGGCTGCTTAAAGAAGGCGAAAACACGGTGCGCTTGATGGCCGAAACGGAGGCCGGCGATATCTCCCTGGTGGATGTCCTTCGCCTGAACTTTTCGCATAGCTTCAGGGCCGACGGCAATACCCTTAAATTCACCGCCAAAGCCGGCGACAAAATAACCGTCGGCGGTTTTACCGCTGCGGCCATCCGTCTCTTTGATATCACTGACGTCAATTCGCCGAGCGAGATTAAAGTCGCGGTCCTCGGCAATAGCGGAAATTATCAAATCAGTGCCGGCCTACCAGCGAGCGGCGAGCGCACCTTACTGGCGCTTGCCGATTCCCAACTGAAGTCACCGGCCGCGCTGGTTGCCAATCAACCGTCGAACTGGCGCAATCCGAAAAACGCTGCCGATTTATTGATCGTGACGAACAAAGAGTTCTTCCCGGCGCTCGAACCGTTGAAGGCCGTGCGCAGCAGTCAGGGGTTAACCGTCGCGCTCATTGATATCGAAGACCTTTACGACGAATTCGCCTTCGGCAATAAATCGCCGCAAGCCTTAAAGGATTTCTTCGCCTATGCGGCCCGTGAGTGGCAACAAGCGCCGCGCTTTGTCTTGCTCGCCGGCAAAGCCAGTTACGACGGGCGCAACTATCTGGGATTGGGCAATGTCGATTTCGTGCCGACCAAACTCATTGATACACAGTATATGGAAACCGCCAGCGACGATGAGCTGGTGGATTTCAATAGCGATGGCCTGGCGGAACTGGCCATCGGGCGGTTGCCCTTCCGCAATCTCAAAGAGGCCCGCGTCATGATTGATAAGCTCATCAATTATGAAAAGAGCGCCCCGTCACCAGAGGCTCTCCTGGTTGCCGACCGCAACGACGGATTTAATTTCGAGCAAGCCGCCGCCGAACTGGCCGGCCGGTTGCCTTCCACGATTCACTTCACGCAAATCAATCGCGGGCAAGTGGGAACGCCCGCCGCCAAAATCCGTTTGCTCGAAGCCCT